>JAGAWN010000199.1 GCA_017941355.1 Ruminiclostridium sp. | reverse complement strand
GCAGATACGCCCGAAGACCGCATAAGCGGGCTTGCACAAATGAACGGGTTTGACCCGGAAAAGCTTGAACACGAGTCATATTTCAGCGACAATCTCGGTCTGACAGTCGATACATACTATGGACGGGAAGAAAATGTGCAGGGCAGTCTCAATACTGTTGATATATGGTCTTTGGCACTTATTGATGACGGTAATGTGCTGTATGTTCTGAGCTTTGAGAATATCGGCGGTCTGACTGATGTATTGACAGGCGCTATGAGAGTTACCGACCCGCGGACAGGCTACTGGGAGGGTGACGATGCTATCGACATTCTGAAACAGTACGCAGGCGAGGATTACTGCTTCCCGTTTGATAAGCTGGAGAAGGAGAAAGTGTCATACTATGACGGCGATAAATGGACTAACAGCGACGAGATCATGTTCAATTTCGCCGTTGGTGAGGAAGGTGTTCCGATAAAGGCGATCACGAGCGGTACAGTTATCGAAACATTCTCCAGAAACGTCCCGGGGTACAGAGAAGGCATTTACATCACCATACAGGCGGCTGACGGAAGAAAATGGAGATACAGACATCTCAGCGACTTTTATGTGACCGAGGGTGACACCGTGCGCGCAGGTGATGTTATTGCCGCAGTCGGCGCTACCGGCTGGTGTACGGGTCCGTGCCTTACGATATCTTTCCCGGAAGATGAAGCTGAACCGACAGCGCTCGAAGGCGGCATTGTAGGGACTGCAACAAACATAGATGAATAAACGTTTCCCCGTATCGCTGAAAAAAGCGGTACGGGGCTTTTGTTGCATTTGCTGTAAAACTGATGTATAATATTAGTGATTTTGCTAAATTTAAAAAACTTTTCAAAAATAAGTCTAATTTTTAATGACCGGATCGTGTTATTGTCAAAGGTACCTTAATACGGAAAGAAGGGTAGGAATGACCGGAAGTGAACTTGAGCGATATGTACGACAGTATTATTCAAGTGTTTACAGTGCAGCATTGTGCGGCTGTAAAAATCCGAGTGATGCTTGTGATATTGCACAGGAAGTATTTCTGAAGCTGTACCTTCATAATGGGAAATTTAACGAAGATGAGCACGTCAAGGCGTGGCTGCTCCGATGTACTATGAATAAATGCAAGGATATTCTGAGATCACACTGGAACAGATATTCGCTGCCGTTGGAAGCCGCCTCGGAAAAGACAAGCGGAATGAACTATAATAAAGACGAAAACAGTCTTATTCCGATACTTATGAAGGTCAGCAGGAAATGCCGCATTGCGTTGTACCTGTATTACTATGAGGAATATACCGTGAATGAGATCGCTGAAATACTGGGTATAAGCATATTTGCCGTGAGAGCAAGGATAAAACGCGGCAAAAATCAGCTCAGACTGCTTTTGGAAAAAGGAGAAAACGATCATGGATTATAAAATGTTTTTCAAAAAAGCTTTTTCCGATATCCGGAAAGAACATTCATGCCCCGATGATGAAACAGTAGTCAACAACATACTGGAAAGGGCAAAAACAATGAACAATAACAACGAAAACGAAAGAACATACAATACGCAGGCGTATGAAGTACAGCCAACACCGACAAAAGGACATAAAGCCCTCAGCGTAGTCGCAGGCATAGCCGGGACAGCCGCAGTTCTCACCGGAGCGGTATTCGGGCTGAACTGGCTGAATGAGCACGGCGGGCTTAAAGAGGGCGGGATCGGGAGCAGCAACGGCGCGGGGTATCATGAGGATATGACCGAGCCGGCGCAGAATGAAGCAGAGACAACGGAAGCAATGACCGTATCAAAAGCAAAGACAGAAGTTCCTGCGACATTTGAACTAAGAACATTAGCCGTAACTGTCATAATAAACAGCTATGAGTTTGACGGAAAGACACTTAATCTGAATTGGGACGTGTTATTTGATAACGAACTTGAAAAGTATAATGATCCAGAAAAAAGTTGGCACCTGCTTGTAAACGGCATGAAGAATATGGACGCTTTTCCCTTTATGGGTGAACCTGATGAGAACTTAAAGCACATATTTACTGTGACAAACAGCTTCTCCGTTCCGGAAAGAATAAAGAATTGCTCCATGACTGTTGAACTGGAAAATCCTGCGGACAGCATTGACCTGATAATCCCGCCTACCGTTCATGATGATTTCGATGTTCCCGAATATACATTCACTGCGACCGTGAATGCGGATAATGTTCAGCCTGCGGTCAATGAAAATACCGGAAAAATGATATATCATAATGGTGTTGCAGCGCTTGAATATGATGATTGTACTATCGTGATAACCGATTACAAGTTTGACGGTCTCCGGCTCGATCTGACATACGATTATTACCCGAAATACCTGAAGAACGGGTATCATATCCTGCTTGGCAGTACCGCGACAAACATCGGCTCTGCATTTGGAACAATCGACATGGAAGCCTTTGAAAAACACGAACCGTCTCCAAGTTACGGAAATAAAACATCGTATATGCTGTTTTCCCCCGCGGACGAGATAGATGTGGGCTTTATTACCGAGATCGATAATCAAGAAGTTTTGCCGCCGGAGATCGTGCGACGTATCGACGATAACGAAGTCGGCGGGATAAACTGCGATCTGCGCCGCGAAACGATAAAAGATATCGTTCACTGCACGCTCCCTGTAAATACGGAG
>JAGAWN010000021.1 GCA_017941355.1 Ruminiclostridium sp. | reverse complement strand
GCGCCTGTCGGCAGCTACCAGCCTACCATACTCAAACTCATTGTCAATAAGCTTTCGCGGCATAAACGCTATTACCTGCTTATTCCTTACAGCATTTTTCCGATTGAAGAAAATGTGTCAAGCATTATTGACAAATTCATCCCGAAGCGCCGGTGCAAGCTGTGTCGCAAAAGCAGCTTACATCGCCGGAGAGAAAATCAAAAATGAGCGAGACGGTGTCACCCATGACTACCGACGCAAGCACGAAGTTGTTCATGAGGAGATTCTGCTGCCTGCGGGAGCTCCCGAACGATTCCGTGAAAGATCGGTGCTCTGGAACGCTACGGAGAAAAAGGAAACACGCAAAAACAGCCAAACCGCGCGCAGCATTGATGCTGCACTTCCGCGAGAATTATCCCGGGACGAACAGATCGACCTTGTGCGGAACTTTGTCGCGCAGAACTTCACGTCAAAGGGAATGTGCGCGGATTTTGCGATTCATGACAAGCAGGACGGAAATCCCCACGTTCACATTTTGCTGACAACTCGCCGTGTCAATGCAAACGGATTTACGACAAAAGATCGTTCGTGGAATGACAAGGCACTGCTGGAGCAATGGCGGGAATCATGGGCGGACTGGTGCAATCATAAACTGTACTTTGTTTCCGATGAGCGCATAGATCATCGTAGCTACAAGGATCA
Source organism: Ruminiclostridium sp. (assembly GCA_017941355.1). Classification (GTDB taxonomy): domain Bacteria; phylum Bacillota; class Clostridia; order Oscillospirales; family Ruminococcaceae; genus Ruminiclostridium_E. The sequence goes on along the minus strand of JAGAWN010000021.1, from coordinate 7,150 downwards.
GGGCATTGACAAAATCCCAACCGTACATCTCGGTGCAGGAGCCTGCGCGATAGAGAAAAAAGGAAAAAAGACAGATCGCGGGCTGCTGAATTTGCAGATAGAGATCAAAAACACGAAATATAAACTTGACTCTATTCAGCAAGAAATAGGAAAAATAACGAAAGAGCATCGTGACTTACAGATCAAGTTTATTGAAGAAGAGGTTGGATGTCCGTATTCTGAATTGGCTATGTACAAGGACAAAGGAGATTTTATTTCCGTTCTGAAGTTTTTGTTACAGAGAAGAAGTATTCCTTATTCTGTAACGGAACCAGTAAATGAATGGCAAAAGCTCGTCTATGCCAAGAAAAATTATGATGAGGTAAATTCCGTAATAGAGAACATGAACAAGGCAAAAGAATATGTTTTTGACCATGGTTATTATCCGCCCGATTGGAATGAGATATTGAAAACCTATATCCAGTTACGGAAGCAGGAAGATCAGCAGAAACAGCAATCCGTTGAAACACCTGAGAAGCCCAAGCCCGATACAACTGTCAAGTCTAAAAACACCAGCAAACCTTTACGGCATTAACGCTATCATTTTTCGACGCTCCTGCGGTGCTCATGCGCGGCGTTAGCCGCTTTTCCCGCGGCACCGCAGGTGCCGCATTAGTCCAAGAGTCAAGGGAATGTGTCCCTTGCGCGCTTAACAAACGGAACGTTTGTATAAGTGCGCCCTACGGGGTTGGTTAGTTACTCAGTTTTTCAGATTAGTTTCATTTATTTTTAATAATCGTTCTTTCTGATAAATTTGTTAGCTCTCAATCAACCTTGCTGCCGGAAGCTGTGATAATCGGTATCTTCGCCGGCGTGCCGAGAATTGCAGTAAAAGCAGCAGCGGAAATTGCACTTTGCAGATAAAAATTACAGAAAAAGAAAGAGAGGAAACCACATGACAAAAGAACAGAAGACCGAAGCTCTGCGCACGAGTATTGCCAAAACGCAGAAAAGACAGCGCGAGCTGATGTCCGAGGTCGATAAGGCCGAGGCGAAGCTCGCAAAGCTCGAAAAGGAACTTAGCGCCGAGCTGGACAGGCAGAAAACGCAGAACTGTCGTAAGATGGGAGAACTTATCTACGAAAAATTCGGAGATGACATTACTCCGTCCGAGTTTGAGGATATGATCGCGTTCATTTTCCTCAACGATGAGATCCGGGAGTATGTGGAAACCGAAAAGAAAAAGCGGAAGGCGGCCGAGATCGCTATCGTGAAAGGTACAGAAATAAGCGATACCGCCCCGGAGCCGCTGCCGCCGAAAAATGAAAAATCGAGATCCTTAAATAGTATCATTGACGATATTATTAACGATTCCGATGACGACACCGATGCAGACGATGAAGAATAAAAACAGAAAAATCGCTGCATTAAACAGAAAAGATAAGTTTGGGAGAAACATGGAAGTTGCAATTTTGCACGAAAGGAGCTAAATGAGAGAAAATGAATTACTTAAAACGACCGACGTAGAGCCGGAGAATTGTTCTTCTGCTGCGCCGACCGCTGTACCCGTGGAGACAGATGCCGATAAAACGGTATCTGAATCTCCGAAAATAGAAATTCCCGAAGAGTGTGCCGAAGCATTTATCGCCGCTGTCGAGATCGGGTACTACAAGGAATTTTACAGACAAGGCTTGATAACTGCGGACGAACTTGACATTCTTTTGCAGTTGCAGAAAAAGAAAGCTGACTCGAAGAAAGAGAAAAATAACGATTTAAGCGCAGCATGAATTTAGGTTCTCCCCACAAATCCAATAGAAATTAAAATCCATATCCTGATAGCACCCATTCCTACAAAACAATTCTTGACATTAGTGTGTGAAAGTGATATAATGGATTTGTGGGGAGATATTTTTTATCTCCTGAAAAATGGAGGGAAGGAGGAACATGAACAACACAAAAGTAGCGGCATACTGTCGCGTCAGCACAGATTTGTCTGACCAATTGCATTCTCTCGCCGCACAGATAAAATATTTCACGGAATATATATCTGAGCATGAGGGCTGGGATTTAGTCGAGGTCTATTATGACGAGGGTATTACCGGTACGTCGGTAAAGAAAAGAGATGCTTTCAACAGAATGATCTTGGACTGCGAGAACGGAAAAATCGAACTTATCATCACCAAAGAAGTATCCCGTTTCGCAAGAAACACCGTTGATACACTTTGCTTTACCCGTAAACTCACCGCGCTCGGTATCAGAGTTATCTTTATGAATGACGGTATCGACACCAGTGATAAGGACGGAGAACTCCGCCTGACGATCATGGCGAGCATAGCGCAGGAGGAATCCCGTAAAATTTCAGAGCGTGTCAAGTGGGGTATCCGCAGAAAAATGGAAAATGGCTGGGTCTATGGATTTTCTGAAATGTTTGGATACAGAATCCATAAAGGCGAAATTGAGATCGAGCCTGATGAAGCGGAGGTCGTAAAGCGTATATTCCATAGTTATGTGTATGAGGGAAAAGGCTGTCACACGATAGCTAACGAACTTAACGCAGCAGGTTTATTATCAGTGCGCGGTAAGATGTGGCGTGAGGACGGAGTTTGCAGAATACTCAAAAATGACAAATATGTTGGTGATCTGACACAGTGGAAACACTACTCAACAGACTTTCTTACTAAAAAGGTCATTCAGAATAATGGTGACAATCCTGAAGCTCCCCTTATAACAATTAAAAATCATCATGAGGGAATCATATCCCGTGAGATTTGGGAATTGGCGCAGAAGCAGATCGAAGAAAGAGGAAAGCTCGCAAGGGAAGGAAGAAAATATTCTCGTCACTATTGGTTCAGCAGCAAGGTGTGCTGTGGTAAATGTGGATATACTTATAATATAAGCGGAAAGTCCACTGAAACCAATCGAGGAATCCAGTGTGTTAATCGTAGAAAATACGGTACAAATCACAGGGTTGACGCAAACGGAGCGGAAGTTGGCTGCGATAATAAACAGGTAAATGAGCGTGTACTTGAATCATGCATGAAATATCTTATTGAGCACATTCAAGTCATGCGTAATGATATTACAGAGCATTTACTTGAAAATATTTCCGAAATGCAGTCCACAAAGCCCGCCTTTGATCCCGCTCCTTTAAAAGCTGAGATCGACGCTCTGAATAAGAAAAAGAGAAAAGCTATCGACCTTATGCTGGATGAGCTCATCACAAAAGAAGAACTTAAACAGCAGACAGCATACTACGATGAGGAAATTTCTAAACTATCTGAAACTATTGCTTCCGGTCAGAATGTTGCTGATGTTCACAAGAAACAGCTTGACGCTATCCGGAACTATATTGAACTTGTGAACAAGACAGCCGGCATGGATACTGACAATACCAAAGTGTATGGCGAACTTCTTAAAAAGATCGTAGTGCAGGAAAACCATGTAGTAGATTTCTATCTTACCTGTGTACCGTTCGGATTCAGAATCAATTACCATGTTAAGAAGTTTAACAAAGAACACCGTTTCAATGTGTTTATAGACACTTGCGAGGTCATCGCTTCATAAACACTTTTTCATATTGTTTCGACACTTGAACGCGAGCCTTCTGATCAATGCGGGCATAGACGTCAAGACCGTTCAGAGCTGTTTAGGACATTCAACGCCGGTAACAACTTTGCAGGTATATTCTCACGCGTTCCAGACAGCACAGGCGGTAGCTATGCAGGCAGTCGCAAATGCGCTCCCGCTCGGTCACAAGAAAAAGACCGAAGCTCTCCCCGCAGCGTCCTAATTGTCGAAATAACGACCGGATAACGACCAAGCGCTTAAAATCCGATAAAATTAAAATCCCGTGAAGCCGCTCTACAAGCGGTTTCACGGGTAAAAACAAGTGGCTCCTGTTACTGGACTTGAATTTCAAATTCAACTTCAAGCAATTTTGCTTAACGTTGCGTGATCCCGCTTACAATAAGGCATTGCGCGATATATCTTAAAGTAATCAAAAGTCATTTTTGGCGGCTTTTTGTAAAAATAAGAGCCAAATAAGAACCAATCCGCAGGGCTTATCTGTAGACAATTTAATAAATCTACGGAGGAAAACTACTATGAAATCAATACTTGAAAAGCTCTATTACGGAGAGATAAGCCCCTGCTCACTTCCCACACCGACCACTGAACGCTACTTCAAAGCCAAAGACGAGGTTGAGAAGTATGGCGCGGACATACTTGCCAAGTACCCCGATTGCAAGGAACTCCTCGAAAACTACGCAGATGCTATTCATCTTACCGCAGCCTGCGAGGGATTACAGGATTTTGAGGAAGGCTTTAAGCTTGGCGCTGCTTTCATGATCGAGATAATGGATACAACAGACTAATGCTTTCGGCTGCACATCGGAAACGGTGTGCAGCCAATCCTATTACAAAGTCATTTTCCGCAATAAATATACAGCAGAAGAAATATTATTCATTGTTTTGTAGTGTTTTTATAATATTTAGCCATGCTTTTTGCATCATATTTATTAAAGATCCATAATAGAGTTTCTTTTTTTCTCCATTCATTAGATTATGGATTAACTCTTTCATCATATTGTTGTCCCTTGCTCGAATTGGAACATAGATGTAATTTGTCTTTGAAAGATTTAAAAGAAAATCCCATTTAGAAGCAGAGTAGGCAAGGGAGGCAATATTTACATTTGCGATTTTCATTATTGTAGATATCTTACGAAAAAACAAATCATCACAAACAAAAGCTGCATTCTGTTTACGAGTTAATGCTATGGCATCTAAATGAACCATTGATAATTTGAAACCCACTAGCAACTTTTCTAATGACAGATTTCCGTCAACATTGCATGCAATCCGTTCTTGATTGGATACAGTCTCTTTTTCACAGCTAAAACAGAAATCGTACATTAATTCCCATATTTCAGATATTGATTTATCAAATTCATACATAGTAGGTTTTCCGTCCACAAAAGACAAAGTCGTTACATTTGCGTTAGCATCTTGTTTTGATTGCAAATAATGAATTTTAACAAAGTCTAAATAGCTTTGTGGTATTACTATATCTTTTTTTATTTCATCTATAATATCTAGACTTCCTAAAGTTGCAAGTAATGCAATTGTCGATATATCGGGCACATATTTCTTATATGTAGAATTATACATAACTTGCCCAGCGTACAACGCTTGATTATTACCATATAATAAATACTTTAGCGAATGAATGTATTTATTATAATCTCCACTAGACAAACTATCAATAGGAAGCCCAATATCATTTTGTTCTAAATGATATAAGCTTAACAGAGAATTTATATGATCCGTATTATCCATAATTGATTTCATTTTATCAATCATTTCCTCAGGATTATCAGCTGATATAACCCATGCAGTGCCTTTAAATTCACCCGGATTCTCTTGAAGTTTACGAAAAATATATCTATATCCATATTGCATTCTTGACATAATGCTTACAATTCGATACTTTTTATTATGGAATTTTACAATTTGCCTTGGTCCACAACTATATAATTTAGCATAATCAGGGCTTGATAAAGGTATATGTTCAACGTCCATACTTTTATTAAACTCATCGGAGAACTCAGGCTCTGAATCAAGAATAACTTCAATTACCTTAGAATTGTCTATATTCTCTAAAAATAAAACGCATTTACCTTTTATAGTATCTAATGGCTTATCATCATGTAATCCTTGGAAATAACCTACACATATTGAAAAATAGTCTCTAAGGATATTATAATCATCATTTCCATTTAATAGATAAAGCGATTTATATAAATAATACTCAGCTTCCGTCTCATTTCCACAAATAATTTTCGCGTTAGCAATAGCCAAACAAACATTAGGATTATTGGAATCCTTGATAGCTTCAATATATTTACTATATTTTTCGTCTGAAGTTTCTTTACAGTTTATAAGTGATAAAACAACTTTATGTGCAGTTTCGGCATCACGAGTTATCTCAAACAGTTCCTGCGAATACTTTAGCGTGCTAAAAGGCAATTGCTGTGCTATTGAGCACATAACTTTAATTTGTAAAAAATATTTTTTCCCAACATTATGATCTAATAGCATGCTTGACATTTTATCAACCGATTCAAAATCATTTGGTTTTATAAAATCGTTTTGAGGATTCGAATATTCTCTGTTAGCAACTTCAAAAAAGACTTTATATATTTCATTCAATGTCACTAAGTTCAACACAGATAAATCTATTATATTAGTAATTATTTTTTCAATTAATTCTATTTGTCTGTTCCTTGACATAAAAATTATTAATTCATTTAACTGAATTATTGATAGCTCATTTAAGGACTTTTCATTTAGTGTTCTGTTAATTGCAGGAATAAGTAATTTCTGGATTATATTTCCTTCACTATTATATTTTGCAATCTCAACTAAATCACTTAATCTATCATTATGTGCTTCAATCAGTTCTTTTATTTTAATTTTAAAAGAACTATCATTATTTTTACTCAACGAAAATAAATATAATGAACACAATGCAACAGTTTTATTGACTTCAGTCAAATCGTTATAAGAAGAAATAACGCTATTATAATCACCAGAAAATACACACGCCATCATATATTCTTCTGCTATGACGGGATTACTTTTCCAATTAAGTTTTTGGTAGACATCAATTGCTTTAGCAATGTCCCCGGTCAACTCCAAACACAGCGCATAATAAAACATCACAACTTCTTCGGTTTTAACAATCTCTGAATAAGAGGCATATTCAGAAATTGCTTTTTCTGCATATGATATATTTGATAAGGCTAGATGATAAAAAGATTCCGTTTTTACAATTGCTACCAGTTTGTTGTTTTGCTTATATTGCTTTATTTCATTCAGCTGTTCTAATTCCTCAATTGCGTTCATTAGATCAGAACAAACCGTTTTATCGCCGCTTTGAAATGTCGAATTATGAAAACATATCTTTGCTAATAAAGCATAAAACTTAATACTGAGATCTTGTTTGTCATTATATAAATTTTGTAGAATTATATAAGGCAACACCGCACAATCCGATTATGGAAACGGAATATAACCAAATAAACAATAATATCCCTGAATCATAGTTTGCAGCAAACCCGAATCAGACCGCAAGCGATTTTACAAAATCGCTGTCAGCCAGATAAAGGTTTGC
>JAGAWN010000198.1 GCA_017941355.1 Ruminiclostridium sp. | reverse complement strand
GGCAATCGAATTGAAGCCGTTATAGATTATTCCCATGATACCCCGTGCGTTTTCTACTATGACCTTTGCCATAACGAACTTGAAAACGAGCTTGAATACCTGCTCATAGCTCTGAATTTTCAGCAGCATTGCTTCATTGCACAACTCGATGAAAAAGAACATCGTGACAAGAACTAACGCCACGCCCTCAATAGCTGACATTGCGGTATCTATTACCCTTATGCTGCTGTCGAATGGCGATACGGTCAATGCTTTGACCGCGTTATAGAATGTGTAGTTAATGGAATCGAGCCAGTCTCGGACCCACTGTTCCACCGTTGCCCATTCAATCAAATTCCGTCAGCTCCTTTCCCATAGCTTCCGGAAGATTCCTATTATGTGCGCTTCCATGCGCACCTTTGGGAACCTTCTTCGTGACATCCTGTCACGGGGCGAGCGGCATGCACGCCCACGGAAACATCGCCGTTTACGCCTTGAACATATCGTAAGCCTTGGATACCGCGAAAACGATGAAGCCGGACGCAAGGCACATAAGTCCTCTGGTCTTACCGTCAGCGTTATCGTCCTTGAAGCCCATAGCGAACTGAACAGCGCCGATAAAGCCGATAACAAGACCTATTCTGCCGACCCACTCCACGATGAACTCAACGACCGTGTTGAAGGTCTCCACACCTTCGCCGCCGCCGTCTGCAGCAAACGCAGTCACGCCCATAGCGGACATTGCCATGTACACAGCCATAAAGCCGGTGCTGATTCTCTTTATAGCGCGCGCCCTTCTCGCATCGCGCTGCTGATCGGTGAGCTTACAGGAAGGAGTGAAGTCCTCCTTGTACTCTGCTGCCTTCTTGCTGAACTTATCCTTGATAGTGTTTATAAGTCTCATATATTTATATCTCCTTTATCATTTCATTGTTTTTTATAACTTGTCGTAAACATCGAGATAACTGTCCTCGGCGGTCTCCGTAAACGGCGGCTTCAGAACCGGTTCTGCGGTAACGACCTTATCAACGTCATTATCAATGACCGCTGCCATGCTTCCACCGGTTTCCGGTTCTTTCGGCATATTGCCATAAGTATCGCCGTTGTGATAATTACCTTCTATTGTCTCTTCTATAATAGCGGTATCATCGGTATCTGTGTTTTCCGACTGTTTTGATATACCCTCGCCATCTCCCATAGGTTCGGAATACAGTTCATTGCTGTCCTCCTGCCCGTAACCGTTATCAGATCTAACCGTATTGATCTCACTTAACAGATAGGCATTTTCTTTGTTTGCGTCCTCTAAAAGCGGATAATTAAGGTGCTTCTCGATAACAAATTTGTTGCAGAAAAACGGATATATGCCACGGACGAACAGGATACATTCATTGTCCTTCATCGTTTTCAGCTCGTCCACGGTCATAAGTTCACGACCCAGGATCCCGTCATTCTCAGATGTTGATCCCTGCCTGCCCTTTGTGCGGTTTCTTGACCGGGTATCTATTGTTTCTTTACCCAGCGTTTTTGAAATATGCTCAAGGGTAGTCGGTTCTTGACCGCCCAAGAACAGCAAGCTGTCGCAGTTTCCGAGAACATTTTCCCAACTGTCTTTATACATCTTTTTCAGCTGTGAGAGATTTTGGATTATGACGTTTGCGGATATTTCCATAGAGCGCATTGTTGCGAGAAGCTCTTCAAACCGGGGAATACTGCCAAATAGTGATAGGTAATCCTTTGAAATAATCTCCGGATTTTCCCCCACTCCACACCGTACGTGACAGTTTCCCGTCATACGGCGTTCCATCGTTTCATAATGTTTTTAGTGCATACGTAGTCTCGGAGAGAATATTATTTGT
>JAGAWN010000020.1 GCA_017941355.1 Ruminiclostridium sp. | reverse complement strand
TGCCTGCTTTTTGAATTCTTCATCGTATTGTTTTGTTGTTCCCATTTTGACACGCTCCTTTGTTTTTTATTATACTTTGTTTGCTTGGATTGTGTCAAGTTTTATTATACAATATCACTACAGCCGCGCGTATGCGTCGCAGGATCGGCGAAAAATGAACGGGCAAACAAATTACAGACTGTGCTTGCGGGTGGATTTAGTCGGCGCAACAGGCTTGGGGGGTTCAGGACTTTCAATGGATTGTTGCGTCTGCTGTTCTTCCTGCTGCTTGAGTTCATTGTAAGTTCTCATGATATTGCTCCACCCGGTAGGATAAAGATTGTGCCTGTGAACATATTCACTGGCATTGTGCATCTCGTCCATTATCTCATCAAGCATCTCTGTATTTCTTTTTGCAATAGTCATTCTTGTGCGATCGTCATCTACCTTTGCGAGAAGCGTGTTTTCGTTTCGTTTCTCCATTTCCTTTGCAAGATAAGAGATGTAGTCGTCTTTTTCGATAACATGGCAGATTTCAGACAGCGAACAACCGAAATATTCTTGACAATGCTGTTCAATCCATTTGCCGTACTTCTGATAACATTTCCCATTGGCGAGGGATTACTTGATTTTTGCTTTTCGATGTTTGGTGCATCTCCGGAAGATTTATTAGACTGTGCGTTGGAAAATCTCAAATATAACAACATCAGTAATGAGATCACTACGCCCAAGGCGCACAATAAAGATGAACTGCACGATCTTGAATGTGAATATATGCGGCGCTCGATTGTTGCACTTGACCCGTATATGTATCGCTCACTGTATTCTTCGATATTCCCACCGGAGTTTGAAGAAATATCCGAGACAAGCCTGAAATATTACATTTTCTATCTTAATGAACTGAAACGGGAAATGCGTAATCGCATAAAATTCGTTTTCGATGACGCTTTCTATCCGGGAGAACTATCGGGATTGCGAGCACACGAACGTTTTGCTCTATATGCTCAAAAGTACGGAGTTTCGAGATCATTCAGAAGAGAAGAATCCTTTTGGATCACTTCAAGAATGGACAAGACATCGCTAGAATGTAGCCGTTTGCCAATGGACGTTATTCTGAAAAAGCTTCATAGCAATGTTACGAGCAAAGAACAGAGTCCTCTTGAAAAAGAAATGGAGCTTGCTCCCGGCAAAGTCGGAGTTTATCACAGTGTGCCGCTCTTTATGTCCGTTGCGTATAAATGCTGCACCATACACGATATGTTGGAACTTGAATTTACGAAAATGCTTGAATTTGACATCAAGCTTCATAAATGCAAGAATTGCGGACGGTACTTTATTGTCAAGGGTAACTATAACGCGGAATACTGTGACCGTATTCGCGAGGGGAATACTCAGACCTGTCAGCAGATCGCGGCTCAGAAGAAATATGAAGAAAAGCTACAGAACGACAAAGCCGTTTCCGTATTCCGGAAATACTATAAACGCTACTATGCCCGCAAGCAGGTGGGCACAATAAAGCCTGATAAATTCCGCTTGTGGAATTATCAGGCTTGTGAAAAACGGGATATGTGCCAGCGTGGCGAGATCTCGTTTGACGAGTTTGAAGGATGGCTGGAGGGGAGTTTTAGGAATAAATAATCGGTTTTCAAAGTCAATGGAAGTAATTTATCCGCTGTCCTCCGGGGCGGCGGATTTCTGTCGGAACATCTTGCAATCCCCGCCCCAATATGCTATAATACCATTGAAGCCGTGGCGCTTTAAGCGCAGGTAAAGCAAGGTGGATATCACCCCCGGAGCAGTTTTTCCCGTTCTTTAGGACGGAGACTGTGAAAGGAGGGCGATAAAGAAGTGGAGATACTGAACGTATTGCGCGAGTTCCTTGGGGAAGCAATACATATCATTACTCTCAATACTTCATCGCTTGGAGCATTGTTATCGAATTTATTTGACCGGTTCAAAAGCCGTAGATAAAAAGAGATAACCACCGCGCTTTCGACCCAGCGGTGGTTATTCTTAACAAATAATCTACTGCTCCGAGAGCCGTACATTTTCTTACGAAAAGTACACACATTGCTCTGTTGCTAAAGCAATTATACCACAGTTTCCCGCCGTTTGTCAAGTGGCTTTTTCTTTTTATCGGCGCGTCGTGCGCCGTTTTGGAAAAAGCCTTTTTGCTTCCTGCAAAAACAGGGCGGTTATTTTTTTGAAAACCCTTTACAACCGCACCAAAATATGCTATAATATATTATATAAATCGCACAATCTGAAAATTGTGAGAAATTTTACGGGAAGGTCTTGACAAAATGACTATGGTGCGCTACGCTCAAAGCAAGCAAACAAGCAAGCAGAGGTAACTCTGTCTTTTTGTCATATCGTAAGCGTAAAAGTCAAGTAAGACACAATAACAAAGACGCAGAGTTTCGGCTCTGCGTCTTTTTTGTGTATCAGCGGGGGAGAGGGACAGAGGATATCCCGCCGCTTGCGGACTGTTATCAGTTTTCGTCAGCCCTGTACTGTGTGCGAGATAAGTGTGCCGTACTGAGATTCTTCCTGCTGCTCCTTTTCCATGCGGGCAATGTACTCTTCCGCAGTCTCGGTAAATGTAAGGGTGATGTCTGTTTCGTCCTTGATGTAGCCGACTTTTCTGCCGCGGACATAATCAGCCATTCTGCTGCTGGTCTTTTCGTTCTTGGTTGTTGTTATGGTGCCGTCCTCATTTCTTACTTCCGTTATCTCCACGGTCTTGAGAACAGAGCTTCCGTCGTTTGCGTACTGTTTGAATTCCTTTGTGATGACAGCAGTTTTTTCATCTTTCACATCGGTTGTCGTGTCAATTATCGTATTGCGGCTGTCGGAGCTGTATTCCTTCTTTTCGGTCTTTGTTCCGGGAACAAGAGCATCAAGCTTTACCTGCTTCTCTTCTTCATCAGAGACCAGATTGCCGTCCTTGTCGAACCTTGTGACATTTACTTTCTTTTCAAGCGTTTCAAGATCGGTTATGATCTGGGTGATAACTTTTGTGCCGTCGGGGTTGACAACTCTGTTTGTGATTATGTTGTATTTGCCGTTCGTCTCGCTTGTTGTGGTAAGAACGCCGTTTTCCTGTGCTCTTGCATAAGCTGCGGAGAATGCCTTCTCAATATCGGAGATCGAGTATCTTCCGTTATTGCCGCTTCCGTCGCCGCCGAGAGAGCTGTCAACGATATTGCATACAGTCTTGCATACCTGATCCCACGGGAGCTTCTTTACAATACCCATCCAGCCGTCGTCTCCGCCGCCGAGGAGGTTGTCGAATACATAGTCAAGTCCCTTGTCGATGCCCTTGTCGATAAGCTTTCCGAGACCGTCCTTGAGAATGTTTCCGAGCCAGCTGTCCTCTTCCTTTTCGTCGTCCTTCTTGTCTTCTTCCTTCTTGTCTTCTTCCTTCTTGTCTTCTTCCTTCTTGTCTTCTTCCTTCTTGTCTTCTTCCTTCTTTTCTTCCTCTTTCTTCTGATCGTTTCCGGGCTCTTCGGTCTTCTTTTCCTGTTCGCTGTTTTCCTTTGTTTCGCCGGCAGTCTCGTCGATGATGATATTGCCGTCCGCGTCATACTTTGTTACTGTTGCAGTCGTTTTGCCGGAGGCAAGATCAGTCATAGTCCTTACTACCGTCTTTGTACCGTCCTCATTTGCCGTAGTGTCGGTTATGATAACAACACCGTTGATAACTTCTTTTACGGAAGTTGTGTTATCGGATGTCCCGTCAGTCTCATCAGCCGGAAGTTCAGCAGTCTCGTTTTCGCCGTAAAGTTCAGCCTTCAGGCGCTCATACTCACGGGTCATCTCTTCGCGCTCCTGCTTCTTTGCGTTCTGCTCTCTTATAGCAGCTATCTCTTCTTCTGTCGGAGCATCGGGATTTATCGGGATTGAATCTTCGTCATCACCGTTCATGCTGTTGAGAAGTCTTTCAAGTTCACGCATCTTGTTTTCCTTGACAGCGTTCTTGTTGCTCCGGGTTCTCATTGCCGCTATCTCCTCGGAAGTGGGAGCGTCTGTTGTTTCTGTGATTGCATCAGAAGTGAATGCTTCTGCGATCGGGGTGGTGTCGGCATAGGAAACTGCGCTGAATGCTCCTGCCATTACGACAGCTGCGAGAGCTGCTGCGATAGTCTTGCTTGTGATGTTGATCTTTTTCATTGTCTTGCCCTCCTTTGCGGACTTTGTTGTGTTGTTGGTGTTGATCGTGTTTATTGTGATTGTGTTTTTCATTGTGATGTCCTCCTTGATGTTTATGTAAGAATTTGTGTTTTCCTTTTCTGTGATTTCATTATATCACAGTGAACTTTGCAACTTCTTTGCAAAAATCCGGGTTTTTTGAAAAATTTTTAATTTTTTTCAAAAGCTTTCATTTTGCGGTTTCGGGAGTGTTTTCCTTTTCTGTGATTTCATTATATCACAGTAACCTTTGCAGCTTCTTTGCAAATTTCTGCATTTTTTATTATTTTAAAAAAAAATAAAAAAGCCGTTCCTTGCATCTGCAAAGAACGACTTAATCTTTATACTAAATCTGTATCTATCCGTAGACAAAATCATGTAATTTCGTCACGATTAAGATATGCGCGCAGAGCACGCTCCAAAATTGTGCATTGTGCATTGTGAATTGTGAATTGTGCATTTGTCTATAAGACCGTCATTGTGCGGAAATCAATACCCGTTATACAGGAAGTCAGCCCACGAGTACTGACTCATATACTCGGTCTCGTATGCGTTCACCGCACCCGCGTCAAGCTCTTGGAAGCGATAATAATCGCAGTCCAGCACATCGACATTTACAGCCAGCGCATTGTAGCTGCGCACCACGGCGTTCTCCGCGCCGACAGCTTTGAGGCTCTTTATCATTGCAAAAATGTACGTCTGAAGAAGATTCTGAAGCTTCTTGTCGTAAGGCTCGTCCTCAAATATCGCCGCAAAGATCTCCTTCGTAGTGCAGGAGCTTCCGTGACGGTGGACAAGGTACGCGAAAACTTCCTTTGACTTGCTGCGTTCAAAACGGACATGGTCGCCGTTCGGAGTAAAAACATCGAAGTTGCCGAAACACTGGATCCGCAGGAGCGCATTTGACTTCGGAACTATCGGGAACCGAAGGTCGGAAAGCTCCCGCTCCACATCCTCCTTTGTGACGGGCTTCATTATGTACCCGCTTGCCTTCATATCCATAGCGTCGCCCTTGTATTCCGAAAATCCGGTGACGAAGATTATGTTCATTTTCGGATTGGCATTTTTAAGACGTTTTGCTACTTCAACACCGTTCATTCCTCTCATGTGGATATCAAGAAATGCTATGTCGCAGCCGTTTTTCTCCGCTTCCTCAAGCAGCTCGTCCTGGTCATCGTATGCGGTCACATCGGCGTCAGGCTTTACCTGCTTCACGCAGGTCTCCAGCATTTTCAGAGCAAGCGGTTCGTCGTCAAGACACAGTATCTTCATTTTGTTGTCCCTCCTTAGGCAATGTTATTGTTGCTGTTGTTCCTTCCCCGACGGTGCTTTCTATCTTTATCTCTCCCCCGCACATCTCTTTCAGGCGCGTACGGGTATTCTCCATTCCCACATGGGAGCGCCCGTCATCGGCTTTCGGCGCGGAGGTATCGAATCCCACGCCGTCATCGGATATTATCACCTCATAAGCGTTCTCTGTCTCGCGGGTGGCTATCTTCACCGTTCCGCCCTTTTTCTTCATGCCCACGCCGTGCTTCACCGCGTTTTCAACCAACGGCTGAACCGACAGGAGCGGTATAACGAAATCAGTCGCCTGTATGTCGTACTCGATGTTAAGCTTGTCCATAAACCGGAGCTTTTCGATGTACAGGTACTTTTTAAGATGATCGAGTTCTCTCTCAAACGGCACCGGCTTTGTCTGTTTCAGCGAATCCATATTCCCGCGGAGATATTTTGCGAATGTGACAGTCGCTTCCTGGGCTGTGGGCGGGTCTATCGTACACATCATGGCTATTGAAGTCAGCGCATTGTACATGAAGTGCGGCTGTATCTGAGATGTCATAACGGCGACTTTCGCTTCGTACAGTTCCTTCTGGATCTGCTGATAGCGAATGGATTCCCTGTACTGCTCTCGAAGATCGAATACAAGACGCACGGTCTGCGCAGCAATGGTCACAGCAAGTCCGTACATCGTGAAATCAGAGCCGTTGATCCCGAAGAAAATATCTATGATATCTATGATAAGTGTGACAGCAAGCGGTACCCATGAGACAATAAACAGTATTATGTGCCTGAGATCCTGCTTTCCGGCAGACCGGAGTTCTTTGTTGAGCAGGAAGATCATTATGACAGAGTCCACGGCTATGATGATGTTGACATATACTCCGGTGCGTATAACATCGCAGACTGTCGTGAGATGCAGTACAGCGGAAGCGGCGGTAATAAGAGCAAAACCGGCTGCCATTAATCCCGCAGCTGCGCGTGATGCAGGATGGGACAGATTTGCCCTGAAATAGATGATAAGCGTTATAATGAATAAATATCCGCTCATTCTGTCTATCAGCGGGCATAATGCCATGTCGGTTATCCACATCGGAAGATATGAGCTTAAAGTCTGCGTCAGCATATACAGTCCGCAGAAAAAACACATCAGCCCGAAAGTAAGATACTTGTAGTCTATCTCCCAGAAGATAAAGCCGGCTATCGGGAAAAAGAACAGTCCGAAAAGGCACACTATTATAAATAATGCTATGCCCGGAAGCTCATTTCTGAACATACGATAATAATTCCCGATACCGAATACGCTTCCGCTGCCGTAGCTTAACGTGAATTTTGTCAGTTCATTGAAAGTTCTTGGCATATACTCATAGGGGTTCACAAACTCAAATATCATCTCGGTATCGGAGTCTATACCGATGTCTGCATACTCCTCGACATCGATCGGAATTGCATAAGCCGTGTAACCCGGTGTGTCAGCCATATTGTATTCAAGCGGGCTGTGTCTTATTATAGAATTTCTGTACTCCTGTTTTTCCTCCTCACTGTATTCGTTTTCTTCTCCGACATCAAAAAAGTCTTCCAGAAAATCGTCCAATGTAATAAATTGGTGTTCAAACAGAACGGTCCCGTCTGCAAGCTTCCAGGTGTACCACAGGTTTTTTGTCGAGATAGAAAGTTCATTGTAGTATTTGAGAGTTTCTTCCGGAAACGTACCTTTGAAAGTAATGGTATGGAACGGCTTATATATCGGTTCATCGGGATCGAACGGAATAAAATCGCCGCCGTCTATTGAATACTCGCCCTCCAGAAACATAGAAGGAGTGCGTATAAGTTCGATATTCGCAAAGTATAATGATGTCAGCACAACAGTTCCGATCAGCATGACTGCGGTCAGAATGACGACCGCAATTGCCAATGCTCTGCTTTGAAAGAATTTCACTGCTTTTCCTCCCTCGCGGTTTTATATATTATACCATTTTAATAAGGTTTTGAAAATACAGATTTGTGAAAAACTTTTCTTTTGTGCAGTCTGCACAAAGCGATCGGCGCTTTTATTGTGCAAAACGCAGAATGAATGGTTTATAAAAAAACATGCAGTTATTTGCAAAGAATCTGCAAAGGTCACTGTGATATAATGAAGTCACAGAAAAGGGAAATGCTCCCGAAACCGCAAAATGAAAGCTTTTGAAAAAAATTAAAAATTTTTCAAAAAACCCGGATTTTTGCAAAGAAGTTGCAAAGTTCACTGTGATATAATGAAATCACAGAAAAGGAAAACACCAAATCTAAAATATATTTCAGGAGGACATAACAATGAAAAACACAAACATCGTAAAGAAGACATTGGCAGCAGCTCTTGCAGCAGTTACAATTCTCGGAACAGTTACAACAACCGCATACGCAGCAGACGAAGATAATATCGGAACAGCCGTTGAGACCGCAGCTGAGGAGACAGCTCCCGTTTCTGTCGAGAGCACCGGGACAGAAGCCCCGGAAGCGCCGGAAGAGACAACAGCAGCGGAAGAGGCTCCCGCAGAGGAGACAGCCGAGGAAGCCCTCACAGAGGAAACCACCGAGGAAGCTCCTGCGGACGATACATCTTCGGAAACAGCTGAAATAACAGCCGAAGAAACGACAGCTGACAAAACAAGCAGTCACGAGACACTTGTTGACGCCGCTATGGAAGAGTGCGGGAACATCTCCGACTTCAACGCTGAAGCTGTTATGACAACCGGCGTTACCGCTATGCCCCCAATTATCTGCTTAATGAGCGTTGATAAGGAGCAGAAGGTTGCCGATACTCTCATAGATATCGACAACACCCTCATAGATGACCTTGCGGATATGCTTCCCATGGGAAAGACACTCACAAAGCCGCTCAAGGCGCTCACAAGCTGGTTCTACGACAAGAACCATGAAAATGATTCGGATCCCATGAGTGACCTGAATGATAGAATCGACGAGCTTGAAACCGAAATGAACAGCAAGATCAATCATCTTGACGGTATGATAAGCGGTCTTTACTCCGAACTCAACTCCGCAACAAACAAGATCAACAACAAGCTCAATGAACTTTCAAATCAGTCTGATGTAAACGCTGAATGGCTCCGCGCAATGAATGAAAACAGCACACGCATTTCCAAGTGCATATCTGACCTCGATGCGCTCAACTCAAAGGCTACCGGCATTTCCGGTATGTACTACCGCATAGCGGGCATAGAGTCCGACACAGAGCGCACCGATCTTGAAAAGCTCGTTGACCTCGCGGCTCTCAGCCATGACCCCACAATGGTATCCCTTACAGAAAAGCTTGACGTTCTTTCCGACAGCATGTATGAGAGAACAGGCGATCTCAACACCAATTTCTTCGATGCAATCACCCTCAACCACTTCAAGGACGCTATGTTCACCGGAGAGGCATACAAACTCAGCAAAAGCAGCGTTGACACTGTTGTTGAGCAGTACCTTACATCTGCAATGCTCTACCTCAGAACCCTCAAGGCAGAAAATGAGATCGCTTCTCTCAGCAAAGATGAACTTATGCAGCTCGGCGACGATTATATAGACCTCTGGAGCAGCGTAAGAAAGCAGGGCGGTTCTACCATAACAATGAGATATGACCGCGTAATCAAGGATATGGAAAAGGTAGTCACAGGCTATCTGAACTACGTCAAGGAATCCGGAAACGACAACCGCTACATAGATCACGGCAAAGTAAACTATGTCGTTAAAGCACAGTCCCGCGACAGATCTCATCTTCCCTCCGAATATGAGTACGACATAGGCAAGAAAAACGAGAGCACCGAAGAAATGAGATCTACACTTAAAGACATATACAGCGGTAATGTTATCCAGGAAAAAGATATGATAAGAATCATCGATCATATCAGGACGAATTACCCTAACACAAGCGTAAAACAGTATATGCAGGACATCGGAATAGATATAGGCAATGCACAGCAGATACTTTGCTCCGGGAATATCACTGACAGGACCACACAATTCATCTTCACGACCCAGAAATACTACATTTCGGCAGCAGATGTAAATAACAACGACTGTGTTTCAAAAGAGCTCGAACTTGCATCGTTCAGCGACGGATACAGCACATACAGATCCTACCCCTTCCTCGTACTCGAAATACAGTGACCCCGTCCGGATCTGCCGGAGATATGCGGCTCCGATCAAGAACCGAGCATAACAGGTCTGACGTCCGGCTCCTTTTCAAAGGGAGCCGGACACTTTTTCCCGACGGTAAGTAATACCTTCTGAAATTCATGCTGCGGCAGAATGGAGAATATAAAAAAATGTATCAGGGTATTGCATAATTCACCAAAGTATAGTATAATGATATGTAAATCAGTTCAATACAGATGAACGTAACAAATCAGGAAAGGTAGGAAACGAATGAAGAAAAAAATATGCACGGCATTGCTTGCAGCTGCGGTAATGGCAGTAAGCGCCTGCGGAGATCTTTCCTCACTGAACAGTCTGCTGGACGCCGGCTCTGCGGGAAAGTGGATCAATTCCGACATCAGGGAAAGCTATGACGGCGTAGGCGAGATCCGTCCCGAGGACGACTTTGCCGCGGTCATAAACCGCGACTGGGTAGTTTCACAGGATAAAGATGATCCTAATGGAGCTATAACCAGGATCACGGAAGCCTCTTACAGCAGACAGCGTGCGATACTTGAGGACGACTCGCTTAATGAGCCCGATATTCTGGAGCTGAAGAAGTTTGCGGAGCTTGCTTCCGACTGGGAAAACAGGAATGCCCATGGCGTTTCGCCGCTGAAAAAGTACACGGACATCATAGGTTCTCTCGGTTCAAAAGAGGATATATACCGCTGGATATGCGATCCGGTGCAGAATCCTCTCGGAATGAGCATTGTCATAATCAAGGATCAGGAGAGATCCACGCAGACAGATTCCGGACTTTCCGCCGCATGGGACAATCCGCAGCTTTCGCTTGAAGTAAACCGAAATACCGAAGCATATACAAAAATGAATGCAACGGCTATTGATATAAAGACAAGGACCGACACTTTCCTGCTCTATATGCTTACGCGGCTCGGTTATACGGAAGATGAAGCAAAACGGCTTATCACGGCTTGCTACAAATATGAAAAAAGGCTCCTCTTTGAGCATTTGTCAGGTTTATCGGATAACAGATTCTTTACGGCAGATGAAATGATGAATGATGCCGGAAGTTATCCGTTCATGGAATACATGAATGCTTTCGGATTCAAATATCCGCTGAGCGTATATACGGACAGGCTGTATATCAGAAAACTCGATTCTCTCTGTGAAGATGTTGAAGGTTTCAAGGCAATGATGACCGTGCAGTATATTATGACTTTTGCGGACAAGCTTGACCGTGAAGCTTACGATCAATTTAATGTCCGGAACTCTTCTCTTCTGCAGGAAAACCCTGAGACGAATGGTACTGTTGACGAAAGCAGGAAAGATGACATTCTGCTGTTCGACAATTATATAGCAAAGTCATGCATGACAGCTATAATGGGAAAATACTACACCCGGAAATACTATACCGAAGAAGACAAAGAACGGCTTTATTCTATGACCGAAGACATCATAGAAGCTTTCCGGGAGGATCTGGATTCTCTGGACTGGCTTTCTGATGAAGGAAAAGCAGCGGCGAAGGAAAAACTCGACAATATGTTCCTGAATATCATAGATCCGGCATACGATTCGGTAAGCTATGACGATATTGATATCGTATCCAAAGCAGACGGCGGAAACTTCGCGGAAGCATTCATTCAGACATATATCCATTCCCAGAGAGTTACGGCGGAGCGTGCCTGCGAGCCCTTTGACCGCAGTTTGTGGGATCCGAACATAGCACAGATATCCACAATGATGATCAATGCGTTCTATTCTCCGCAGCACAATTCTATATTTATCTGCTCCGGGATACTTTCCGACATGATCTATGATTCGTCTATGACCTATGAAGAAATGCTTGCCGGTATAGGAACGATAGTCGGACATGAGATAACCCACGGTTTCGATTCCATGGGTATGGGATATGACAAGGACGGAAACAAAGGTCTGTTTCTCCCTGCGGAAGATCAGATGAAATTCAACAATAAAGCTTCCGGCGCACAGCTTTTCCTTACTTCTCTCCAGCCTGTTCCGGGAGCGGGTTATTATGACGGCAAACAGGTCGTTGCGGAAACGCTTGCGGATATGGGCGGAATGAAGCTGTGCGTGCTTGCGGCGGAAAAGAAGCCAGATTTCGATTATGACCGGTTCTTCCGAGCCTATACCGAGCACTGGGCAAGAAGCGTTTCTCCTGAGGTCGAAAATGCGTACTTCAAAGGTGATCCTCATCCGCTGAATTTCCTGCGTTCAAATCTCGTACTTGCGCAGTTTGAGAAATTCTATGAAACGTACGGCATAACGGAATCGGACAATATGTATATAGCTCCGGAAAAGCGCATTGCTATATGGTAAGAAAGGGGACAAGATCAAAATGAGCGAATCTGCAGTCAGACTTGAAAATGTCAGAAAAAAATACGGAAAGAATGAAATACTGAAAGGCGTGACCCTTGATGTACATAAGGGAGATATATACGGACTTATCGGAAAGAACGGCGCCGGCAAGACAACTATCTTCAAGATGATACTCGGTCTGTCCGAAATGAACGAAGGCACTGTTTCGATAGCCGGAAGCACCGGTAAGAGCGAGCTTCTCAAAAACCGCGGAAAAGTGGGTTTCCTTGTAGGCGCGAGATTCTACAACTACCTCTCTGCGCGTGCAAATCTCGACTATTACGCTACGGTGAAGGGAATACCGGTAAGGGGAAGAAAGAAGGAGATCGACAGGGTGCTGGAGATCGTGGGACTGGACAGCGGTAAAAAAGCGTTCAGAAAGTTCTCCCTCGGTATGACACAGCGTCTCGGTATTGCGAACGCTATTCTGGGCAACCCGGAAATACTGATCCTTGACGAGCCTACCAACGGACTTGATCCGCAGGGTATCGCTGACGTAAGATCGATGATACACCGTTTCCGTGACGAATACGGAATGACAGTCATAGTTTCTTCGCATATACTCGGCGAGCTTGAAAATACCGCAGACCGTTTCGGCATCGTCAACGAGGGTATCGTGGTACGCGAGATAACGCAGGAAGACCTTAATAAGAAGCAGTCGATAATAGAGATAGCGGTAGATGACCTTCCGAAGGCGAAGGAACTGCTCTCAGCCGGCGGTGTGAGTGTACTTCGTGAGGTACAGGAGCGCTCCACGCTGGAGGATTACTACTT
Organism: Ruminiclostridium sp.; assembly: GCA_017941355.1. Classification (GTDB taxonomy): domain Bacteria; phylum Bacillota; class Clostridia; order Oscillospirales; family Ruminococcaceae; genus Ruminiclostridium_E. Next base: position 6,267 of record JAGAWN010000020.1, on the reverse strand, counting down.
CAGACTGATCGGGGGGGCGAAGGAATGACAAAACTGATCAGAGCCGATCTAAAGCGATGTATTAAGAAAGCATCGCTGTATATATTTCTCCTGTTGACAATATTCGTACATTTAATGAACCTGATCGATATAAAGCCGGAGGATTCTCTCGCATATCTGGGCTCGATCGGCGATCTGGTAAAGAATGTTTCCTGTGTACTATTTCCGCTTTCCGTACTGATCGCGGTATTCGGTGACGAGCTGCATTCCGGGGCAATACCGATAGCCATAGGACGAGGACTCTCCAGGGGAAAGGTGCTGCTTGCAAAGTACTTTGACTGTGTGATCTTTATGGCAGCGCAGTTCCTTATATGTCTTGGGTGCATTTTACTGTTTGACAGTATTGCAGGTATTATCGCATCGAATGAGGACAACATAAGGATAGTGCTGAATATCATTCTGAACGGATTTTTCCCGGCATGTGCATATCTCGCAATAGCTTTCTTCTTCATCTTTGTCATGTGGAACGCGGCTGTCGGATTTATTTCGGTGATGTTTTTCGCATGGGTAGCCGGAGGAGTGCTTTATCTTATCCAGAGCCAGTTCAAGATAGGCGTCCATGATGCATGGCTCCAGACGCTTTTCAGCCATTCTGTGACTTCCTTTTCAATGGGCGACTTTGATATCGGATTTATCATTGCTGTGATATGCTATATTATACTTCCGCTGTTCCTCACAGCGATCGTATTCCGCAGAAAGGAGCTTGATCTATGAGAAGACTTATACGCGCCGATCTGCGTCGTATTCTGACAAAAAAGGGGTTCTGGATCTTTTTTGCAATAACGCTTGTTATCGTTTTCTTCGATTTTGAAATATCGATCGCCTCTTTAAGCGTCAAAACAGGTATTGCAGCTCTTTGCGGAGCTAACGCCGCTTTTGACATTGCAGGATTTATGATAAGTCTTATAGGGTTCAGCGCATTATACTGCGACGATTTCCGCAGTATGTCGTTAATACCTGTGATAGGCAGGGGACTGACGAGAGACAAAATCGTATCTTCAAAAATGATCGTGACGGTTATCATAACTTTTCTGATGTATGGCATTACCGCACTGCTGCTGTACCTTATCGGCTTGGTGGAATGCGAAGCCATGAACGCGGAGCAGATAGTTCTGTTTATATACTCATTAATATCCAAGACAACCGGTACGATCATAGTGATAACACTTGCTTCTGTCTTTCTCTATGTCACTTCCAAAATACCTGTGTCGATATTTGTAATGCTTGTGCTGCAGGTCATAGGAAACCTTGCGTCCGGATTATTGTCCGGATTTGCAAGCAGGTATGTAAATATGCTGTATTTCACGGAGATCATCATTTCCGCGCAGTCGGATTTCGTACTCGGGGCGAGAGTTGAAGCTGTATGTACCCTCATAGCCTGCTTTGTATGCTATATGACGGTAAGTTTCGTTATAATCCACTTCACTTTCGGAAGGAAGGAACTTGATTTCTGATACGCTCTGCTGTATTCACCGCCGTTGACTGGGGTGCCGTACACATTTCAAAAGAGCCGGGATAGATCCCGGCTCTTTTAATGTTGCGCTCGGATTTGGCAACGATAACGTTTTATAGTATCCGCTCAATAATCCGGCGTGTCAGCAAAAAAGACCGGCAAGGCTCAATATTTTCTGTAAAACTGCTTGACCTGATATTCTTGCTGTTTGGCGTAAGTAAAGTTGTGCCGGAATATACGGCGTTCACATTTATCGGTGCTGTGGCATTTGTCAGTCTTTGCGTACTTGTGTTCTCTTTCATCGTTTTAGGCAAAGTAAAACGGGTCGAAGTACGGGAACTTGTAACAGAATAATAAAAGAGGCTATAATATTTATTATTTAAAGTAGTGTAATGAATATAATATCATAAAATAAACTATTTTGCGAAAAATTACCTTGTAAATAGATTGATGATTTCAATGCCTTTTTCTTTTGCAAATCTTATAGTCTGTCCGGTACCGCTACGGGGATTGATGCAATAACAAATACAGCAATCGGAGAATTCGACAAGCTTTTTATCCTGTGTCCGGTAAAGCAGCATACTTTCATATATTACCTCCTATATACCTTCTACTTGTACACACAATACATTTTAACATAAATATATACACATTACAAGTAGGCGGTACAAAATTTTTTAATTTAGAGGTAAAATATTTACAGAAGGGCAGGTATGTTCTATGGATGTTAATGAAAAATTAAGGAAAATGCTTACCAATCGCGGGTGGACAGAATATAAGATGAGCAAATACAGCGGACTGTCGGAATCCACCATTGGGAATATATTCAGTCGAAATACGGTTCCGTCTATTGCTACGCTTGAATCTATATGCAAAGCCTTTGGCATTACGCTTTCACAGTTTTTTGCCGATGATGACGGAGAACTTGTCGAGCTCAATGACGAACTCAAAGAATTATTCAATGACTGGATGACTTTATCTAAACAAGCTTTCCGAGATACACTTCATTATTGATTATGACCCGAACGCTCTCGCAGTGCCAGTCGAATTCCTGTCTCCAGTAGTCGGATTTGTAGTAATCGGGATTGTTCTGATTGAAATATGCTATCGGCGTCAGCACCTTTTCTTCCCGCAGTATTTTAGCAATGCGGGTGAAGCCGTTGCCCTGTGACACGAGTGTAAATATCCTGCGGACTATCTCCGCAGCAGGCTCATCAACGATCAGGTGATGTCTGTCGTTGGGGTCAAGCTTGTAGCCGAATGGCGGTTTTGAACCGATGAACTGTCCGGCTTTTGCTTTCGCTTTCTTCGCGGACTTGGTTTTCTTACTCGCCTCGCGGGCATACCATTCATTGCCAAAATAACATTTAAAAGAAAAAGCGGCTCAAACGCCGCCATTAAGCCAAATGTCAAATCCCCCTGCGATAATAAGATTTGCACATTAGGAGGAAAATGCAATGAAATCTATACTGGAAAAACTCTATTACGGCGAGATAAGCCCTTGCTCACTTCCGACACCTACCTCGGAGTGCTACTTCAAAGCAAAAGAGGAAGTCGGGCAGTTTGAGGATGCACTTCTCGAAAAGTATCCCGACTGCAAGGAACTTCTTGAAAACTACGCCGACGCGATCCACATTACAGCAGCCTGCGAGGGCTTACAGGCTTTTGAGGAGGGTTTCAGGCTCGGAGCAATATTCATGATTGAAATACTGGACGGTACAAATTAACAGCATTAAAGTCAGCAGCCGCTTGCCTTTAACGGGCAAACGGCTGTTTTAGATTGAATTATTTACTCATATCTGAAATTCGCATATACTCTCTTATCACCGACAAATACAACCATTCTGTATGTTCCACTTGTGATAGTTTCGGCAAGCTGGTTAAACATCAGCTTTACTCTGGAACTGTTGGGTTTGGTAGTGTTGCCTTCGATATAGCAGAGATACCACTCTCCGAACTCAAGTGCATATTCCTGCTGCTTTAATGAAACATTGACCCATTTGCCGTTTACAAGTTTTTCGAGATACGGCTGGCTGTAATAGTAGAAAGCCTTACCGATATTATTATCCGAAATATCACAGTAAGCGAAGGTATCAGCAGAAGTATAGACATCTTTGCCGATTACAGCGGAAATATTTGAATAGTTATTTTCCAACTCGGTTCCTTCAAATGGGCTTGTCATAGAGCCATAAGGGAAAACAGGATCACCCGCTCCGGAGCTTTCAGGTACAAGAGCGTCCGATGATGTACTTTCGGATTTTTCAAATGTAAATTCCAAAGACAGTGTTTTAGAAGTGATTTCATCATTAAGCGTATTGCGAACATAATAGTTCCTGCTCATACGGTATTCTCCGCTTGAAAGTTTTCCGTAAAGCAGCTCTATATTAACCCCTGCTTCGGTTTCATTCGGCTTATTGTCAACGAAAAGTCTGATCTGTGGTGTACTCCAAGAATATGCATAGGAGCTTTCCGTGAATGGCAATGTCTCCCACTCACCCGATTTGTTCTTACGCTCAATGGTAGTATCACTGTCCCAGAATATGTCAAGTTTTTTATTGTTAAGGATTTTCCCTCTCAGATACAATATCAGGTTACTTTCGGTCACAGTCTCGATTTTCGCTTCAAAGCCGAACTGCAATTTACCATTATTATCAAAGCTGTAATTTACGCCGCCTATCCGTATATCGTCGGTAGCCATTTTCCCGTTATTCCTGAGATAATAGGTGCGGACACCGTTCACGGCGAGCCAGCAGCTTTTGAGCCTGACCCCGTTCTTATAGTAGTAACGGCTTCCGTCTGATGCTTTTGCCCAGCCTGTATATTTACCTTTGTTCACACCGCTGTCTGAATAAAGATACTTTATACCGTCAACGGTTCTCAAGCTATCTGCATATACAGCAGCCGACGAACCCGCCATAGTTGCTATCGTTGCAAGTGCCGCAGCTACAAGTTTTAATGATCTTTTCATAGTGATCTTCCTTTCCTTTTAGTAATTTGCAGCCGATGTGACTGCAATGACCGTTCCGACTTCTTCGGGAGTATATTCCATAGTTTCGGTCACAGTTTCCCGCAGATGTGGGGTAGCTTCGCTGATTCCAAGCGCGTCTTTGAGCTGCCGAACAGTATCCTCGCCGATATAGAAGTAAAAGCCATATTCCATAATATTGGTCATCATATACCCGCTGTCAAAGAATGATATAGACTTGTTATCAATTCCGGCAAGATGAACATTAGCGCCCACCGAGAAAGAACTTAATTCCCAAAATTCATTCTTCATTTCACATTTGCAGTTTCGGCATTCTTCGAGTACCTGTTTCAATATATCAGCCTTTTCGGTGTCAGCAGCTATCAGAGGATAATCCCACCAATCAGAGCCGTCGTATTGCTCACGGATATATATGCTACCGAATGTAAGCTCTGTTTGTAGTGACAGGTCATCCCAAAGTTCGCCGAGGGTCGCAGGAAAATAATCTCTGCATTTGTAGATATAATAACCGTCATATCCGTCAAATCGAGCGGCAAGGGCAGCGCTTTCGGAAATGGGATTTATGCTGTACAGTTCGGCTGTTGTGTTAAAATAACTGTCGCTGTATATGTCATACCCCGTCATATCGGCGTCCCCGTATTTTTCTCCGATCATTTCGGACGATACCTGCATTCCTGTTGTGACATACTCTCTATTTTCGCTTGTTGTAAAGCTCGGATATTTTTCGTTCATTTTCTGCTCGTCCCAATGTGGGATTACTGCTGTTTCGGCAACTCCGTTTATTGCAATTTCAGATGATTCGGCAGCAACAGAGTTATCTTCTGATGATGTGTTCTGTTGAGAAATTCCTGTTTCTGAAGCCATTTCCTCCGTAGATTCTTCAATCTCAGCAGAGATTGTAGCAGTTGTAGTAGCATCATTGACGGAAATATCTATCTCTTGTCGGAGCTGTCCTGCAACAATAACCACCGCTGTAACCGCAATAACGACAGTCACACCTATAGGTACAGCTTTCATAAGATGATTTCGCCTTTGCTGCTTTTTTTCTATATGTTTTCTGTACTCTGCCAAAGCTGTAGCCGCAATTTGCTCAGAACTCTTCATACTTGAATCCACTCCTTTCCAGTTCCGTTTTAAGAGACTTTTTCGCGTGGTATATGAGATCGGTGATCTGTCGGCGCGTCTTATGCATTATGTCGGCTATCTCTCCGGTATCAAAGCCCTCAAAGTACATAAGGTACAGAACTTGCGAATAGTCGGATTTCAAGCGTTTCATAGCGGCGTGAAGCTCGATTTTCTGCTCCTCTTTGAGATACTGCGTTTCTATATCGGTTTCATCGGATATAGTGAAGCACTCATCTATCGGAACTTCTTTGTGCCTCGCTCTTTTCCTAATATAATCAAAAGTACAGTTTCTTGCTATGGAAAACAGCCAAGTCGCAAAGCTGCTTCTGCCACTGAACTTAGGTCTTTTGACAGCAAGCTTGATAAATGTTTCCTGCATTATCTCCTCGGCAACGCAAATATCCTTAACAATCCCGTTTATGTACAGCGTTAAGCCATATTGATACTTTTCGACTATTACTGTAAGTTCATCATCATTACCGTCAAGGAAACTGCGGTAGCGATCCGCATAGTTATCCATTGAAAGCCTCCTTAAAGTATTGCAAATTTGCTTCTACACTTATTAGACGAATAAAAAGACCCAAAGTCGCAGTAAAATTAAAAGAATTTCTTTCTTATTATACTATCCCATTGCCTCTATGTCAACAAAACAGCCGCAAGCAGT
>JAGAWN010000197.1 GCA_017941355.1 Ruminiclostridium sp. | reverse complement strand
GGCAATCGAATTGAAGCCGTTATAGATTATTCCCATGATACCCCGTGCGTTTTCTACTATGACCTTTGCCATAACGAACTTGAAAACGAGCTTGAATACCTGCTCATAGCTCTGAATTTTCAGCAGCATTGCTTCATTGCATAACTCGATGAAAAAGAACATCGTGACAAGAACTAACGCCACACCTTCGATAGCTGACATTGCGGTATCTATTACCCTTATGCTGCTGTCGAATGGCGATACGGTCAATGCTTTGACCGCGTTGTAGAATGTGTAGTTAATGGAATCGAGCCAATCCCGCACCCATTGTTCCACCGTCTCCCATTCAATCAATTTCCGTCAGCTCCTTTCATGCTCCTGTCAGGGACGGGCTTGATGCCCGCCCGCAGGAACAATGTGCAGATCAACCCTTGAACATATCGTAAGCCTTAGCAACTGCGAAAACGATGAAGCCGGACGCAAGGCACATAAGTCCTCTTGTCTTACCGTCGGCAGAGTCGTCCTTGAAGCCCATTGCGAACTGTACCGCACCGATGAAGCCGATAACAAGACCGATACGCGCTACCCAATCGACGATGAACTCAACAACCGTGTTGAAGGTCTCTACGCCCTCTCCGCCGCCGTCTGCGGCAAACGCAGTAACACCCATAGCGGACATTGCCATGTACACAGCCATAAAGCCGGTGCTGATCCTCTTTATAGCGCGCGCCCTTCTCGCGTCGCGCTGCTGATCGGTGAGCTTGCAGGAAGGAGTGAAATCCTCCTTGTACTCTGCTGCCTTCTTGCTGAACTTATCCTTGATAGTGTTATAAAGTCTCATATTTGTATTTCCTCCATAATTTCATTGTTATATACCGAACAAATCGTCAAGATAGCTTTCTTCGGCACATTCGATGTAAGGCGGCTGAAGATTTGTCTGCTGTGTTGTCATAACCTTATCGTCACTCTCAATCTCAGCAGGGTCGGGACCTTTCATCGGCATTTTATTTATCAACTGCCCGTCCCGGTGTTCATGATTAGTGTTAAACGCCAGCTTATCGCTGTTTTCGACACTCTCGACCTCGACATCTTCGTCCTTGTTTTTCTTGCTATCTGTATTTTCTGTACCGTCCTCCTCCGCAGGCTCGGTCATCAGATCACCGTTATCCAAATCGTCCTGCAAATCAGATTGAGCAGTTACCGTATGTATGTCGCTTAACAGATAGGCATTTTCTTTTGCTGAATCCTCTAAAAGCACATAATTCGGATGCTTCTCTATCTTGAATTTGTCGCAGAAGAAAGGATAGATACCACGGACGAACAAAATGCACTCATTATCTTTCATGACTTTAAGCTCGTCCACCGTCATCAACTCGCGTCCCAAGATACCGTCATTCTCGGAAGTCGAACCTTGCCGACCTCTTGTTCGGTTACGGGAACGAGTGTCAATGGTTTCCTTTCCCAGCATTTTGGAAACGTGCTCTAATGTTGTGGGCTCCTGTCCTCCCAAAAACAGGAGACTGTCACAGTTACCGAGCACATTTTCCCAACTGTCCTTGTACATCTTTTTCAGCTGCGAAAGGTTCTGAATAATTACATTTGCGGATATTTCC
>JAGAWN010000196.1 GCA_017941355.1 Ruminiclostridium sp. | reverse complement strand
CCCAATGACTATACCTATGGCGAGGAAACACATTTTGATTTCAATGACTATACCTATGACTAAACCTATACCTATTGACCCATTCAACCCGACGGCATTCAATGTGCCGTCGGCTTTTTCTTTATACGGCGTTTTCCGAAAAACGCTCTCACGGCGCTCCTGTGGTGTTTTCTGCCCTCGGTCGTGAAATTATACCACCTGTGTGTAAAATCGCCCACACGGGCGCACTGGGTGGCTCTGGCGGCGCAACAGATTTTGGCGGCTGCGGGCGGGGTGGCGGCGGTCGGTTTCCGTCCTGACAGGTGAATGGGGATGTCGGCGGTTATGCTATGGTAGATTCCTACCGAAGATTAAGGCTTTTATCTCGCTTGAAGAGTCCGTTGTGGAGGTGTGAGAATGACGGATTGATAAGGCGGTTAAAATATTTCCCAATATTTTTATATTTTTAGAAAAAATTTTTTCCAATATGAAAATCTTATTCTAATACAAATAATCATTATAATGAGTTCGATCAACAATAGAACTTCATTATACTTCTTGATTCGTGTAGCTCCCAGTATGTAAGTGATAGAAAGTATAAATCCTATATGCCTATAATCCTATTGGTATTATATAGGGTGGTGGGAGGGATCATATCACATAGAGCGATACAGTGGCAGATGATGTCGTTGTATTGCTCTTTTTTTGTTGTTCAGAGTAAAGTCACGGAGCGCAGAGGGGTACTCGTTCAGGGGTGGAGGGCGGGTGAAGTGTCGGATGCGCCGATAGGATAATAGGACAGACAGGATAATTATATTTATAATAGTATATATACAGCCGATAGGCGAGCAGAGATGTTCGCTTATCGGCTGTTTTGATACTGGAAAAACTTATGTGGATAATAGGCGTTTTCACAAAATGAACATATTTGGTTTACAAAGTCTAGATTGCGATTGTAAAAACCAATTGTAAAATATAGACAAATCGAGCCGACTTGATTTGTGCAATCATACAAAATTATTGTAATATATTGGTTTTGGCATACATCTCTCCGTATATGCTCTGTTTAGCCTTTAGTTTAAATTATACTTCCTTGATTTTTTAATCGTAGTGCGATTTGAAAGGTCAGCTGCTGCAATTGCAGTAGCTATCTTATGAATCAAGGAGGTGCTTGTTATGTATGATGATAACAAGACAAATGCAAAGAGTATTAACTGCACAGAAGAAAACAGCGACCGTATCATAGGCGCTGAAAAAGAAACAGGATGGACTTCCGAAAGCTGTAAGGCTGAGAATGATTGCAGCAAGGCAGAAATTATTGACGCTAAAACACGATCGATCGATAATATCAGGTGGTATATGCATCATCTGAAAAACTTTGACCGTAGGATTTCAGAGAAAGAGTTCAAAACAGATTGCAGCTTATCGGCTTTTCCATGTTTTGCCCATGAAGAATATTCTGGCATTGGGAAAAATAAGATAGGTGAAGCCATTGCTGATGCGCTCCATAATATCTTTAATGTTAAGCGTATTGATTTTCGTAACGAGTTGAGAATAAGCGCAGAACAGGCAGAACGCTATGATTTCAGTTTTCTCAGGGCGAAAGATGCCGAGATTTTTAGGGGGTGTACGTGTAAATATCTGATGACATTGTTTCCCGATGCAAGAACAGACAAGGAACTGTTTATTTCTGAGGTTATCGCCTTTGATAATATTGTTAGCGAACTTAAGCGCAAACCCGCAAGAGCCAAAAAGGTTATAAAGCCCGCTGATGCGGTATTTCTCAAAGGTGATCCTGACCGCCGCCCAGGGTGTAATCCCGATATAAATGCCATACTCTCAACCAGCGGATCAAAGTACAAGGTGTTTAAAAGCTGTATTGATGTGTCAGCCTTCGAGGATTGCTTCGCCATGTACGAGTTGTGCGCGAGAACGGCGATTGGCAGTCTTTTGTACGCGGAAAGTTTTGATGATATTATATGCTTTGATACGGATGCTAAATTTGCTAATTTCTTTTATATATTATCAAACTACCCTGATAAGTTAGATAAAGCTATAAAAAACGCCCTTTTAAAGTATGATATCATTGATGATAAATTAAATTTGTTTCAAGATGAAAAAGTCCTTTTCAGAAAAATACAAAGCTTTGTATCAATGGCTAAGAGGGAGATGCCACAAAAAAGATACAAGAGCCTTTCAGTTCGTGAAAAGATTAAGGCGGCGGCATACTTATATTTGCTTATACATTTTACGACCAACGGTTTTATGAGCGGCTATAATCAAGATGTTTCAAAGTCTTTCATGAACAATCTTGAAAAAAGATTATGTGATATACAGACTCAGGTAAAGGTGATCAGTGAGAAGGGTACTGATTTTAATTACATAAATGAAAGTTGGCTCAATAATTCAGATTTGTTTATCAGCAATGATAAGGCTCTTGCAATACTTGATCTCCCGTATATCCACCCTTTCGGCTTACCTTGCTACGATTATGACAAAAAGCATCCATTTACATGGAACCATGTCACAGCATTCCTGAAGCCGTTCAATGGAGCAAAGTGCAAATGTATATTGTTCTGCTCTGACAATCTTGAATTTGAGAAGGCAGCGACAGCCGCAGGATTTAAGAAGGCTCGGTATTATGATGATTGTGGATACAGGACGATCATATATACGCTAAACATCAGTGATGCTGAAGCCGAAGCAGCATTTATTAACCTTGGCAGATTCGAGTGATGCATCTTTACATATTGAAGGGAGTGATGTCCTATGAGGGTACTATTATAGTATAGATTCTTTAAGCGTGTTGAAAAAAAATGAAAGGAGAAGCTCAGGATGAGAGTCAATGAGCAGATATGTACTCCTGATAATTCCTCAGAACATGAACATATCAATAAATCCAAAAAGCCTGTTTATGAAGTTCCTGTCTGGAAGAAGTCTAATCTCACGCTTGAAGAGGCTGCTGCTTATTTCGGTATAGGCATTAACAAGCTCAGAGAACTGACCAACTCGAAGAATTGCACATTTGTGCTATGGGTCGGCAGCAAGAGATTAATAAAGCGTAAAGTGCTGGAGACATATCTTGAAAAAGTTTATTCAATTTAGAGCGTTATAGCTTGACAATGAGAACCCGTTTGAGTTATAATGTCCCTATACAAGCGGGTTCTCTGTATTGCCTATACGAAAGGAGTTTTATTTATGGCAATATTGAGACGAAAAGATAACAAAGGACGAGTTCTTAAAGAAGGCGAGAATCAGCGTAAGAACGGTACTTATGAGTATAAGTGGCGTGACAAGAGCGGTAAACGGCATTCGATATATGCTTCAACTCTTGAAAAGCTGCGCGAAAAGGAGAACGAGGTCAAGAAGGATGTTCTGGAGGGTATTGCTCCTGACAAGTGCAACCTGACGATCAATGACCTATACTATAGGTGGTGCGAATTAAAGCGAGGTCTTAAAGACAACACTTTCACCAACTACAAGTATATGTACACACAGTTTGTTGAGCCGAATTTCGGAAAGATCAGAATCAAAGATCTACGGCGTTCAGATGTCAGAGCGTTCTACAACACGCTGTATGACGAGCATCATCTTACCGTTTCGACTATTGACAGCATTCATACCGTTCTTCATCAAGTGCTTGATTTGGCTGTCGATGACGATTATCTGCGGTACAATCCCGCTGATAAGGCATTGAAGGAGTTAAAGCAGGCTCACAATAATGAAGTGGATAAGCGAAAGGCTTTGACAAGGCAGGAGCAGGAACTTTTTGAGAAGTTTCTCAGCAAACAGGGGCAGTATCACAAGTGGTGTCCTGTCTTTACGGTGATGCTCTGGACAGGTATGCGAGTAGGCGAGATAACAGGTCTGCGTTGGTGTGATGTTGACTTCGAGAATAACGAGATCAGCATCAATCATACATTGGTGTACTACGCAAAGGGAGAAGAACGTAACGGCTTTTCGTTTGCAGTGAATACACCAAAGACAAAAGCAGGATTTCGTACAATTCCTATGCTGCCGAAGGTAAGAGAAGCATTGTTAGCCGAAAGAGAGTATCAGAACGAGTGCGGTATCAAGTGCAAAGCGGTAGTTGACGGCTACACAGATTTTATATTTATAAATCGTTTCGGAGATACACAACATCAGGGGACATTAAACAAGGCTCTTAGGCGTATTATCCGTGATTGCAACTATGAAGTGCTTGACAAGGCAAAGGACAACGAAACGCCTGTTACATTACCGCCGTTCAGCAATCACACCTTACGCCACACATTTACGACCCGTATGTGTGAGGCAGGAGTGAATATCAAGGCGGTGCAGGCTATTCTTGGTCACGCTGATGCTGAAACAACATTGAACATCTACATAGATGCAACGGCAAAGTTTAAGAGCGATCAGATGAGCGGGCTTGCCGATTTCTTCAACTTGTCCGAGTCAGCATAAGCCTTACGACCAATTTACGACTGACTTACGACCATTTATAAAGAAATGCGTAGAGATACGGAAAAGACCTCGATCAGAGGGTCTCACTGTAATGGGATATAACGGGTATTGTAGGGATATAAATTATTCCGCAGGTCTTCCCCACAATGAGACCGGAGAAGAAGTAAAGACGCACAATTATCCCGGAATGATAAAACTTAAAAAAATCCCCTGTCCGATGATCTCACATCAGACAGGGGATTTTTGCTTCATCTATTCTGCGTGCGCTTTTCGCCAGTCGGCATTTGAAACGAATTCCTCTATGAACTGTTCGTTTTCTTTCTGTTCGGCGGCTTTGTAGTCCTCGATCTGATGCTCCTCGAGCCTTTCGAGCTTTGAGACTTCCTTTGTTGCCTCTATGACGTTCTGCAGCTGTATCTCGATCTTACGGTTCTGCATGAGTATCTGGTGCCGCTTCATGTGCAGTTCCTGCTGTTTGTTGTTGATATAGCGTTTGTGGACAGCTATTTCCATTGCGGTAGTGCCGCGGCTGTAGAGTTCGAGCAGATCACGGTTCAGCTTTGCAAGCTCCTCAAGTATCTGCTCCAGCTCGGCTTCAAGCTCCCGCAGTTCTGCCCGAAGCTCGGAAAGCGTACCCTTTTCGGTATCGAGAGTCTGCTCGCGGAATTCTTTAAGCTTTTGCAGTGTGAACACGAATTTCTTCATGCGGGCGGTCCTCCTTTCGTTTTATCAGCTTACCGCTTCTTTCAGCAGCCTTATGGTATCGTTCAGAGAAAAGCTTTCGTCAGTGCGCTGGCACAGGAACCCGTTGATCTTGTCGATCTTGCTTACCGCCTCGTCCAGCTTCGGGTTGGTTCCCGCCTTGTACGCGCCTATGGATATCAGGTCAAGGTTGGAATTGTACAGCGCCTGCAAATTTCGCAGCTTGCTTGCTGCCGCCTTGTGTTCTTCATCGCATATCATCGACATAAGACGGGACACGCTGACGGAAATATCTATTGCCGGGTAATGGTTCTGCGCGGCGATCTTTCGTGACAGCACGATATGTCCGTCTATGATACCGCGCACCGTATCCGCTATCGGCTCGTTGGTGTCGTCACCTTCAACAAGCACCGCATATATACCCGTTATACTTCCTTTCTCGAAACAGCCCGCACGTTCGAGCAGCTTCGGCATCTGCGCGTAGATCGACGGCGTGTAGCCGCGCGCTATCGGCGGCTCACCTATCGAAAGACCTACTTCGCGGTTAGCCATTGCGAAACGCGTCAGATTGTCCATCATCAGCAGCACGTCCTTACCCTGCGACATAAAGTATTCGGCTACAGCCGTTGCTGTCATCGGGCATTTGTAGCGCATCATAGCCGGCTGGTCGGAAGTTGCCACGACTACCACAGAACGAGCCATACCCTCGTCGCCGAGATCGTTTTCGATGAACTCGCGGACTTCTCTGCCACGCTCGCCCACCAGCGCGATAACGTTGATGTCCGCTTTGACCTTACGGGCTATCATGCCCATGAGCGTACTCTTTCCGACGCCGGAACCCGCGAAGATACCGATACGCTGACCCTTTCCGAGAGTCAATATGCCGTCTATCGCCTTTACTCCCAGTTCTATCGGCTCAGATATCTTCGGGCGGGTAAGAGGGTTTACCGGTTCTCCGGATATGGAAATGCTTCCGGTATAGTTTATCTCGCCCTTGCCGTCTATCGGCTCGCCTATGGCGTTGATTATGCGCCCTATCATCGCATCGCCGGTCTTTACGCGAAGCTTGTCACCGGTGTTGTCAACGATACTTCCGGGACCTATGCCCTCGATGTCGGTATATGGCATGAGCAGCACCTTATCCGACTGGAAGCCTACCACCTCCGCGAAGATGAATCCCGACATATCCTTTGAATATATGCGGCAGATATCGCCGATATTACATTCGGGTCCCGAGCTTTCTATCGTCATTCCGACTATCTTCTCTATCTTGCCCATGTAGCGGTACATATCGAAGCCGCCCAGTTCGGAGCGGAATCCGCGAAGATCCATAAACAAGCCTCCCTGTTTAATATATAATAGTATATCCCGCCGCAACTCAATGCGGCGGGAGCGGTTTTAAGCGTTTTCTATTGCCTTGGTGATCTCGTCATCATCGTCGGTGCCGTCACCGTCGGTATTGTTATTGTTCCCGGTCGTGTAGACAACATCGGGGACAGCGCTCTCTTCATCATCCGGCGGCTGTGTTTCGTCTTTTGCACCCGCTTTTTTCCTGCCGCGCTTGGGCTTTGCGGAAGCCTGACTTTCCTGGAGCATATCCGTGAGATTCTTGTCCCGGTACTTGCCCTTGCCGAGCTGTTCGACCATTTTCAGCTGCGTCATTACGCTGGCATCGGTTATTTCGGAACCGTCGTCTATCAGCAGCGTTCCGGCGGGAGCGTCCTCCTGTATCTCGATCTCGACATTCTCGCAATTTCGGAACACGTCTTTGAGCAGCTGCTCATCAATCTCGGCTTCCTCGCTGACATCGAGTTTTGACAGCGTGATCTTTACGTTCTTGCTTGCCTTGTATTTGCGTCCCGCTTCGTGTATCATGCGGGTGATGATGCCTTTTTCTTTCTGTGCGAGAGCGCCGAGTGTCACGCGCTGCGCAATATCGAAGATCGTGTCGAAAAGCTGCCGCTCGTACTGCATCATAAGCTCGTTCTTGTCGGCTGTGACCTGCTCGGACAGCGATTTCAGCTCCAGCAGCGTTTCCTTGCATTTTTTCAGAGCCTTTACATATCCCTCATCATAGCCCTTTTTAACGCCCTCGTCGTAACCCTGCTGCTTTGAAGTCTCACCGAGCTTTTCTGCCTCCGCTCTTGCGGATTTCAGTATCTGATCCGCCTCGCTTCGTGCGTCAAGCACAGTCTGTTCCGCAACCTGTTTGGTCTTGTCGTAGATCTCGGTGGCTTTCGCTCTTGCCCTGAGGACAAATTCCTCGGATTCCTTTTCGTACTTCTGCCGGATAGCTTCATATTCGGCAATGAGCTTTTCGCGCTCTATACGCGCCTCTTCGGAGGAAATACTTGTTGAATCATCTGACTGCTGCGCCTGATCGTCGCCGATCTGTTCTCCGCCGGTATCCGCAAGCATCTTCTCCACGGCTGCGGTAGCTTTGGAGTTCCTGTCGTTTATTTTCTGTATTTCCGCTATCTTGCTGGCATTGGGGTTCCTGCCGTAAACGGTTCTCATTACCGGCTCGTCGGTATCAAATTCATTAACATAAACATAACCGGTACCGATACCGCCCTTGATAACACTGCCCGCCATTGCGACAGATCCCCTCCTTTGCGAAAAATAACGCTGACGCGGTTACGCGATGATCTCGTCCTCGCCGCCCTTGGAGATCGTGAGTTTGCCCTCGTCCTCAAGACGGCGGATAATAGCAACGATACGCTGCTGTGCTTCTTCGACATCGCGCATACGCACATTATGCAGATACTCAACGTCGGTCTGCGTGGACTCCTTGTTACGCGAGGACATATTCGCGTAGATAACGTCTGCGACTTCTGCTGTAGAGCCTTTGATAGCAACCGCAAGATCCTTCGGATCCACCTCGGTGATGAATGCCTGTATCGACATGGAATCGAGGTTGACGATATCCTCGAACACGAACATTCTGGAACGGATATCGTCCGCCAGCTTCGGGTCACGGAGATTGAGTTCGTCGAAAATGTATTTTTCTGTGGAGCGATCCACCTTGTTCAGTACGTCCGCTATGTAGTTTACGCCGCCGACTTCCATATTTTCTGTGGTGACGATATTGGCGAATTTCTTTTCAAGCGTAGTCTCAAGGCTCTTTACAACGTCCGGAGACGCGGATTCCATTTTTGCGATACGCTCCACGACCTCGATACGCATTTCTTTCGGAAGTTCCGCTATGATAGCGGAAGCCTGATCGCTTCTCGCGTAGGACAGAATAAGTGCGATGGTCTGCGGATGCTCGTTCTGTACGATAGCAAGCAGGTTCTTGTAGTCCGCCTTGCGAACGAACGCGAAAGACTTGGATTTGAGCTGCTTGGTGATCTTATCGAACAGTGAAGCCGCAGCCTGTGGACCGAACGCCTTTTCGAGGATCTCACGGGCATACTCCACGCCGCCCTCGGATATGACTTTCTGCGTCAGGCAGACTTCATAGAAGTCGTTAAGAACGTCGGTAACGACTTCCACCGGGTAATAGTCCATTTTTGCGACTTCGAGAGTAAGCTTCTCGATCTCATCGTCGGAGAAATACTTGAAAACCCTTGAAGCGTTCTCTGAACCTATCGCGGATATAACCATAGCCGCTTTCTGCATCATATTTATTTCGCCTGATGCCTGCTGTTCATTCTGCTGTTCAGCCATTCACTTTATCCCCTTTCGATCATTTTTCACTGTTTATCCAGCTTCGCAAAAGCTGTGCGACCACTTCCGGCTTCATTCCGGAGAAATCTGTGATCTCTTTCCGAACCGACGCTTCCCTGGAATTTTTCAGTGCTTCCGAAAGCTTTTTCAGAGCCGCGTCCTTGTCCTCCGGCTTTTTCATGTTGTAAATCATATAATTACACCTTAATGCGGCGATCATTCGTCGCCTTTCATCCAAGTGCGGATAAGCTGTGCGACGATCTCCGGGTTGGAGGTGGAGAATTCGCGGATCTCCTTTTTGAGCATAGCGTCTCTCGATGCCTCACCGTCATCGCCGGAAAGGCTCTGAAGCTCAAAGTCGTAGTCGTCGCCGCCCTCGGCGTGTCTCCTCGCTTCTTCCTCATCGTATGTAATATTTGCGTTGGTAACAGTGCCGCTGGAAGATGCCGCGACCGCAGCAGCACGTCTCGCTTTCAGGCGCTTCTTGCTGGAGCCTGCCGCGACCAGCGCGGTTATCAGCAGCACTATCAGCAGGATACCGAGAGCGATGATAATGAATACAAGCGTATTCCTGCCGCCCTGAACGACAACTCCGCCGTCGCCGGCAGTTTCACCTGTCCTGTCGAGAGTGAAGTTGGTGGGAATGAACGATACCTTATCGACCGTAGTGCCGATAGCGTCCGCGATCAGCTTCTCCCAGTCGTCGATATTCGCCTGTGTGAAGTTCTCCGGGTCACCGTCAACAATTACGGAGGCGGATATGTTGTCATAGCTGTAGCCGTCTTTTTCCACCTGTGTTATGGCTTCGTTTACAAGATAATGTATAGTTCTCTGTGTCTCATAATAGAACTCGTCGCCCTCGCCTATACGCAGCGTGGGGTAATCCGGCGAGATATCCGCGTTCACCGTAGTGCCGACAAGTCCGCCCTCCTCGGCATTTCCGCCGCCTGCGGAGACATACTCCTCGTCCTGCACCATACCGCCGCGGTTGCCCTCGGAGTCAACGGAGGGGGTATATTCCTTGATCTGCGATACCGTGGGGTCATAGTTGAGCCGCACATCAACGCCTATCCTGTAATCCGGGAACACCTTTAACAGCAGATCACCCAGCTTGTCGTTGAGTATTCCGGAGATAGTATTCTGGAACTCCAGCCGCTTGTAGTAAAGTACCGTTTCGTCCTCGTCCTCCAGTGAGTTCGCGACCTTTTCCGTTGTGAGCAGTTCGCCGCTGCCGTTGGTAACGGTGATGTTTTCCTGTTTAAGTCCCGGCACGGCTGTCTTTACAAGGTTGTATATACCCTCTACAGTGCTTACACTGAGCGTATGGCTGGTATTTACGACAACGGAAGCGCTGGATTCGTCACGGGCACTGGAAATAACATAGTTCTCCGTATCCGGGATATTGAGTATTACAACGGCGGAATCCACACCGTCAAACATGGCGAGAGTTGCGCGCAGGTTCTCCTGAAGCTGCTGCTTCTGCTTGACGCGCTTGTCCGACTCGGTAGAGAACATTCCGATGCCGTTGTCCCAGATATCGTAGTTGAATGTTGTTTTCGGGTAGCCGCGCACACTTAGCTGCGCACGGAGGGTCTCGACTCTGTTTGCGGGAACAAGAATATCCCCGTTGTTGTCGAAACGTACATCGGTCTCGCCGAGATCACCCTGAAGCACCGTGATTATCTCGGTCGTCTCCTCCGGGGAGGCTCCGCTGTACAGAACGGCGTAATGCGTTATGGAATTGATGATGATAAGGATTATCAGCGAAACTATCACAACCGAAGCTACGGATATTATCGCTATCCTTATCTTTCTGTCGAGAGCGCCCCAGCGTGTTTTTACCGCAGTCAGGATCTTCCCGAGAGTTTCTTTAACTTTGTCCATACGTTATTTGTCCCGCAGGGGACGTCACTCCTTCGTTGAGCTTTTGTCCTGTTGAACTGTCTTATATGCTCATTCTCATTATTTCGTTGTAAGCGTCAACAACCGCGTTTTTGATATTTACGAGCAATTCGGTGGATATCTCCGCTTTCGCAATGTTCATCTGTATCGTTTCGAGTCCGTCCGTATCTCCGAGCATCAGTCGCATCATATCCTCGCTCTTCTGCGCCTGAGCTTCGGCAGTCTGATCCCACAGTCCGGTGAGAGCGTCGAGAAATGTGCCGGTTTTCAGCTCTCCCTGCACGCCGGATTCAACGGTATTCTGTGCGGCGACCATTCTGTCCGCTGCCGCGAGTGTATGTATCATCGGAGACATAGGTGTGATAATTTCCATGATCCGTTATCCTTTCGGGTATTACTGCTTACCTATTGTAAGCGCCTTGTTGGCTATTGCTTTCATGCTGTTGAAGATCGTGAGGTTTGCCGAATATGACTGTGTCGCGGCAAGCATATCTATTTCCTCCTCTGCGACATCTACGTTCGGGAGGTAATAGTATCCGTCCTCATCGGCATCCGGGTGAGAGGGATCGTAAACCGGGGTCGGGGGAGTGGGATCCTCTACCACCTGCGTCAGAAGCACGCCGTCAAGGGTCTGTGTCCTGCCGCGTCCCGCAAGTCCGCGCAGTTCCTCGAGATGCTTGCCGAGAACGGTGCGGAACTCTATCGCGCTGAGGCTCGTGTCTCCCCTGCGGCTGTATGTCTTGTTTTCGGTGAATACCACGTTCTGCCTTACATAGGGTCCGCCCTCGGCTGTACGCGTGGTATCGGCGTTTGCAACGTTCTGTGCGATAACGTCCATTCGCGCGCGCTCGGCGATCATTCCCGAAACCGATATATCGAGATTGCTCAGAAAAGCCATTTTTTATTCCTTTCCCGCGTCACGATTTTCTCATAGCTGTCCGCATCATCGTGAACTCGGAGTTTATCTGATTGATGAGCGCTTCATACTGGATAGCGTTCTTTGCGAAGAGCGCTTCCTGGGTATCCGCGTCAACATTGTTGCCGTCGGGCTGATCGGCGGTAGTCTCATCGGTATGTATCACATAGGCAAGCTCCAGACGCTTTCCGGCGAGTCTGTTCTCGAACTGCACCGGCGGCTCGTCGGAACTGCGCTCGAAGCCTACGAACCCGGGACTTTCCTGGGTATTCGCCTGCTCGCCGAAGCGCGTCTTTTCGCGGGAAGCCTGTTCGAGCCTGTCCCGGAGAACCCCGGAAAAATAGAGGTATTTCGCCTTGTAGTCGGGCGTGTCCTGATTCGCTATATTCTGCGCAATGACCTCGCGCTGCTTTGACAGCAGCTCAAGCCCCTGCGAAGCTATCCGGAACGATGTGGTATCAAATAATGCCATTGTGACCTCCGATCATACAGCCGGCAGACCGTTTCGGCACCGCCCGTTGTATTGCATACAATCTTATTATACTACATATCGTGCTGTTTTTCAACATTTTTTTGTTATTTTTTTAATATTTTTTAATGTTAATTATTTCCACGTCCTGCTGAAATCCGGATTGTCGGGCAGTACCCGGCGGACGGGACGACGTCTGATGAAATCCGCTTCACGGAACTGATGCTTTTTCGGCTTGGGAAGCTCGTTGAAGCGCTTCGCGGCTTCCGCGAACACCCCGGAGATCTTAGCGGGACTGCCGAAATAAGCGGGGATCCGTATTTCTTGCAGTTCTTCAAAGCTTCCGACATTGAGCCACATTCTGTCGAACTCGATGTCGCCGTTTCTGATATGGTAGCCGAGGAAGTCGCTTTCCATGCCGTATCTGCGGATTTTCCCGCGGATCACCAGCTTTCTGCCGTTTGCCGACGGCTCTGCGCCGGCGAAAGAGGAAAACGGGACAAGATACATCTCCCGGAACACCGCGTTTCTGCCGAGAACGGTCATTTCCCCGGAGTAGATGCTTATCACCGCGGCTTTGAGCTGTACATCGAGGTAGGTGTAGCGGCTGTGCCGGGCGGCTTTCTTGTCGCAGAGAGCCGATGCGGCGAAGCATACGGCGAGTCCCGCCGCAACAAACATCAGCGCTGCCGCTGTCATATTCCGCATGAGCGCGATGTCACCGGTACTGTCCGATGCCGAATGTCCGAAAAACGCGATAAGGAACGCTATAACTGCGGCTTCCGCGCACACCGAACCCGCGAGGACAAGGGCAGCTGCCTTGCGTCTGCGGTACTTTGCGGTTGAGCAATGATAAAACGAGCGCATAACTCCCCCGTAACTGAAATATACCTATATTTAATATATTATACGATATTTTTTCCTGTTTGTACAGCTTTTTTGAAAATTTTTGTTTTCTTTAGTCAAATGCAACAAATTTTCGGCTCAAAAATAGCGCGCGGTCGGCTCGGTTTTGTTCAAAATGCCGAATGCTATGTATGATATGACGGTTTTTCGTTTATTCTAAAAAAAATCTCCTGTCGCTATTGACTTTTTTGTGCATTTTAATGTATAATTAATAATAAGCGATTGTGTCCGGATTATACGCCGGACTGTTCTGCTGTCTCCGCTCGGCAAGGAAGGAGGGTTCCGAATGATCGACAGAAGCGGTATCGTAAAGATCCGCATCACCGGACTGGACGGCAAGCTGCTTCTTGAGACTGACAATGAGCATTTCTCCTTTCCGAAGGTCTTTGTACACAATATGCCCGTCAACAACATCATAATGATAAAGCATAAGGATCTTCCGGAATTCGATGCGGATACCGGCGTGTATGTTATCGCATATATGAAAAACGGCGACCGTATACGGTATATGGGACGCGTAAAAATGTCACTCGAGAAACAGCTCAATATCCAGATCCGCGATGAATACGGCACAGTAATGGAGGAGCGCCGCAAGTATTTCAAGGTGCAGTCCTCACTGCGCTGCGTTATAAGCGGTTATGAGCGCGATGACACCGTTTATGAGTTCGATACACCGATGCTGTCCGTGATCAAGAACGTCAGCATAGGCGGAGTCTTTATCGAAGGAACGGATCCTCCGTTCAGAAAAGATGACATTCTCCTGCTCAACTTCAAAGTCGAAAGTGAAGTCGTGGGTGCAGTAGTAAAGGTGCTGCGGCTCCAGCTCTTCAATGACGGGACTCTTGAAGGCTACGGCTGCGAGTTTGCGAATGTCGACAAGAAAATGGAGGGGCTTCTCGCAAAACTCGTCTATAACATTCAGCTTCAGCAGCGTCAGGAAAAGATGGAGAAGGATCTCCGCAAGGAGGAAGGTCAGAAACGGATCAAAGGCAATTAAGCCGTGTGCCGCCGGAACAGCGGCTGCGGTCTCCGGCTTGAAGCCGGCAGTCTGTGCGGTTCTGTAAACCGCCGAATTTACATGATAGGAATGGTAAGGTTATGAATATCAAGGTAAAAACCGCCCTCAGGGCAATACTTATCGGTGCCACCGTATTACCGCTGATAATCGTGGCTGTCGTTGCGGCACTCCAGATCTTCGGATTTTCTTCCGCGATGATAGGCGATGAATCGGCAACAGCCGGTTCGGCTCTGAGCGCAAGCGTTTCAAACGTTGTTGACAGCTACATCGGAGATGCGACAGCTTTCGCAGGCATGGATTTCGTGAACCGCTCCGTAAAGGATCTCAACAGCGTCAAGGGCGACCTCGACAATGTTACGGCAGCGCTCAAAAAGAGCGGCAGCGTCCTCGATCTCGTTGTCTCGGACAGCGCAGGCGGCGTTCTGTACAGCTCCAAAGGCATCGCGGTGGGAACTCACTTCTTTGCGTTTGACGACAGTTCCGCTTCCGAAAGCGGCGCGTTCGTTTCCAAATTCTTCCCCTCCGAAGCGACCTACGGCAGCGATGTTTTCGCGGTAAGCGCACCTCTTACAGGCTCCGATGCCGGTTTTGTGTCCCTCGTTGTTGACATCTCGAAGATCACCGCAGGTCTGACGGACAATCACTTCCTCGGAAGCGGATATCTCGTTGTTTCGGACGCGGATACGGTGGTAAACTACAACGGAACGACAACTTCCGCAAATGCCGAGCTTTCCGCAAGTATCCAGCCGGATATCAAGACGATGCTCAACACAAACACCAAAACACAGGATGTCGGTGAAAAACTCACCGGCGGCAGCTACCTCGGAGCTTACGGCTCGATCAGGAATACCAAGTGGGTGTGGATCTCCCTGTATCCCGCTTCCGATGCTTCGAGTGCGGTCATGCTGGTATTCATCATAGGCATGGTCATCATCGTTGCGCTTATACTTATATGCGTACTTGTAATGGTAATAGCTACTCAGAAAGTAATAGACCCGATGCTGAATATGCTCGCGTCCATGAAGGAGATAAACTCCGGAAATCACGCAGAGCGTATCAACACAGACGGCATGGGCAAGGAGTTTGCGGGTATGTCCAACATCTTCAATGAGATGATGGACGAGTCGCTGACCAGTGAAGAACTGCACAAGACAGTATCCGATATATCGGACAATATGCTGTTTGAATGGGATTTCGCAAAGGAAGTCATGTTCGTTTCCGACAACTTCAAGGAGAAGATCGGACTCAATGTTTCCGGTGCAACGCTCAATAACGGCAAGTTCCTCGATTCGCTCATGGACGACGATGATTCCGAAAAGTACAAGCGCGATATGAACCAGCTCTTCAAGGACAAGGGCGATGTAGGCGGCGAGTACAAGATCAAGAACGCAAACGGTCAGGAAATGTGGGTATCCATGAGAGCGCGCTGCATAACAGACCGTCTCGGCGAAGTCCTCCGTGTAATAGGAGTCCTTACCGATATAACCAGCGAGAAGAACGCTACCCTGAAACTTGCGGAGCGCGCAAGCTTCGACTTCCTCTCACAGCTGTACAACAGAAACACATTCGAGCGCGAATTTGCTGCTGAACTCGACAGAAGCGTGGGCAAGAAGGTTGCCGCGCTGTTCATAGACGTCGATGACTTCAAGTTCATCAATGACCGTTACAGCCACGCTGTCGGTGATGAGGTAATCAGATTCGTTGCGGACGTTATAAAGAGCAAGACCGGCGAGACCGGATTTGCGGGACGCTTCGGCGGTGATGAGTTCGTACTGTGCATCTCCGATCCCAAGCTTGTTGAGAACGTGGAAGTTCTTTCAATGGACATCATCGACGATCTTTATGCGGGCTACAATTCACCGTCCGTCAACACCACCCTCAATATCAAGGCAAGTATCGGTATCGCTATTTACCCCGATCACAGCACCGACGGCAAGGAGCTTGTCGGCTGCGCTGACGCGGCGATGTACTTCGTTAAGAAGAACGGTAAAGCGAACTACCACATCTTCGTTCCGGAGGACAACGCTCTCGAGGGCAACCACTCCTACTCGCTCTGATAACAGAAAAATTCATACATCGGCGGCTTGTGTTCTGCACTCGGCTTGACAGCCGGGGCTGCGCAGCCGCTTATGTGTTAAAACGGAGATAAGATCTATATGGCAAAGGTCATTACTTTTACAAATCAGAAAGGCGGAGTCGGCAAGACTACCACCTGTTCGGGACTTTGCGGCTGTCTTACCAAGCTGGGAAAGAAAGTTCTGGCGCTGGATCTCGATCCTCAGGGAAACCTGAGCTTCAGTCTCGGTGCCGACGGTGACTCCTCCTACACTATCTACGATGTATTCAAGAGCAGAGCCGATATTTACGATACGGTGCAGCACTGCGACTGCTGTGACGTTATACCGGCAAACATACTGCTGTCAGGCGTTGAACTGGAGCTTACCGGCGTGGGCAGAGAATATATACTCCGAGAACATCTTGCCACTATCACTGACGATTATGACTATGTGCTGATCGACACGCCGCCGGCATTGTCGATACTGACGATAAACGCGTATGCCTGCTCGGATCAGCTTATAATCCCGATGGTGCCGGAGATCCTGTCGCTGCAGGGAATTGCGCAGCTCAAAGAGACTATCTTCGCGGTAAAGCGCTTTTACAACCGATCTCTTGAAATACGCGGCATAGTGCTGAACAAATACTCACCGCGCCTTGTGCTGACAAAAGAAGTCGAGGAGCTTGCGAACATCATCGCGGAACAGCTTGATACAGACGTGTTTGAGCAGAAGATAAGCGGAAGCGTGATAATAGCTGAAGCTCCCGCTCATGCAAAAACCATAATCGAGTATGCGCCGCGGTCAAAATCCGCCCATGAATACA
Source organism: Ruminiclostridium sp. (assembly GCA_017941355.1). Lineage (GTDB taxonomy): Bacteria > Bacillota > Clostridia > Oscillospirales > Ruminococcaceae > Ruminiclostridium_E. Next base: position 6,541 of record JAGAWN010000196.1, on the reverse strand, counting down.
TGGATCTGACTTATGAGGTGCTCGGTATCGAGAAGCCGAAACGTACTCCGCAGAAGCTTGGGCGCGGCAGACCTCCGAAGAACCGACCCGTTGAGTATTAGGGAGTGACATAATGGCTCATACCGCAAAAACAAACAAGGTGCTGGGGCTGTTTGAAAACACGGAACACACTCCCCCGGCAATGAATCCCGCAATAAAACCGCCGGAAAAGGAAACTGTACCGACGGTTTTTGTCAAGGCGGAAAACGGCACTCAGTTTGTAAACATACCGTTTCTGATGATAAACGAACAGGCAGGCAGCATAATGGAACGATTTCACTGCTGCACCTGCGACAAGTGCGTTGCGGCTGTGACCGCAGAGTCTCTTCGCAGTCTTCCGCCGCTGGTGGTGCGCGTGAAGCGCAAATCAGACGCGGAAGCCGTCAACCGCGCCGCTGCCGATGCGCGCAGCGAGGCTATCCGCATAATCACCAAAGCGGTCATGTTTGTAAAGTCCAATCCGCAGCATTGACGGAACGCAATGTGACATCTATATACTATTAAATGAAGAAACAGCAGGTTCAGAAACTGAACCTGCTGTTTTTTATCAACTAAAATATGCGTCCCGTTGTCATTGCTGCTGCACCGACTCGGCTGCCTTGAAAAGCTGCGTGAGATTGGCAGCGCCTATCACTCGTATTCCCTCGCAGTCGCGCTTATCGAGCGATGAAAGCGCAGACTTCGGGATAATGCAGGTCTTGAATCCGAGCCTTGCACACTCGCGTACACGCTCCGACGCGTGGGAGACTGCGCGAAGCTCGCCGCCGAGACCGATCTCTCCGAATACCGCAAGATCTTCCGGCAGCACCCTGTCACAGAGTCCCGAAAACAGCGACAGCGCAACTGCCGCGTCCGCAGCCGGTTCATTCAGACGCATACCGCCGGTGATGTTCACATAGACATCAAACTGCCCGAAAAGATAGCCCGTTCGCTTCTCCAGCACAGCAAGAATAAGACAGAGCCGGTTGTAATCAAATCCGTCAGCCGAGCGCCGCGGATTGCCGAATCCCGTTTTTGTCACCAGCGACTGCACCTCCGACAGCAGCGGGCGGGAGCCTTCCAGTGTGCATAAAACGCTTATTCCGCTTATCCCGGACGGTCTGCCGGAAAGCAGCATTTCGGAGGGATTGGAGACTTCCTCAAGCCCCTTTTCGCTCATGCGGAACACACCGATCTCGTTGGTGGAGCCAAAACGGTTCTTCGCAGCGCGAAGTATGCGGTAGGAAAGCTGTTTGTCACCCTCGAATGTCAGCACCGTGTCCACAATATGCTCCAGAACTTTCGGACCCGCGATGCCGCCGTCCTTGTTGACATGACCCACTATAATTATCGGTATTCCATAGCGCTTTGCGGTCTGCATGAATACCGTCGTACATTCGCGTACCTGCGTGATGCTGCCCTGTGCGGAAGAGATCTCAGTTATCTGCATCGTCTGTATCGAGTCGATGATGCACACGTCCGGTTTTTCCTCTATGATCGCCGCGTTAATCGCCTCACAGTCGTTGTCCGACAGCAGATACAGGTTCTCGCCCCTCACGCTCAGCCTGTCGGCGCGCAGCTTTATCTGCCGCTCGCTCTCCTCGCCGGATACATAAAGAACCTTGCCGCGCTTTTCGAGATGACTGCACATTTGAAGCAGCAGCGTGGATTTGCCGATACCGGGATCTCCGCTCAGAAGAACGAGAGAGCCTGCCACAAGTCCTCCGCCGAGTACCCGGTCAAGCTCCGCGGAGCCTGTGTTGAAGCGCGGATCGTCGTTCGCGTCGATCTCGCTGAGCATTTTGGGTTTTAGCGTTCTGCCGCTTTTAACAGCAGCCCTGGGAAGCTCTACCTGCTCCGTTATCGTGTTCCACTCGCCGCATTCCGTGCATCTGCCGACCCACTTCGGGTAAACATGACCGCACTCACTGCATATATAAGAGACTTTCTGTTTCGCCAATTTTCGTATTCTCCTTGTTTTTTACTTCCCCGTCGAAAAACTCTGACAGACCGCTGTAAATGGTGAACGCCACCTTTTTGCGGTACTCGGCACTGCTCAGGTTCGCCGCGTCCTCCGGGTTCGAGAGAAATCCGCACTCTATCAGAAGCGCAGGCTGTTCGGTATTCTTGAACAGGTAAAGTCCGTTGTCTATCAGCTTTACCTCGCGGTCATTGCCGGGCTGGAGCTGCGCAAAACGTCCCTGCATTATCCGCGCAAGTCTGAAATTAGCACTGTTCTTTGTCGTGTAAAACATCTGCCCGCCGAAATACGCGCTGTCCGTGAACTGGTTCTGGTGCACCGAGATAAACACGCTGTCGGGGTAGCTTTGCACGATCTTGAGCCGGTTCTCCATGTCAGAGACCTTCTGATTGCGGACTCCCTCGATCCCGTCATCATGTATGGATACATCGTCCGTGCGTGTATATACCACTTCGTAGCCGTTCAGCGTCAGCAATGCGCCGAGATCTTTAACTATGTCGAGATTTACGTCCTTCTCGTAGGTGCCGTTGATCGCTACACAGCCGCTGTCGAGTCCGCCGTGTCCCGCGTCAAGTACAATGACCTGCTTCGGTTCCGCTTTTGCCGCAGTCTCGGCAGCTTTTCTGTCCTCTGCTGCACGGACGCTTGCCGCGAGCGCGGAGACTGTCACGCAGCAGAAAAGCGTGATGATGAACGGTATCTTGCTTTTGAGTATCTTTATGTTTGCCATATCCCTCGTCCTTTCATACCTTTTTGTAAAAGATATGATACAAGCTGTCGGAATATGACTTATTCATTATAGCACTTTGTGCCGGGATATTCAAGTCATTTTGCGAAAGCACTTGATTTTTCGCGCAAAATATGGTAGAATATATCTGCGACATAAATTTTAATAGGAAACATTTTTCGTGTGCAAATTTATCATACTATTTTGGTAAATTTGCAAGCTCTTTCTTCGCATACGAAATGTGTGTTTCCTGAAAGAAATTTGTGTCGCAGCAAATGAGCTTAGCATTTTTACAGGTGCGCGGCTCGTATGCTGCGCACTTTTTTCTTTCACGACAAAATTCAATTTACGGAGGAAAATAGTATGGTGAGATTCAAGAAGTTAGCGGCAGTTCTGCTGTCGGCGGTAATGTTGGTATGCTGTTTTACAGTGCAGGCGAGCGCGGCGAGTGTGTATGATAAAGCGGTAAAGTTAAGTCCTATGGAGCTGGCATCAGGTAATTTTAAAAACACATCTGAGTATTTTTATAAGGTTGTGCTTAATGATTCTGGTAAGATTATGTTTTATTGTTCAGATCATTATAATCCTGATTCTCTCTCATGGAAATGGGCAAAGCTGACCCTAATTGATTCGATGGGAAACGAAATAATAGAAAAAAAAGCTTTGCGTGATAGATTGAATAAATCATTTGAAATTACAAAAAAAGGAACTTATTATATAAAAATAGAAAAGGGAGAAGGCAACGATTGCTATTTTAACAATTTCTACTACGGCTTTCAGCCCGACCACACCCCGACAATTTCCCTCGCTCTCAACGCGAAAGTCGGTGACGAGTTTGACTTCTCCGCGCTGACTTCCAATTATAAGGGCAAGGTGACTATGAAAACCACAGACAGCAAGGTCGCTGACGTTGACGGCAATATCGTCACCTGCAAGAAAGCCGGCAAGGCGAAGATACGCGCTTACATGAATAACGGCGACTATGCCGAGATAACGCTTATAGTGAAGAAAAAGTAAAAACGACTCATTTATGTCGCAGCAAAGCCCCGTCCGGTCAATCCCGGACGGGGTTTCTGTTATTGCTTCTCTGTTGTACATTCTCACAACAGTGCGAGTACGGTATCACACATTTTTATAATAAGTTGTTTACTTTAAACCTGATCTTGAGACTGCCAAAACTCAACTCGCTGCAGTTACTGCATTAATGGATGATATAGATCCAGTTAATGAGACAAGCCCCGATATTATCCATGTGGTAAGTTATTCTGAAGCGTTATTTCTTGCCACCCCTGATATAGTAAACGATAGTATCAGAATATCCAGGACTGCTCTTAATGAATACCGTAGACTAAAAAAAAACAACGCAACTCCTGATGTTATGACTGATGATATTTTAAATAGACAATTTGAACTTGAGACTGCCTGTAGAAGAATCATAAGAGCTATGGAGGATAATATACCTAATCTGTATAGTCCTGAAGGGTTGTATTTGGCTTTTGTTGCCGGGTGGCTCCCAGTACCAGAACTATGGTCAAGTTCAGATGAGTTTTCTTATGCAAAGAACTGGCAAACAAGGATTGTTAATGGAGGAGTTGTTTTGTGTGACCGGGATTTGTTTGTAAGTACTGATGCGCGCATCAATCGTTGCGTAAGCTGTGTTCCTGACGCTGAATATATTCTGAAGCATAAGTATTTTAAGAATACAGTAAATGAATGAATTAAACTGATTAGTTTGAATTGAATGAAGTAGGTTATACTTTTGACAGTTTAAAACGACTTTTGGATATATCGTATTATTCTGTTTGATTCAATAAGTCAGTTTATTATAAAACAATCAATACATCTTATATAAAGGCGGTTCAATAATGAATAACATTCTTGTAACACGTTCTTCAATTCCGGAATTTAAAGAATACTGTGAAGAAATCAAGGATCTATGGAACACCCACTGGCTCACCAACATGGGTGCAAAGCACAAACAGCTTGAAGCTGATCTTAAATCATATCTGTCAGCCGATAACCTTGATTTGTTTACAAACGGACACATGGCGCTTGAACTGACTTTGCAGGCGATGAATCTTAAAGGTGAGGTCATAACGACCCCTTTCACTTTTGCCTCCACTACTCACGCCATTGTCAGGAACGGACTTGAGCCGGTTTTCTGCGATATAGACTCATTGGATTATACCTTAGATGCCAATAAACTCGAAGACTTGATAACTGACAGAACCTGCGCAATTCTTCCAGTCCATGTATATGGCAACATCTGCAATATAGATGAAATAGAACGAATTGCAAAAAAGTATGAACTCAAAGTCATTTATGACGCAGCTCATGCTTTCAGCGAAACATATAAAGGTCAAAATGTGGCAAACTTCGGTGACGCGTCAATATTCAGTTTTCACGCGACAAAGGTATTCAATACAATAGAAGGCGGAGCAGTTTGTTTCAGAGAAAAACGCATAGGTGATATTCTGTATGACCTTAAAAATTTCGGCATACACGGACCGGAAGAAGTCAGCGCTGTCGGTGCCAATGCCAAAATGAACGAATTCTGCGCTGCAATGGGAATATGCAATCTCCGTCATGTCGATGAAGAGATAGAAAAGCGCAGAATTGTTGTTGAGCGATACCGTGAACATCTTGAAGGTATCGCAGGATTACAACTTAATGCTGTTCAAGAATGTGTCACACCGAATTATGCGTACTTTCCCATTGTATTTGATGAAAAAGTATTCGGAAAAAGCCGGGAAGAAGTATTTGACGCACTTGCAAAAGAAAAAATAGGCGCTCGAAAGTACTTTTATCCGCTTACCAATACTTTTTCCGCTTTTCACAATAAATACGATGTTACTAAAACCCCGGTAGCGTTACATATAAGCAAACGTGTATTGACATTACCGCTATATGCTGATCTTGCACCGGAAGATGTTGACAGGATATGTGATGTGATCCTGAAATAAAGGAGAAACAGATGAAAGGTATAATATTAGCCGGAGGCAGAGGTACTCGTCTTTATCCTATAACAAAAGTTGTGTCTAAACAGCTTATTCCGATATATGATAAACCTCTAATATATTATCCGCTTTCCGTTCTGATGCTTGCTGGGATCAGGAATATCCTTATAATATCTACACCGGAAGACATTCCGCTTTATCAAAGACTGTTCGGAGACGGTCAATTTATTGGTCTGAACATAGAATACAGCGTTCAGACCGAACCTCGCGGTCTTGCAGAGGCTTTTGTTATTGGTGAGAGTTTTATAGGAAATGACAATGTCTGCCTGATCCTTGGTGATAATCTATTTCATGGTAATGATTTGACACGCGTAATGAATCTTGCTATGAGTAATAAAAAAGGCGCGACGGTATTTGGCTATCCGGTCAAAGATCCGTCAGCGTACGGCGTTATCGAGATAGGCGAAAACAGAAGGATCCTTTCAATAGAAGAAAAGCCAAAAAAGCCTAAATCCAATTACGCTGTTCCGGGTCTTTATTTTTATGATAACAGGGTAATCGATATAGCAAAAAATATAAAGCCTTCAGCTAGAGGCGAACTTGAGATAACAGCCGTCAACAGTGTCTACAAACAATCTCGCCGAACGCGCCATAAAGCCGTTTGTTATCGGCAGAAAGAACTGGTTGTTCGCCGATACTGACAAAGGTGCAGATGCCAGCGCAAGATGCTACAGCATCATTGAATCCGCAAAGCTCAACGGGCTAAATGTTTTCGCTTATCTGTCACATCTGCTTACAGAGCTTCCGAAGCTCGGCGATGTTCCTGATACCGAACAGATCGATAAGCTGCTGCCGTGG
>JAGAWN010000195.1 GCA_017941355.1 Ruminiclostridium sp. | reverse complement strand
TGAAAGGCATTGTAGCTGTGGGCTATATACGGGTCTGCCAAAAAGACAGCTTACCGTATAAATGGTAGAATAGCTTCAAATGCGCTCTCAGCCCGAGCTTTTTGAATGCTGTCCATTTTTTCAAGCTGTTCATATATAGACGGTGTTGGTTTTTCGCTGCCAAACAGGATATAGTCTGTCGAGATACTGAGCGCTTTTGATATATTTGCGAGTGTTTCAATGGACATTGCTTTCATTCCTCGTTCTATCTCATAGATATAATGCGGCGATACACCTATAAGTTCGGCAAGAACTTCCTGCGATATTTGCATAGATTTTCGTTGCATCTTTATCCTGCCGCCCATTTCCCATAAATTCATACCATAGCCCCCAGTAACATATTGTGTGATTATTTTATAGCTATTAGCTATAATTTGTCACTATCTTTTGGATAGTTTTACTGTTGCCAATAGATATATTATGTGGTATAATATTATAGTTATAAATTATGCCAATATGCTTTAGGAGGTTTTATCATGGCAGAAGATTTATTTTGCGCTGTATGTGGCACACGCACAGTAAACGGAGTTTGCCCTAAGTGCAATCCCGATATGGCACAGGGTGGCTACGGCAACGCAGACTATGACAGGTACAGAAAGATCTTCGTTGATTCAAATGAACAATTTGTGGGAGCTTTAGGCAATAACTACCTACAGAATTTTTTGACTTCCGGGTCAGTCGGGAACGGATATGCCGCTATAAGCAACAAGAGGGTATATTTTAACGGAACAACGTTTACAAAGAATGAAAAGAACCGATTCGTTAAGCAGAACGAGTCGAAAATTGTTGATCTTAAGGATGTGACAGGAACAGGTCTTGTAGCATTTAATAACATTGGCGCTATATTTGGGGGCGTGATTAGTTTTGTAATGGCAGCTGTAATGTTAATCAGCGGCATTGCTATGAATCCGAGGTCGGGAGGCGGTATCTTATCACTGCTTGGCGGAGTTGTGTTCCTGTTCCTGGGCATTTTTTGTATAGTTATGTATAATGTACGCAAAACAACACTTCTTAAAATAGATTTTGCAGGCGGCTGCATCGCCTTTGATATCAAGCTGTATAACCGCGCGGAGGTAGATACATTCCAGAGAAATATCAGAATCGCGAAGGATAACGCCCTTAAAGAAGAAGAAAACCGCTCTGCAAACGCTATCCGCTCAGCCATGTCAGCTATGCCGCAGCAGTCTGCACCTGCCGCAAGCAGTGCGGACGAGCTCATGAAGTATGCTTCTATGCTTGAGAAGGGCTTGATTACACAGGAAGAGTTTAATGCTGCAAAAGCGAGGTTGTTGTAATATAATGAAGAACAAATTAAAAATAACCGCAATACTGTTAAGTGCAGTATTACTGGTATCAGGCTGCTCAGGCGGCGATCAATCGAATGAAGCTGAATCTACAGATGCTGCAATGACCGAGGAGATCGGTGATATCAGAAACGGTTTAGGACTTAAAGCTTTACAAGCTCAACAGGAAGCTCAAACATCGACTGCGGAAAAGGAAAAGACCCCGAATTCGCCTATAGAGTGGTTTGCGGCAGCGGAAGACAAGGGAAATTACACCATTATGAAGGTTGAGACTTCAAATGGCATTGAGGATTTCAAGCTTTCCACGTTTAAGGATCAGCTCCTTTCTATGGATACCCCCACAAAGCTTCAGACAAGCAATCGCGTCACTGCCTGTGATGAATCGGGCATTCAGATCGTATATACTGAGAAAGATGACGGCGGAATAAGCATAGGCTTCTGTGATGTAGAAGTTCTGAAAGCTGCAATGGACGATTCGTTCTGTCAGGTACTCCATTCAAAATCAACATTCTTTGATATGCACATGGGTACGACCACAGATTATCTGACGCTTTCGGAGCAGTCTATGGAAGAGGTCGAGAGTGATATAAAACGCTCCGGCTGCTATAAGTCGGTAAATGATGGATTTACCGTGACTGCATACACCAACGGTGGCTATACATTTTATTTTATTCTCGACGTAGAAGCGCGTATGCTGAAAAAAGACAGTCAACAAACAATACAGACTGAGAAAAGCGCAGAGACCACAGACACGGAATACGAGCCTGACCCTGAGTTTGGTGAAGAAGAGTCGATTATAGAGTATGATTTTTCTGACAATTCATCCGTACCGCCGGAGCAGCCCACAAATTACGAAGAAATGTGGAGCGTACTTCCGTATATTGACGAAACGCCTGTTGAGGATCTGGTATATTACTATAGTGAATCTGACGACGGGATAATCATAACTGGTGTAAAGGAAGGTATTACAGAAGTCAGAATACCGGAAGAAATAGATGGAAAAAAAGTTGTTGACATATCGTTATATGAAAGGCTTATGTTTAGCCCTTATACTCCTTTGATAAAAGAGCTGATAATACCTGACACTGTCAAAACAGTTTCGGTTGATACCTCAAATGTCGAATATATGAATTTACCTTCCGGCACTATGGTTTCAAAGCGGGTTGGAGACATGGATGGCGTGTATGATGATTTTGATTATTATTCAAGCATCAAAGGTCTTTATCTCAGTTCAAATAAATTTAATTCATCTCTGCTGGGAGATAACAGAGAAAATGCGGTCGTAATGTATAACGGGAAAAAGTACGATATCAGCAATTTCGACGAACTTGACAGTATTACGATCCCTTGTATAATAGAAGGCAATCAATTAATAAGAATGTATGATCTCGGAAGAGAATACGCAATTAAAGTTCCCGATAATATTACGGATATCTCACCGTATGCGTTCAAAAACTGCATCGGAATGACAAATATTATTTTGCCTCACAATTTAACCAGCATCAGAGAAGGTACTTTCGAGGGATGTACAGGACTCCGGCGGATAGTGATCCGGGATGGTGTTGAAACGATCGAAGATGCCGCATTTAGTGGTTGCAGAAGTCTTTGTGAGCTTACGATCCCGAACAGCGTCAAACAAATTGGCGTAAATGCTTTTGCCGGTTGCTATATGGATGAATTATTGATCCCGGACAGCGTTGAGACGATTTCCATATACGGAGATAATCCGTGGACAGCCGGGGCGTTTACCGGATCATTTATAAGAAAAGTCACGATCGGTAGATCCGTTAAAACCATTGAAAATGCGTTTTTGAACAGCGAAGGTCTTGAAGAGGTGGTGCTCCCTGATTCTTTGACCAGTATAGGGTATAGCGCCTTCAGTAATTGTATAGGACTTAAAAGCGTAATCATTCCTGACGGTGTAACTGAAATACAAGGTTATGCTTTTTCAGGCTGCACCGGTCTTACAAGTATAACCATTCCGGACAGTGTTACCAGTATTGGAGCAGATGCTTTTAACGGCTGTAATATAAAAACATTATATCTAAACAGCGATGTTGATGTATATGGATTGTTCCCAGATCTGGAAACTCTTATTATAGGTGATTCTGTGGAGACACTTCATTCGTTTTCAGGTTGTACCAGGCTTGTTAATGTAGAATTAGGGCGATCATTAAAGAAAATAGAAAACTATGCTTTCTCGGGCTGCACATCGCTTGAGAGCGTTGATCTTCCCGAAAGCGTTACAGTTCTTGGGAATAACGCATTTGAGGGCTGCTCAGGTCTGAAAGAGATAAACTTAGGGAAAACACTCACTTATTTAGGTGACAGAGCTTTCTCCGGCTGCACATCGCTTGAAAGTGTTGATATTCCCGAAGGAATTACAGAGTTCGGAACAAAGTTCGTTTATATGAGTGAGATATGCACTCTGTTTGACGGCTGTACAAGCCTGAAAACCGTCAGTCTGCCTGATAGCCTTAAGGGATTGGGAATGATGACATTTGTTGACTGCGACAGTTTGAGCTATATCAAACTGCCCGATAATATAGAATGGATAGGCGGTTATTTCATCGGTCACGACAGCAATCACGGGGCAAGCGTCAATTTCGTTTACGGGTCGGCTATGTTTATCACCTTTTCGGATCGTGACGAGAGTAAATATAAAAACATAACTGTTTCGTACAGAGGCAAGGACTATACCGGCTATAAGGAGATAGAAAAGCTCCATGGGATGTTGCTGCCTGAGATCCCTTATGAATACAGTGCTGAACACTATCATGAAGCTATGGAAGGGGCATATTAATGAATATTAAATTTTCAAAACTGATTGTTTGCACTGCAACAATCTCGATACTTATTCTGAGCGGATGCAACAGCAATAATACCGCATCGAAAGACGTAAGCGGTTCGCAAACGAATTCAGAAAGCGTATTAGACGGACTTTTAGGCAATAACAACACAGGTATGTGGGATGTTCTGCCCGAGATTGATTTCACATCGCCCGATGATCTTGAATATCATTACGATTCAAAAGGTGAAGGAATGGTGGTTGACGGATATAAGCTTCAATCACCTAAAGTTCGTATTCCCGATACAATTGAGAGAGAACCCGTTGTAGGTGTTAATCTTAAGGATTATGTAATAACAGAGCTTATTGTTCCTGATACCGTAAAACAACTCATTTTAAACAAAGAAACTATTAAATATACTAATTATCCTCGCGATCTTATCGAATATGACTCTATGTATAGTCAGGGGCAGGCTCACAATGCATTCAGTTATTCAACGATAGAGGAAATATATATCCCTGCTGGTGTTACAGAAATATATTCGGACGCATTCAAGGATTGTACTGAATTAAAAAGCATATTTCTTCCGGATACAGTTACTGCCATAGGTGAAAGCTCATTTGATGGTTGTAGGTCACTTGAAAAGGTAAGATTATCAAAAAATATCAAGATAATACCAAAGTATGCATTTCAGCATTGTTCAAGCCTTTCCGAGGTCTTTCTTCCAGATGGTATAGAAGAACTCCATAAAGGTGCATTTTGGTATTGTAATTCATTGGCAAAAATCAATATACCCGATTCGATAACTTATTTTAGCGAGGACGCTATCGGGGGAAGCACAATAGTCGGTGACGCTCCGTATGAGGAATGGGCTTCAAGGAACAATATAAATATAGATAACGATACAATTGGCGAGGAAGCACATTTTGATCCCAATGACTATACCTATGGCGAGGAAACACATTTTGATTTCAATGACTATACCTATGACTAAACCTATACCTATTGACCCATTCAACCCGACGGCATTCAATGTGCCGTCGGCTTTTTTATACGGCGTTTTCTGAAAAACGTTCTCACGTCGCTTCTGCGGCGCTTTGCCGTCCTGACGTGAAATTATACCACCTGTGTGTGAAATCGCTCACACGGGCGCACTGGGTGGCTTTGGCGGCGCAACAGATTTTGGCGGCTGCAGGCGGGGTGGCGGCGGTCGGTTTCCGTCCTGACAGGTGAATGGGGATGTCGGCGGTTATGCTATGGTAGATTCCTACCGAAGATTAAGGCTTTTATCTCGCTTGAAGAGTCCGTTGTGG
>JAGAWN010000194.1 GCA_017941355.1 Ruminiclostridium sp. | reverse complement strand
TAAATTCTTGTATCGAACACAGTTGAAAGCTGTCGAAAAAAATATAGGCGCAAGCAGTTTTGGAACTGCTTGCGCCAATTTTTTAGGTTTAGGTTTCTTTTTCCTACCTCTTCTTCGAGGTAGGAAAAACGATTGGATCTCCATTTTTGTTCTACTTATGACTAATGTGTTTATAAATTCGCTTAGAACGCCTTTAATGAGTACAGTTGTTTATCCTCTTTCATTGCTTCTTCGCTACCGTATCCTTAGCAATGCATACCGAAATACAACATATTACCGCGATCACATATCCGGCTACCGATTTCCAAAATATTTCCGGAGTAAGAGTAAGTCCGGCGTCCTCCAAATACCAGACCTCGCCCATTCGATTATATGTTTTCATCATATCAGCTGCTATCATAGCGAAAAAACAGTGACACATCAGAAAGGTAAGCGTGTGTCTGCCTATCCAAATGATCCCGTCTGACAATATATGCACCCTCAGTATCAGCTTTGCGAGAGCGTAGAAAGCGATGATTCCTGGCACAAGCTGAATTATCGGAAGAAGTATGTCAATGCCGTTGCCATAGACTCCCACATATCCGTTAAAATAATTATCACCGCCGAGGGAGAATACACCTACCGATGCCGCAAAACCAAGGAAAGAGATCAAAGCCGTCAGCGCAGCATTATATCTCCATTCACATTTAAACAAACCTGATTCGTGCAACAGCATACCCATGAGCATAAATACCGTAAACAGCGGAACCAACTGCAGCAGCCAAGGGAGAGGGCTTACAAACATATAGATCGGTATTTGCACTGCTGTAAGGACAAACGCGGAGATACATCCGCGTACTTTCAGATCACCTTTTCCGCACCACTCCGCTGTCGGTATAAAGATAAGTTCCGTCCACAGCATACTCCAGATAAACCATGAAGGCGAGAGATTATTATACAAAAAACCTCCCTGTCCCCACTCCTCTGAGATGAGGACGCATAATTCGGGTCTGAGAAATGTGACAAGCGCGTCGTGAAGACAGTCAGACAATGCATAGCCGTGAAAGAGCATACAATAAAGACCGCCCACGATCAGAAGAATTATTTCGGTAATTGCGGCAGGAAACAGAAGATAACGCAGCCGTGCATTGCAGCTTTGTCTGACTGTCCTTTTTCCGGTTGAATAGGTGTACCCCGAAAGCATAAAGAACAAACCGATCAGCAGCCACCCCAATGCACGAAATATATGATTCGCCAAACCCGATTCCGTGCGGTATATCAGATGTACCGCTGCGATCGTAAGTATTCCTACACCCTTTATTATATCTATCTCCGTGATCCTTTTCTTTGCCATAATTGTCAGTTCTTTCCCCAATAGCGCACTGCAAGCATAGTGAGATCGTCGAATTGTGGAGCTTCTCCGACAAATTCGTCCACCTTGCTCCTGACTATTTGCAGAAGGTCGCTCAATCCTCCATTTGGAGCGGAGTTCAGCGCATCGATCATTCTCTCATTCCCGAACAGTTTTCCTGCGGCATTTGTCGCCTCGGGCACACCGTCCGTGTAAACAAACAGCGTATCACCCTTTTCGAGCTGTATCTCATATTCTTTGTATTTTACTCCCGCCATTGCTCCTATAAACAGTCCGTGCTTATCCTTCGTAAGCTCAAACTGTTCTCTTGCTTTTTTTATCGCGGGATATTCGTGACCGGCGTTTGCTGTGGTAAGCTTTCCCGTGCTTATCTCGAGTATTCCGAGCCATACCGTGACGAACATATTGTCATTATCTCTTTCGCAGATACGTTCATTCACTTTGCTGAGGATATCAGCGGGCGTCCCGCCTATAGAAGCGTAATTTGCGATAAGTATCTTCGATGCCATCATAAACAGAGCCGCCGGAACGCCCTTCCCGGAAACATCTGCAATAACGAGTGCGAGATGATCGTCATCGACAAGGAAGAAATCATAAAAATCACCTCCGACCTCCTTTGCGGGATCCATTGAAGCGTAAATATCAAACTCCGTTCTTTCCGGGAACGCCGGAAATGTTGCCGGAAGCTGGCTCGCTTGTATTCTTGCCGCCATATCGAGTTCGGCACCGATACGCTCTTTTTCGGTGGTGACCATTCTTACCTCGCCTATGTATCTGTCAAGCTCCGCTGCCATAAACGAAAAGTCTTCGGCAAGGGTCTCTATCTCATTATTCGAGGTTATACCGGTAAGCTCCGAAACAGCTTTTTCCGCATCTTTTCCCTCAACATATTCAGCCAGTATTGTTTCTTCTTTCTTTATCGGTTGAACAACATTTCTGAAAAGAAGGTAATGCACCATTACGATCAGAAGCAACAGTAGCAAAAGCGTAATAAGGGTAATTCTGAGTGCGTCCTGTATAGACATGCTTATTATATCATCAAGGTCGTTATCTGTCGAAACGACTAATACGGTATTTCCGTATTCATCGTGTACGGGAGAAAACGCGCAAACATCATTTTCCCCGTTAAGGGAAAGAATGATATAATTATCATCGTTTTCATTTTCTTTGCCTGCAAGTATATTGTCAAGCATAGGAAATACGCCGTAGCTGAACGGCACCCTTGCCCCGAGCTCATATATGTTTCCGCCCTCGTTTGTACGCAGCTCGCCGTAGTCACAGCCTGAGGTCAGGTACACACATTCGTCCCCTGCCACAACAAAGGAGCATATATAAGAACAGTGGTAATTCTGCTGCATACGGTCAAATATCATACATATCTCGGTATAACATAACTCGGCGAAGACCATACAGGTCTCTTTATTCGCGGACAGGAGCTGCACGGGAGTTACGCTTGCCGCATTTATATACCCGGGGATCCTTTCCTTCAGGTAGCTTTCAAGTTCATTCGCGCTTTCCCGTCCGTATACCAATGTCATATCATCAACATTGTTTATCCAGAAATCCTTCAGCCAGCCTATAGCTGCATAAGAACTCATACAGTCGGCAGTGTAATCAGCTATCTGAGTTGCTTTCAGAGCTCTTTCGCCGATGGTTTTATTTATAAAATAAAAGGTAGTTGTTACCATTGCCGCTATAATGAGTATCAGTAGGAATATACCCAGCGGCACATCTATCTGAAAAGTTACCGTCTTTTTCTTTTTTTGCATATTTTCCCCCGTGTTATAATGTGTGCTATTGCAATTTGTTCATAGCTTATCTCGTCCTGCAGATCCAAGTGATACGCTCAAACGGGCATACAAAAGTCTCGTTCTCGTCAAGTGAGTACCCGAGAGCTTCCGCCGCCGCACTTGCCTTGTCCGAGGCTTTATGTCCTTTGGGCAGTTTCCTTATGTAGCCATTTATATGCATAATGACCGTTTCATATCGGTCATCACCGGCAATTGTGCGTATATTCTCATATCCGGTCGGTATTCGCAGCTTGCCGGGTATTGCGGCAAACACCACATTACAGTTGCGGTCATCGAGGTATGACCTATAGGACTCGCTGCTCTGCTGTACCACATCGGTCACAAACGCAGAGTAAGCCCACAATATCAGCCGTTCCACGCTGTCCCCGAAGTGATGTACATTCTCGGTATTCATGTGCAGCGACGATGAGAATTTGCCGGTCTGGGTGTTATAGAATCCCGCAGTCTCGCCTACTTTCGTTTCAAGCCGGAAGAGGCATATCACCGCATCATCGTAATATATCTCTTTCAGCAGTATTTCTTTATAGAATCTGCTTTTTTCAAGATGTATCCTTATGCCGTTTGATGGCAGCGTCCTTCTTCTGCTTCTGAGTACAGACTTGAAGTCAAAGTCACC
>JAGAWN010000193.1 GCA_017941355.1 Ruminiclostridium sp. | reverse complement strand
TGATATTGTCAATATTACTTTACACATTTTCTCAAAAATAGCGAGTTCAGATGAAAATCCCCATTCACATGTAGCGTAGCGGAATGGGAATGGGGATTTTCGCGCCGCGTTCATGCGGCACAAAGCTCCCGATAATACAGCTCTCTTTTCAGCACCGGAGGCAATCCTCCTATTGCCGAGCAAATGCGCCGATTGTTCCAATAGCTCATAAAATAGCGCCATATCAGCGTTTTCAGTTCTTCTATCGTCATATCTTCGGTTTTGTACCTTCCGTAAAGCAGTTCTTCCTTCATGCGTCCCCACATACTCTCGCAGCGTGCGTTGTCGTGACAGCGACCACCGGCACTGTTCATGCTCTGAACTATCCTGTACTTTGAAATTGTAGCCCGATATTCGGCACTTGTATACTGGCTTCCACGATCTGAATGGACTATTGCACCGGATAATTCCGGAAATTTCATGATTGCGTTTTTAAGAGTAGTCACACACAGCTCAGCCCGCATATTATCTGCCATTGCAAGCCCAAGAGCCTCGCTGTTGAAGCAGTCGAAGATCGCTGAAACATAGAGCTTTCCATCCTTCGCCTTGATCTCGGTTATATCTGTGACACACTTCTCAAAAGGCTTATCCGAGATGAAATCGCGTTTCAGAAGATCGTCGGATTTGCGAGCTTCTTTATCGGCTTTCGTTATCCCATTCGGCTTTCTCTTAGGCTTATGAACAAGTCCTTCGTGCTGCATTATACGGTATACGGTACGCTCGCTCGGTATATGAACATCTTCTGTTTTCTGAAGCTTCAAAGCAGCATGTATTCTACGACTGCCGTAAGTGTCATTGCACTTGTCTTCATCTATTATTTCTCTGATCTTATCCGCGATTTTTTCATATTTGTATGGCTTATCCCTGTTCACAAGATACTCGTAGAATGCTTGTCTGCTGACCTCCAGCACCCTGCAGTATATCGACAGTTTTCCTTTGATCGCGCCGTCTTCGGTTTTTTCAGCTATGTATTTCATTCTTTCCCGCTTCCCGACTTCCGACGGCTCGACGCGAAAAAAGCTGTCGCATCTGCTAATATCTCGCGTTCTTCCTGCAATCTACGAATGGTTCTTTCCTGCTCCTTGACCCGCTGACGCAGCTGTTCAATCTCTTCGTTCAGATGCTGTATATTCTCCGGACTTCGAGCCTCCGGTCCTATGTCCAGATATCCGTCCCGCCATTTCTTTATCCAGCCGTACAGTGTATCTGCCGGGATTCCCAGCTCTTCAGCTGCTTTCTTCGGCGACCCCAGATCATGTGCAAGCTTAACCGCCTGCTCTTTGTATTCCTTGTCATATTTTTTTGTGCTTCCCATTATTGACACCGTCCTTTTCCTTATTTTATTATTTTGAACGTAATGTGTCAAGTTTTATTATATCATATCAAAATAAGGTCTGACAAGTGCAAAGGCTGAAAAGCTCGTCCGTCAAAAATATCTGCAAGGTTTTCAAGCCTTATGTGAACAGATGTTTATCTATGCAGCAAAAAAAAACTTGACAGTTGGTTCAAATAATGCTATAATAACAACGCTGGTTCGGAGGGCAACACATTCGATAGAAATGTAATGCTGGATAAGACCGCAGGCTGAAACGCCTGCTGTTTTATTCGGCTTTTTTGTTGGAGGGTATATGAAAAACAACGATTTTACGGAAGGCGCAATACTTCCTAAACTGCTGAGATTTATGCTGCCAGTGCTGTTTGCAATGTTTTTGCAGGCAATGTACGGTGCGGTCGATCTTCTTGTTGTAGGACAGTTCAGCACGACCGCCGATGTTTCCGGGGTTTCGACCGGCTCGCAGATCGTGCTTACACTTACAAATCTGATAGTAAGCTTTTCAATGGGAGTTACCGTAATTGTAGGACAGCGAATAGGGCAAAAGCGTCCCGAGGACGCGGCACAGACTATTGGCACGGGACTGCTGATATTTGCAGCAACGGGTGTGGCTTTTACAGCGATAACCGTTATCGGAGCGCCGGGTCTTGCGGCTGTAATGCAGGCTCCCGAAGAGGCGTTTGACGTGACAGTGGATTACATACGAATATGCGGCGCGGGTTTTATTGTAATAACCGCATATAACCTGTTGGGAAGCATTTTCAGAGGGCTTGGCGACTCGAAAACTCCGCTTATCGCAGTCGGTATCGCGTGTGCGTGCAATATCGTCGGTGATATGCTGTTTGTCGCGGTATTCGGAATGGGAGCGTCGGGAGCCGCACTTGCAACTGTTATCGCGCAGCTTGTAAGCGTTTTAATATCGTTTTTTATCATCAGGCGGACAAAGCTGCCGTTTGAATTTCATCGTTCGCATCTGAAAATAAAGCGGTCGAATGCGTTGATGATAATGCGTGTCGGAGCGCCGATCGCCTTGCAGGATCTTCTTGTCGGCATATCATTTCTTGTGATGCAGGCGATAGTCAACAGCCTCGGAGTGACTGCGTCAGCAGGAATAGGAGTAGCGGAAAAGGTCTGCGCTTTTATTATGCTTGTGCCTGCGGCGTTTATGCAGTCAATGTCTGCATTTGTCGCACAGAATATCGGAGCGGGGCTGACCGAAAGGGCTAAAAAATCACTGAAAAGCGGTATTGCGGTATCGTTTGCGTTCGGAGTGGCGATGTTCCTACTGTCATTCTTCCGCGGCGACCTTCTTGCGGGAATATTTTCTAATGAAGCGGGAACAGTTGCTGATGCGTGGGATTACCTTAAGGCTTATGCGATAGACTGCCTGTTGACCTGCTTCCTGTTTTGCTTTATCGGTTATTACAACGGTCTCGGCAAGACGAAATTCGTTATGGCTCAGGGTATCTGCGGAGCGTTCCTTGTGA
>JAGAWN010000192.1 GCA_017941355.1 Ruminiclostridium sp. | reverse complement strand
GAGGGAGCCGAGGGCATTATCCTTGAATCCGTGCTTGAAGGGTATGCGGAATACTACTCCGCGGAGCTGTCAGAGAAAGTCATCAGAGGAATGACCGAAAATGCCCTGAAAAAGCAGTACAACGGGGGAAATGTGCCGACCGGCTACTATATTGACGAACAGAAGCACTATCAGATCGACGAGCTTGTCGCCCCGTTCATTCGTGAAGCCTTCCAGATGTACATTAACAACCGTCCGATCAAGGACATTGTGGCGTATCTGAACGAAAATCACGTCACGACCTGCAAGAACAAGCCTTTTACCAAGACATCGGTCTCGGCTATGTTGCAGATCCGGAAGTATATGGGCGAGTACAGATACCGTGATGTGGTCTTTGATGACGGAATCCCCGCAATAATTACAAAGGAGATGTTCAAAATGGCGCAGGAACGCCTTGAAAAGAACAGGTATGCTCCCGCAACAATGAAAGCCAACATAACCTACCTGCTTACTACCAAGCTGATTTGCGGTCATTGCGGCGCATTCATGGTAGGGGAGAGCGGAACAGGTACAGGTAACAAGAAGTACCACTATTATAAGTGCGTATCAGCCAAAAAGACAAAGAGTTGCCCGAAAAAGACGCTTCGCAAGGAATTCATTGAAAACCTCGTAGTTGACAGCGTTGTGCGGAATTTGTTCAATCCCGACACTATTGATAGGATTTCCGACGCTGTTATGGCTGAGCAGGACAAGGAAAGTACCGTGATACCGCTTCTGGAGCGGGAACTCGCCGAAACCGAGAAAACTCTCAATAATGTTATGTCGGCTATCGAGCAGGGTATTATCACGGAGACCACCAAGCGCCGCATGAAAGAGCTTGAAGCCAAGAAGTCCGAGATCGAGACCAAGATCATACGCGAGGAGATCAAGGAGCAGCGTTTGACAAAGGAACAGATTGTGGCATGGCTCACCAAACTCACCAAACTCGACCTTGCGGACGAGGGAAACAAGCTCAGGATCATCGAGACTTATGTGAACTCGGTGTACGCTTACGATGATAAAATTGTCGTCAATTTCAATTGCAGGGAGGAACCGGAAACGGTTCCCCTCCCGCGAGAAACAGTTACAAATGTTTCGGATTTGTTCAGAGTCGGGGAGCCACTTGGATTTACCCGTGAAGTCGCTTGTAGAGCGGCTTCACGGGATTTTCGTTTTTGTTGATTTTAGGCGTTTGGTCGTTGTTTGGTCGATTGACCAAAGCTTTTCGCATAATATGGCAATGTGTTGAAAAGTGCATTATTAAGCGATTTCCTTGTTGTATAGTCGGACAAAATAAGGTGTTTTCAGTTGACCAAAAGTAAGTTTGTTGACCACGAGTTGACCCAGCAATCATAGTTAGACAGTCGAATATTCAGGAGCAGGACAGGCGATGATCTAACCTGTCCTGTTTTCTGCACCGAGAAAAATATCGCGTTTTAAGCCCGTCAAGGTATCGGGCAGAGTAAGTATATTACCCACCGATTCCAGACGGCTTACAGCGTCAAAAAGTGCCGTTTTTCTTCCCGGATTCGCCCCGAAAATGAACATCTCCACCTTTCCACGAACTGAGTTTTCAAAGCATTGCTATACCCCAACTCCACAAATACTTCCTTGCAAAATATCATAAAATGCGGTATAATTATTACAACAAAGGCGCTTTTGAACTTGACAAGGAGTGATGATAATGACAATAGGAGCAACTATCAGACAGCTCAGGCAGGAGCAAGACATAACGCAGGAACAGCTTGCTGAGGCACTCGGCATAACCTCGCGGGCGGTGAGCCAGTGGGAAACGGACAGAACAGCACCGGATATCTCGCAGCTGCCTGCGCTTGCTAACTTCTTTGATGTGACGACAGACCACTTGCTTGGGGTGGATATTTACAAGCGTAACGAATCGATCAACAGCATACTGGATTATAACCAAACGCATTTCGGTGCGGTCGGTGATATGGACGGCTCAATAGAATATCTCACGGAAAAGCTGCGAGAGTATCCTACCTCCCACGAGCTGATAAGGGAACTGGTTGGGTCAATATATTCCAAGTATTTCCAGAGCGGTCAGGAGTTCGACGAAGAGGACAAAAAGCAGAAGGCTGCGGAGATACTGGAACTGTGCGACAAGGGAGTCAGATATGCGGGAAAGAACATTTCGGCAATAGGTGGCTTTTATCAGATAATGGTCTATCTTAACTCCTATCTCGGTAATATTGAAAAATCACAGGAGTTAGCACAATCAATGCCGCCTATCCCCTGTTCGGGTCAAATGCTGTACTCCCGCACCCTAAAAGGAAAGGACGCAACAGAACAGCATCAGTATCTGCTGCTTAATATGATGTGGTTTGCCTGCCACGAGATCAAACGTATCTGTGCGGACGAGGACTACACCCTTGAGGAAAAGGCATCGATATACGAAATGGGAGAAAAGCTGATAAATCTTATAGTGGGTGACGAGCCTGTATTCTACAATGATACACTCAGCGAAATGTGTCATCCTCTGATGTGGGTATACAAGGAACTGGGTCAGGCCGACAAGGCACTTGATGCCTTTGAAAGGTGCATCGGATATGCCGAGGGCTTTGAGAACCGCCCTGCGGTGGGCAGGTATAAGCCCTGCTGGCTGAACCTTGCCACGGACGAACGGGAGTACACCACGAAGCACGATACGAAATCAGCCTACGAGGAATGTATGGATACGATTGAACGCAGCGGATTTTTTGAAGCATTTAAAGGCAATGAGCGCTTTGAAAGGCTTATGGAGAAGCTGAAAGGAAAGATCGGTAAATAATAGCTTGTGGCATACCTGTTTTGGACGGTATGCTGCAATTACAAGTTTGATAGTTCCTGCTGTCTTTGTTCGGCGTTAGCCGTTTCCTTGCCGCCCCAGATTACAAAGGCAGCATTACCACGCTCCCCCACAATTACAGAGGGGAGCGCTTCAAAGGGGTGCAGAGGAACCGCTGCCGCAAAGGACTTTTGATAGAAGGCATGCCGCACTGTCAAAAGTACCTTTGCGTTATTTCCGACAGGAAATAACGTCAGCGAGGTAGCTCCAAGCACAAAAATATTAGATTTTATTCACGGAGTGGGTGGACTTGAATGGCTGTTTGCTCCGTGATCTGTTATGCCTGTCACGCTGTCACGGTGTCACGCGGGTATGCTTTTCCGGTGCGCGCAGTGTCACGGCTGTCACGCTGTCTCGCAGGTGCTATTCAGATCTTTGGGGTTATTGCCGCTTGCACCTGTAATGATAATGTACGAATTCGGGTTGAAAATAGAGTTATTTTCGTATGTTGCGCCGTACTTGATCGGCGGGAATGATATAGCCCTGTAATGTGGCTGGAGAGGCTGATGACAATTTTTACTCAAATTATTGACATTTACATAGCAAAGTGATATAATATAGCAGAACATTATAGAAAAACCGGAGGTGAATAAGGTGGCAAACGGCGACAGTTGCGGGTCAAACGGACGACGATGCGGATATAGCTTTACAGACAGCGCAGCGGTACCGGCAATGCCGCTTTATTGACTGTGAGTTAAAATATCCGTGAGCCTGTGTTTGCCCTGCCATGCACAGGCATTTTTATGTCCTTTTGTCCCTCCTGCCAATATCTTAAAAGGAGGACAAACCAATGGAAAACAAGGAGATTACAGTATCGACAGAAGTTGTCACAAGACCCGATTATGCTACGGAGATAGCCGCGATAATACGCGGGAATGACTCTCCGAAAACAATGACGAACAAGCTTGAGGATTACCACGCGAACGATATCGCCGAGGTAATGACCGAACTCACGCAGCCCGAACGCAAAAAGTTGTACCGCGTGTGCAGTCTTGATATGCTTGCCGAAATATTTGAATACCTCGATGAAGATGTTGCCGGTGAGTATCTCAATGAAACTGATATAAAGAAAGCTGCGGCAGTCATATCAAAGCTTGACACAGATACGGCGGTGGATATTCTGCGCAGTATCGACAAAGAAAAGCGCACACTGATTATAGACACCGTTGATCCTGATGTTCAGAAGGAGATACGACTTATCGCATCGTTTGATGAAGACGAGATAGGAAGCCGTATGACCGTTAACTGTATCATTATCCGCGAAGACATGACAGTAAAGCAGGCGATGAATGAGCTTGTACGGCAGGCGGAGGATAACGACAATATTACTACGTTGTTTGTAGTAGATGAAAACAACGAATTTTACGGTGCAATAGATCTTAAAGACCTTATTACTGCCCGGAGCGGTACCGCTCTTGATGACATTATTGCGACATCGTTCCCGTATGTTTACGCAACAGAACAGACCGCGGACTGTATCGAAAAACTGAAGGACTATTCCGAAAGCTTAGTTCCTGTGCTTGATGACGGAAACAGGTTGCTCGGAGTTATAACATCGCAGAACATTATCGAGGCTTCGGACGAGGAAATGGGCGAAGACTACGCACGTCTCGCAGGTCTTACCGCGGAGGAAGATCTTAATGAGCCGCTCGGAAAGAGCATGAAGAAGCGTCTGCCGTGGCTGTTGATCCTTCTGGGGCTCGGAATACTTGTCTCAACTGTAGTAGGCGCATTTGAAAGAGTCGTTGCACAGCTTACACTCATAATGGCGTTCCAGTCGCTGATACTTGATATGGCAGGTAATGTCGGCACTCAGTCGCTTGCCGTTACGATCCGTGTGCTTACCGACGAAAACCTGACTTTCAAACAGAAGCTGCACCTTGTTGTGAAGGAGACTCGTGTCGGCTTCTTCAACGGTGCGCTTCTAGGTACGGTATCGTTCGTACTTGTCGGACTGTATATCTGTCTTTTCAAGGGCAAGGATATCCTGTTCGCGTTCGCAGTTTCGGGCTGCATAGGATTGTCACTGATACTTGCGATGCTGATATCGAGCGCTGTGGGAACACTTATTCCACTGTTCTTCAAGAAGATCGGCGTAGATCCCGCTGTAGCTTCCGGTCCGCTTATCACGACAGTCAACGACCTTGTAGCTGTAGTCGCGTATTACGGGATGAGTTGGCTGTTGTTGCTTAATATACTGCACCTTGGATAATCGTGCCTTGTAGAAAAGCAATTACAACGCACTTTACACCAAGTGCGCACTTATCTACCACAAATGTGGTAGCGCGCGGTTTCTGCGGAAACGAGAATGATCTTGCACTGCTGCTCGACAGAAAGTCAAATTCTACGAAACTCACAATAATCTTTTAGTATTTTGCGGTAGCTTGCGAGAAATGCAGCGATATGCACAATCGGGTGAAATTCTACTTCAAAATACTGCAAATAACTTCAAAGGACTTTACTCTGCAAATGGCATTGTAAAGCCCTTTGTTGTTTGACTTTTCGCGTTCTCTTTGGTATAATAAGCTCACAAGATTTCCGAAGCATTTAACAAAATGCCGTACATAAAAAATAGTGGACAAGCCGGAAATTTTGTGGTATAATACTCCATAGAATATTCGGCTGTCGGAAAGGCAGGATTAAATGAAAAGACAGTCAAAATATATCGTCATCTTCGGAAATGAAATGGGGGGGTGAGGATATGAACATTCAGGAACGCAGAAACAAGGACGGGAAGATCACTTCATATCGCATTCGCGTGTTCGATCACCGCGATACCGATACCGGAAAGCAGGTTTTCAAGAATCTCTCCGTCAAGTACGACAAGAGCAAGAGCGAAAGCTGGAACAGGAAGAATGCAGAGAAGCAGGCGGCGATCTTCGAGAAAGGTGTCGAGGAGCAGACTATATGCGACTCACGGATAACCTTTGCGGAGTATGCAGAGTATGTTGTCAAAAGCAAAGAGCAGTCGTGTATTGCAAGCTCTACGGCATACAACTACCGGGTAAAGCTTCAGAAACTGAAACCGATCATAGGACACATTCAGTTGAAGGATTTACTTCCGAAGGCTTTGAACAATGCCTATTCTGAACTTCTCAAGGCGGGAACATCAAAAAGCTACGTTCACGATCTACACGGGTTTATCAGAAATGTTATGGAGGTCGCGTACAAAGAGGGGATTGTTCCGAGAAATTATGCGGACGCTGCAATGCCGCCGAAGCGTAACAAGAACACGGTGGTTGCACTCACTGAGGACGAACTCAATTCATTTTACACCGCGCTTTTCTCGGACGAAAAGTATTATGTATATCAGGTGCTTTTCAGTCTGCTGCTTTCAATGGGTTGCCGTATCGGAGAGTTGTGTGCATTAAGCTGGGACGATATTGATTTCAATGAAAACTGCATACACATTCATAGGCATTTCGTTCACGACAAGACAGGTAGGCACGTTGAGGACGGGTGCAAGACCACGGCGGGAGAACGGTATCTGTATATGGACGACGGAATAATGAATATGCTGCTGGAATACCGTCAGAAGTGTCTCTTCGGAGCGATCAGAAACAGAGAATGGAACATCGACGAAAGAGCAGTCTTTTCCTCGACAAAGTATCCGGGTGAGTATCTCTCACCGAACACGGTACGCGAATGGATCAGAAACTTCACAAAGAAACACGGACTGCCGACATTCCACCCGCACCAGTTCAGACACACTTCGATCAGCTTGCAGTTGCAGGCAGGAATCAGTGTTCCGGACATCGCAAAGCGTGCAGGACACGCCCGCCCGGATGTAACGCTCGGAATTTACGCTCATACGCTCAGGAACAACGATAAGCATATAAGCGAAGTCGTAACGCAGGCTATCCCGCAGCTTCCGGTAGCAAAGGAAGCATAAACCGCCAAAAAAAGCTAAAAGTTGCCCACTTGTTGACCAAAATGAAAAAACGGTCATCAAGAGGGCGGCTGAATAGCTTGGTTATGCGGGATAGCAGGAAAATTTGGTTTTATTTTGGTCGTTATTGGACGTTGTTTCGACTTTCAGGACGCTGCGGGCATATTCTCTGCCGCTTTCTTACGGGTGAGCGGGAGAGCATTTGCTACTGCCTGCATTGCCACCGCCTGCGCGGTCTGGAATGCGTGGGAATACACCTGCAAAGTTGTGACCGGAGTTGAATGTCCTAAACAGCTCTGAACGGTCTTGACGTCTATGCCTGCATTGATGAGTAATGAGGCGTTCAAGTGTCGCATTGAATGACAAGATACATACCGCATACCCGTTCTCTCGCAGAATTTGACGAAGTAGTTTCTCGGTGCCGAGCGGTGAAGCGGATCGCCGTTCCATTTCGTGAAGATACGGTCGTTATCCGTCCAGAGATCGCCAGCCTGTTCTTTCTGCTTCGCCTGCAATCCCTGCCACTTACGAAGAAAGTCCATAACTTCTTCCGGAACCTTTAAGCTGCGGACGCTCTGCGCGGTTTTAGGCGTTTCGGTGTAAATGCCGCCCTTGCTCTTGTTGTAAAGACTCGTGCGGCAAACCGAGATAACATTCGCATCGAAATTCACATCTTTCCATTCAAGTCCGAGAAGCTCTCCGAGCCGGAATCCCGTGTAGATCGCGAGAGTGAAGAAGCACACGAAGATGTAGTTGATGTCGTCTTCTTTCTCGAACAGGTCGAAAAGCTGCTGTGTTTCCTCAATGGTGTAAAACTCCTTTTCGGGTGATACCACTTTCGGAATTGTCACATTTCTACACGGGTTGTCCTTGATGACATTCATCTTGACGGCGTAGCTGCAAACCGTTGAAATAAAGGATTTATACAGCTTTATCGTCTTTGTGGATAACTTCCCTTCGTTCTTGTCCTGTGTGTCGAAGCGCTTGCTGTCGCATAAGCTGACGATGAATTTCTGAATGTCGCGTGTGGTAAGCTTGTCCATTCTGATGTGTCCGAGAGCCTTGATTATTCTCGGCTCCATTGAATGATAGCCGGTCACGGTGTTCGGCTTTAACGACATCTCGGCATACTCTTTGAACCACTGATTAAGGAATTCCTCGAACTTGACAGCTTTCGCTGCGTAACCGCTGGCGCACTGCTCCTCGAACAGTACCGCCTGACGCTGCACCTCTTTCTCGATCTGCTTTTTGGTCATTCCCTCGTCGGGCTTCCAAGTGAGAGTGTGCATTATCTGCTTGCCGTGAATATCGTAACCGCACGAAACTCTTATGCGATAGGCGTTGTTTCTTTTCTGAATTGTTGCCATAGATTTGTTCCTCCTCTGACAAACCATAGGCGCACTTCTGTAATTACAATTTTACTCTTTAAAGTGCTTTTTGTCAAGTGCTATTAAAGGGTTTTTGGACATTTTTTGATGTGCGCTTACGGTCTTTTGTTCTGAATTTCATTGTTATGTCTTGTTTTTATCTCTATGTGCACCAGTACCCCGAAACGGGGTACTGGTCGTGTAGCAGTCATCTGCTCTTGTGTTTAATGATGTTCTGAACAGGGTGAAGGAATTTTTCGAGCTGCTCTTTGAGGTTAAGGCTTTCAATAAATTCCATTAACTTGTTGTATTTCTTCTTCCAATCCTCGATCTCGGCTTTCAGGCTCTCAACATTCAAGCGTTCCCGAATGGATTTAAGCTGACTGATCTCCGCTTTCTGTGCGTCATTGGCTTTCTGTAATTCCTCCTTTTCTTTGGTAAGCTGCGTCTTTTCCTCTTTCAAGGTCTTGATTTGGGCATTGAGTGCCTTTTCGTGGCTCTCGGCGGCTATCTGCTTTTTGGCAAGCGTGGAAACCTTGTCGTAATCAACAGCCGCGACAGTTATCTTACCCCCGAATATGGTCTTTTTGGTTTCAATGCTGTTGATGTCCTTGATCTGACTGGCTTTTCCGGCACTCTCGGCAATGAGCGCCTGCTGCTCCGCAAGCTGTGAAGCGGTTTCAGACAGTTCCTCTGTCTTGGCGGTCAATTCTTCTGTTACCTGTTCTATCTCTGACTGCTTGGCGGCAAGGTCGGTAGTGATACTCTCAACGGCTTCGCGCTTTTCTTGAAACTGTCCGTCAAGTCGTTCAAGTGCGGCTTCTGCTGATTCTATAGCGTACTCACGCTGGTGCAATACCCATTCTGCGCTGTGCGTTTTGCCCTCAATGGCGGCAAGCTCCTTCTGCCGTTCCTGCTTCTTGTAGTCAAGGACGGAGAGATGTTCGTTATGCGTTCCGAGCTGCTCCCACTCAATGCCGCGAGTGAGCATAACTTCCGCGAGCGCCGCCTTTTCGCGTTCTATCCACTTCTTGGTGTTGGTTTCAAGCTTGCCCTCACCCTTAAAGCCCTGCTGTTCGAGAGCCTTTGACAGCGTGTTCCGTGTGGATAATCCGCGCTTCTGTCCGGTGGCGAACGGTACGAAATCAATGTGAACGTGGGGTGTGGCTTCATCGAGGTGGATAACCGCATTGAATACCCGAAGGTGCGGATTGCGCTTTATGAAGCCCTCTGTGAACTCCTGCAATATCTCCGTGGCGGTATTTGCTTCGTCCGAGCCTACCGGCGTATCGTCCTTATTCCCGACCTGAAAGATCACCTCGTAGAACTCCTTTTCCTGTCTGCCGTGACGGATATGCTCGCGGTAATCGTGAATTATCCTGTCCTTGCGGGTCTGACGGGCATTGAAGTCTTTGAGAGCGTCATCAAATAATTCGTGGTAAACCTGCTTAATGTCGTCTTTGATGATAGTGATGTTGTCTTTAACACGGGTCTTATCGACATTCTCGGCAATGAACTTCCGGTTGTTGTGGTTTACATCGCCCTTGTCGATCTGACCGCTTATCGTTCTTTTAATCATTTCACCATTCCTCTCTTAATCTGTAGTATTTTGCTTTGTTCTGTTGAGCGTGTCG
>JAGAWN010000019.1 GCA_017941355.1 Ruminiclostridium sp. | reverse complement strand
TTTGCCTGCCCGAACGAAGAGGGAGCGGCGTTTAACGATTACAAGCTTGTGTTTTCCGAAGCTGAAACGGTAAAAAGCCCGATAATGAATCTTGACACCCGTATGTGGGGTGACAATGACCGCATCGAGCGGCTGAACAACTCCAATGAATTCAGACTTGCCTATCCGCTGTTTGACAACGACTGCGTGTATTTTGACACGATAAAGTCAAAGTCGGTAAAGCTTGTATCGGAAAAGAGCGGTAAAGGCGTACAGATAAGCTGGCGTGGGTATGAAACTCTGGGAGTCTGGACTCCCGATCATAAACAGGCTCCGTTTGTCTGCATAGAACCGTGGTGCGGCTGTGACGATTACGACACCGACGACGGTGTTTTCGCACACAAGCGCGGGATACAGACTGCTGATCCGGGAGAGACAAAGGAATACGCACTGATTATTGAAGAAGCATAAAAACAGCCCGCAGTAGATACTGCGGGCTTTGTGTTTATTGCATTGCTTTCCATTCCTTTGTTACAAAGAAGTGGTTGACCGAATCAAGGATATCCTGCTTCTTCATAGTTTTGAGCAGATAACCCTGAGGTTTCAGACGCATTACATTTGTGACACTCTCGCGGTCATTCTTGCCGGTAAGAAAGATTACCGGAATGTTGGCTGATGCGGGTTCGCTGCGTATCATTTCAAGCACCTGAGGTCCCGGAGTTATAGGCATATCGTAATCAAGCAGTATAAGATCCGGCGTGTTTGTTGCAATGAAAGTTATCGCCTGCATCCCGGAGTTTACTATCGTCACATGATAGTAAGGCGAAAGCCACGCCTGCATCATCTTCAGGAACGAACCGTCATCATCTACAAGCAGTATATGTTTAAGATTTTCCTGCACTTCCCCGGCACCCATAGAAGTCACCTTTTCAAGCTCGTCGGCAAGCTTTCGCATATCAAACGGACGGAGGAATCTGCGGGTTATGTACTTTTCCGGTATCACCTTGGTTATGACCTCGATCTCCTTTTCATAACCGATAACACAGAGTATCTTCTTGTTCTCTGTGCAGATATCTTTCAGATACACAAGCACGTCTGTACTGTCATGTACATATCCGCCGGCGTACAGCAGGAATATATCCGCGGTCTCAAGTCCCTCTTTTATATCGTCTATCGTCGGAGAGGACTGGATCACATTGAATCCCGCCGTCTTTTTGAGATTATTGGCGAGGGCATCTACCATGAAACCTCCGCCGTCGCTCATCAGCACTATGTTTTTCTGCATTTCACTGTCTCCTGTTCTTTTTTATTCAGATACTATTTTCTTTATCATATCCCAGTCGGGTTTCGCAACAGCGGCTTTAAGCGCAGCAAGTCTCTCCCGCTCGCTCTCCGGAGCCCGGTATCCCTCAAGAGATCCCATTACAAACAGCACACTGTCGTAGTCGAATACCTCCGCGATCTCACGGACTGCATCGTAAGCTTCCCGCAGCTTCTCCGCCGGCATTTCCGGCAGACTCTCGTCCTCGTCAGATGCCTTTACAAGCGGTGACAGCGCTTCGCCCAAAGCACGGTAGTCGGCTATAAGCTTGTTCATATTCTCTTCGAGAATCTCGATATCTCCGTCATTGCCGGCTTTTTCCATTCTCTCCGCAAAGCTTCCGAGCTGCATAGCGCCAACTACACGGGAAGTGCTTTTCAGCGCGTGTACCTTTACCGTAACATTCTCTATATCACGCTCAGCCCACAGCCGTCCGATCTCATCGGCACCCTCAGATGCACCCCCGGCATAAACTCCGAGAGTCTCCATATATATCTCCTCATCGCCGCAGTGACGTATTCCCTCGTCGATATCAAGTGCGCTTATCTCATGCAGCCATTCCGGCACCGCACCGTTGTACTGCTCATTATCCGGCTCCCCGGCAGGCTGTGCATCGGCAGATACCGTATGCACCTTTTCACCGGGAAGATACTTTATAAGCACGGCTTCAAGGTGATCCGGGTCTATAGGTTTAGTCAGATAATCTGTAAAGCCCGCGGAAATGTACATCTCACGCGCACCGGAAACCGCGTTCGCGGTAAGGCATACCGCGGGAGTTGCCGTATTGGGGTTTTCTTTATCGGCAAGCAGTTCCTGCAAAGTTTCGATACCGTCCTTGACCGGCATTCTGTGATCGAGGAAGATGATATCGTATTTCTTTTCTTTCGTCTTTTCTATACATTCGTCGCCGCTTGCAGCCGTATCTATCTGCACAAGCGTCTTTTTCAGCAGACTTCTGAATACCGAAAGATTCATTTTCGTATCATCAACAACAAGCACCTGCGCTTCCGGAGCCGTGAATTTCTCCTTGTATTTCCGCCTGTCGGCAAGCGTCCGGCGGTATGATTCCTCGTAGTTGCCGATAGGCTGATCCGACATGACTTCCTGCTTAACCGTGAACGAGAACGTCGAGCCTTTGCCGTACTCGCTTTCAACTTCAAGCTTGCTCCCCATCATATCCAGCAGCCTGCGGGTGATGTTCATGCCAAGACCCGTACCCTCGATAGTTCTGTTGCGCTCTTCTTCTATGCGCTCAAACGCCGAGAACAGCTTGCTCATGTCCTCCTGCTTAATCCCTATGCCGGTGTCTGAAACCTTAAAACTCAGCCCTATCATGCGCTTTCCGTTTTCTTCGGGGAGCGGTTCATATCCTACGGAGATCGAGACACTTCCCTTTTCGGTGTACTTTACGGCATTCGTCAGGACATTTGTAGCTACCTGCTTTATACGGATCTCGTCACCGTGAAGCTGTACCGGGATCTCCGGATCAACGTTTACAATAAGTTCCAGCCCCTTGTTGTCTGCACGGGTCTGTATCATTGTAACAAGATCATTAAGCACGGAGGACAGGTCATAGTCAACCGGGATTATATCCATTTTCCCCGCTTCGATCTTCGAGAAATCGAGTATATCGTTCACAAGCCCCAGAAGAGTGTTTCCCGCATTCCGCACATTCTCCGCGTACTCAACCGTACTCGGTTCCGCAGTCTCACGCAGTATCATCTCATTCATACCGAGAATTGCGTTTATCGGCGTTCTTATCTCATGTGACATATTTGAAAGGAATACAGACTTTGCCTCGCTGCGTGCCTCGGCTACTTTCAGTTCGGATTCCAGTTCCTTTTCGTGCCGTACAGCATTTATATATTCGGTCATATCTCCGATCATTCGCTGCATCGAATAATTGAGCTGGTTGATCTCGTTGTCCTTTCCCTGAGTTTTCATCGAACGGAGCTTTTCAAGGAGTTCGGGACGCTTCTGTTCCTCCTCGTTGAAATAGTCGTTCATCACAGACGAGAGCGTGCGTATAGGAACAACCACTCTGCGCACCATAAGAGAATTGAAGAACAGACCGAGCGGCATAGCGATACACATTACTATCAGACCGAGCTGGATATCCATTACTATGAGATCCCTGTCCCGCACCGCAAAGTTATCGGAGATATTGTTGAGTTGGTCGTCCGAAAGTTCGAAATATCTTCCGGGCATATCGCCATCAGGCGGTACAAAATCAGGTCTGTCGGAAGGAACTTCTTCGGTAGTCTGTTCTGCGGTATCCGAGGGATCATCGGCAGTAGATGAAACTTCGGTCTGTGTGTCTCCGGTACCCGAAATGTCACTGATCTGCTCGTCAGACAGCGAGATGGTACGCTGCTGATAGATACGTTCGCGCTGCATACTCGATATCTGATTCATCTGAGCATTTGAAAGGATCACAGCAAAAACACTCAGCAGTATAGCTTCGGACATGGTCATAGCCGTGACCTGCTTTTTGAGTACGGAATGACCGCTTTCAAGAAATTCCGCCGAGTTTTCATATTCCTTGGTATATACATAGCATTTTCCTATGTATTTCTTGCACTTATCCGGAACAAAGCGGAAGAAGAGGTACTGGAACAGCACTGCAACGAAAACCTCCGGTACCGCTCCGAGACATAGCTGCCACAGCTCCATGTTTGTATAGGCATTATCAAAGCTGTAGAGCTGAATGAACATTATATACCATGAGCCGCCAAGAATAAGGGTAAAATAAATGAGCGCCAGAACGGATTTCCATATTTTCCTGTACCAGCGTTTTTCCGCAAAATAACCCGCGACTATGGATATTACAAAGTATATGAGAAGTGAGAACAGCCCGTCTATGATGCCGCCGTTCTGTATAGTCTGTACGAAAAGCGCTGCGAGAAACACGATTATTCCGTACTGATAGCCGCATATACCCGCCGTCAGGATAACAAAAAGGTCTGTGACAGAGTATGTTATCCCCATATACTCTATCCGCGCCACCGAGGACGCAAACTCATCGTCTGACCGCAGCCACAGCACCACGATCGTCATCAGTACGGTGACCGCCATAGTGATCGCCGTTCTTATAAGTTTCTGTTTCCGAGTCATTCCACACACCTGTTTTAAATCAGTTCTCTGTTATTACTTTGTTTTTGCCGCTGTTCTTTCCGATATACAGCCTCTCGTCAGCTATGGATATCAGTTTTTCTATATTCATCGCGTCTCCGTAATCGCAGAGTCCGAACGTCATAGTGATCTTGATTCTGGAATCTCCGCTCTCAACAACAGTTCCGCGGATCTGTGACAGGATACGCTCAGTAAGCGCTGTACACGCGTCGTTTGTTCCTTTGAGCAGAATAAGTATCTCCTCACCGCCCCAGCGGCAGACCTCACCGCTGTCTCCTACGTTCCCGCTGATTATGTCCGAAACTGTTCTTAACACTTCGTCTCCCGCAGAATGTCCGTATGTATCGTTCACCTGCTTGAAGTCGTCTATGTCTCCGAGTATCACGCAGTACGGCTCGGTGCTTTTTATGTACTGCTCGAATATCTCACGGATATGGTTGCGGTTGCGCAGACCCGTGAGCTGATCGTAATTTGCAAGCCTGTCAAGAGTATCGTTCTGCTCTTTCAGGGTTTTGAGGTCATAGTTTATCTTTCCTATGAACATTATGGAGAAAGAAATAAGTATCAGAATACAGAACACCATGTTCAGCATCGCTACCGATTCGGTGAACTGCCGCGGAAATCTGTACACCGGTTCCCGTATAAAGTCAACATTCATTGACTCCGCGATAGAAAAACCGGTTATAAGCGAGAGTACGGAGGAGAATATGATCGGGTGACTTATTGCGGGATCAAGATAGGTGATAAAGTATGTGACGGGTATTATCGAAAAAGAAAACAACGAGAACTGATAATCATATCCGAGGTACATACTGCAGAAAAGTCCGTGAGAAATGATCTCCAATATCACCAGCACGACCCAGATCAGAGTGAAACGGTTGTTTCTGACGAAGACCATTCCGGCAAAATACAGAACCGAACTTATTATATTGAAGATCATCAGCTCCGTAACTCCGGTAAGCGTGAAAAGTATAGCATAGAAAGAATGGACAACAAAACAGAATGAATAGATTATCCGGTAACGTATGGCGTTGCCTTCCTCGCTGGACATTCTGTACAGAAAATCTTTCAGCATATATCCGTCACCCCTTTCATTGTTATAGCGGATAAACGGGTGCCTGCAGCACCAGATTGATCGACTATACTATTATACAACAAAAATACAGTCAAATCAATAGAAATTTAAAAAAATCCGTATAAATATTTGTTAATAACAGTCAAAGAGCAAAAATGCGCGATTACCTCTTTACAAATCCTCGGTTTTGTAGTATAATAAACGGGAATGTAAAACATTTTGCAGAACTATATTGCATAACAGGAAGGAACAGATATGCTTCAGTACGAGGAACTTATACTTGAATTCGAGGGCTTGAAGCCGCAGCTTAAAGACCTTGCGGCTGCAATAAACATTGAAGGTCTGAAAAAGGAAATAGCGGAACTGGAGGA
Source organism: Ruminiclostridium sp. (assembly GCA_017941355.1). Lineage (GTDB taxonomy): Bacteria > Bacillota > Clostridia > Oscillospirales > Ruminococcaceae > Ruminiclostridium_E. The sequence continues at coordinate 2,518 of JAGAWN010000019.1, read as the reverse complement.
ACAGACCGCACAGCCCGACTTCTGGAATGACCCAGAAACATCACAGAAGATCTCACAGAAACTCGGCGCGCTCAAAGGCAAGCTTTCACAGTATGACAAGCTTGCGGAAAGCTTTGACGATGTGATAACAATGGCTGAACTCGCCAACGAGGAAGACGACGAATCCATGCTCCCGGAGATCAAAGAGCTTGCCGACAAGACCAAGTCCATGCTTGAGGAAATGAAGCTGATAACTCTTCTCTCCGGAGAATTTGACTCCAAAAACGCGATCCTCACATTCCACGCCGGCGCAGGCGGAACAGAGGCACAGGACTGGGTGGAAATGCTGTACAGAATGTACAACCGCTGGGCTGAACGCCATAACTTCAAGGTGTCGCTGCTCGATTATCTGGAGGGGGAAGAAGCCGGTATCAAGAGTGCTTCCATACTCATCGAGGGCATGAACGCTTACGGTTTCTTAAAATCCGAGAACGGCGTACACAGACTTGTGCGTGTATCGCCTTTCGACGCTTCCGGACGCAGACACACAAGCTTTGCCAGCCTTGAAGTAATGCCGGAGATCGACGAGGACACTTCCGTTGATATCCGTCCGGAAGATATCGAAATGGAAGTTTACCGCTCCAGCGGCGCGGGCGGTCAGAAAGTCAACAAGACAAGCTCGGCTGTGCGCCTTATCCATAAGCCCACAGGTATTGTATGCGCCTGCCAGACTCAGCGTTCACAGGTGCAGAACCGCGAGTACGCGATGAGAATGCTCATCTCTAAACTCGTTGAGATCAAAGAGCGCGAGCATCTTGAAAAGATATCCGATATCAAGGGCGAACAGCTCCAGATAGCATGGGGCGCCCAGATACGCTCTTACGTATTCATGCCGTATACTCTCGTCAAGGATCACCGCACCGGCTATGAAATGGGCAACATACAGGCGGTCATGGACGGAGATATCGACGGATTCATCAATGCGTATTTAAAGAGCAAGGCTCTCGAAAACAATGATTAAGAACGACATAGTAAGACTCACTATAGAAAGCATCACCGGCGAGGGTGCGGGCGTAGGCAGACACGACGGAATGGTCGTGTTTGTCCCGTTCGCGGCTGTCGGTGATGTTCTTGATGTACGGATCGTGAAGTCCGGGAAAAGCTTCTGCTACGGAAAGATCGAGAACATTATCACGCCCTCGGCGGACAGGACGGATCCCGACTGCCCGGCTTTCGGAAAATGCGGCGGCTGCGCTTTCAGACATCTGAACTCCGGAGCGGAACTCAAAGCGCGGGAGGAGATAATCCGCTCCGCTTTCACACGGATAGGCGGGCTTGAGCCAGAGTTTCTTCCTATCATCGGCAATCCCGCTCCCGACGGATACCGCAACAAGGCACAGTACCCCGTCGGCAGAGATAAAGACGGAAACATTGTCTGCGGATTCTACGCATCACGGAGCCACAGGATCGTGCCCTGCGGCAGCTGTAAGCTTGAACAGCCGGTTTTTGCGGAAATACGCAGGGCTGTACTTGAAATGTGCACGGAGTATAAGATCTCCCCGTACTGCGAGGAATCCCACAGCGGCGTACTGCGGCATATCTGCATAAGGCGCGGACACTATTCGGGAGAGATAAACATTGTGCTTGTGGTACGCAGAAATGTCCCGGAACTGAAAAAGCTGGCGCACCGGCTTATGAAGCGCTTTCCTGATATACGGGGAGTCGTTGCGGACATAAACAAGGAAAAAACGAACGTGATCTACGGCAGCGATGATATCACACTCGCGGGCGTACCGGAAATAACCGACACCATGCTCGGACGGAAGTTCGTTATTTCACCGAAGTCGTTCTATCAGGTAAACACTCCTATGGCGGAGAAGCTTTACGCAGAAGCGGCAAAGCTTGCGCAGGCAGAGGGTAAAACGCTGATAGACCTGTACTGCGGCATAGGCACGGTGGGACTTTCGGTAGCGTCAGACACAACAAAGCTTATAGGAGTCGAGATAGTTCCCGACGCGGTGGAGAATGCCCGGAGAAACGCGGAGATCAACGGCTGCGATAACGCGGAGTTTTACTGCGGTGACGCGGGCGAAGTCACTTCCCTGCTGCGCGCAAAAGACATAAGAGCAGATGTTGTGACGGTCGATCCCGCACGAAAAGGCTGCGATACTGCGACGCTCGACAATATCGTTTCTTTCGCGCCGGAACGCATAGTGATGATATCCTGCGATCCCGCCACAGCCGCGCGGGACTGCAGGTATCTCTCCGGTCACGGCTACAGGGCAGTAAGTGTCCGCGGAGTGGATATGTTTTCACGGACGATACACGCGGAATGTCTGATACTGCTGGAACGGGTCTGAAAGATATCCCGCTCATTCAGCGGTCTGCGTTACGGATCACGGACACATTCCTTGATGTCAAGCTCATTTCGTCCTTCGGACGAACAAAAGTGCAAGGAAAATCCTGAAATATAAAAATTTTCCTTGCACTTTTGCAGCCAACAAATGGCTTCAAGCTGCGCTATGAAGCCATTTGTTGG
>JAGAWN010000191.1 GCA_017941355.1 Ruminiclostridium sp. | reverse complement strand
CAAACTCGCTATCAAGCAGATACAGAAGCAGTCAACTCAGTATGAGCCGCCCGTTTATGACGAGCCTGCACCGGATATTTCAATGTAAGCACAACAACCATGTAAATTACGAAAGGAAAGAAAAACTATGAAAATTATCAAGAACATCAAGAACTTTTTCAAGAACGCGGCAATGACCGTAAAGAACGCTTTCTCCGGCATTATCCGCAGAGTAAGGCTTGCAATTGCGAGAATGACCGCATTCGCAGCTTGCGCACGCGGCGAGAACTACGTTGACAGCGGTGTTAAGATACTCATCGCCGTAGTTATCGGCGCACTCCTCCTCGCCGGTCTTTACAGCCTGTTCGGAGACACTATCATGCCGACTGTTACCCAGCGCGTGCAGGATATGTTCGACTTTAAGGGTTAATGGCGGCGATACAGACTGCGGTCATCATCGTACTGCTCGGTATTGAGGTTTACTGCGATCTGAAAGACAGGACTATCCCGAATAAAATATCGCTTGCAATTACGGCAGCAGCTTTCATAGATTATCACCCCGAAAATCTGTGGGGACTGCTGCCCGCAGTGATGTTCTTTGTCGGAGCGCTGTTCACGAAGATCGGCGGCGGTGATGTCAAGGCAGTTGCGGCTCTGAGCCTGTCGCTCGGACTTTGGAAAACGCTCCTGCTGCTGTTTGCGGCGGAGCTGTCGATGCTGGTGTTCTACGGGATATCGGCAGTTGTTCAAAAAATACGCGGTAGGACGGCAGCGAAAAATCTGCCGTTCCTGCCTTTCATAACATTAGGATATTTACTTACTATTTTTGTTTAACACATTTATTCAATGAAAGGACAAATGATATATGAAATTTCTTAAAAACAGAACTGTCCTCGGCGTTCTCTGCATCGCCATTGCCCTCGTTATCTGCTTCGTGATAACACCGCTTTTCAATGCTTCGGCAGCGAATCTCACCAAGATCGTGCGTATCAAGAACGACATCAAGGTCGGTACGGAGATCACAAGCAAGGATATCGAAACTGTTGAGGTCGGAGCGTACAATCTGCCCTCGAATGTCATAACCAAGCAGGAAGATGTTGTCGGCAAGTACGCCGCTGTGGAGCTGCTCAAAGACGAGTATGTTCTTTCCACCAAGATCAGCGATACTCCCGCGACCGAAAATGTGTATCTCTACGGTCTGAACGGCTCCAAGCGCGTCATGTCGGTAACTCTCCCCACGTTCGCAAAGGGTCTTTCGGGCAAGCTCATGTCCGGCGACATTGTGTCTGTGATCGCGGTCGATTATCAGGAAAAGGGTGAGACAGTCGTACCCGATGAACTCCAGTATGTTCAGGTAGTCGCAGCTACCGATAAGCGCGGAAATGACGAGAAAGTAACCGAATACCGCGCCGATGGCGAGGAAGAAACCGACTTGCCCGAGACTGTAACACTTTTGGTCTCCCCGTCACAGGCGATAGTCCTCGCGGAACTTGAAGCCGAGGGCGAGATACACATTTCCCTTGTTTACCGCGGAACACAGGAGAACGCTGACAAGTTCCTTGAAGCGCAGGAGAAGATACTGCAGGATAAGGCTGAGATAACGGTCACCGAGAAGCCTGCGGAAACAGAATCGGAGGTGAAACCGGAAACAACAGCCGAGCTGTTCGGAGGTGAGCCTGATATCACAGATGAAGCCGAGGAAACAGAGACTACAGTAGAGCTTGATATCCCGGACATTGTGAACGAGGAAGAAAGCGAGGCTGACGAGGAAGCTGTTATCATAGATGAAACCACGGAGGTGACGGACGATGGCATCATTTCTGAATAAGCTTATGAAACATGGCGATGAGGATGAGGAACTCGATATGGAGTTCGATATTGCCGAAAGCGACTGCTTTGAACTGCCGCCCGACCGTAAGGATAATCAGATACTCGCGGTATGGGGCAGCCCGTCCTCCGGCAAGACGATTATGTCGGTCAAAATTGCAAGATATATCGCCGCGCAGAAAAAGAATGTTATTCTTGTGCTTGCGGATATGTCTGCGCCGCCGCTCCCGTATATCTGCCCCGCGTCTGACCTTGAAGCCGAGGTGTCGCTCGGAACGATACTCGCCTCTGCGGAGGTCACGGGCAGTATAATCAAGCAGAACGCTATCCTGCACAAGCGCAATGAATATCTGACGATGCTTGCAATGCTCAAGGGTGAGAATGCTTTCACTTATGCCCCGTACACCGAAACTCAGGCAAAGGAGCTTCTTGCGGAACTGCGCCGCATGGCTGACTACATCATTATCGACTGCACAAGCAATATCACAAACGATATCCTGTCGGCGGTGGCACTGATCGACTCGGACGCGGTTCTGCGTCTGGTCTCCTGCGACCTCAAATCCATAAGCTACCTGTCGTCGCAGATGCCCGTGCTGCTCGACAATAAGTTCAATGTCAACAAGCAGTACAAGGCGGCAAGCAATATAGACGCGTTTCAGGCTGACGAGAACATCGAACAGGTGGTCGGCGGCGTATCGTTCAAGATCCCGCACTCCGAGGAAGTGCATCAGCAGTTCCTTGCGGGAAACCTGTTCGGTGCGCTCTCCGCGAAGGACAGCAAGGATTTCCGTAAATCGGTCGCCAAGATCGCAAATGAAGTATTTGAATTACAGTAAAGCAGGAGGTTTGAAATGGCACTAACTGCAAACACGAACACACAGAACTTATTCTACAGATCAAGCGATACCAAGCAGTTTTCGGAGGTTCTCGAAGAAGTCCAGTCCTACGTTTCGAGCAAATACTCGGCGTTGGTAGTTGACGGCATAAACAACATAGGCACGGGCAACGAAGAAGTCAAGGCACAGGTCAAGAGGTACATCGGAAAGTACCTTCTTGACCACCGTCTGACGGTCGCGGACATGACGCAGCAGGAGCTTATTGACAAGCTCTACACCGAAATGGCAGAGTTCTCGTTTTTGACGAAATACATCTTCGGAACGGGCATTGAAGAAATCAACATCAACTCCTGGGACGATATTGAGGTGCAGTATTCAAGCGGTGAGACTGTCAAGATCGACGAGAAATTTGAAAGCCCCGACCATGCCATAAATATCGTCAGAAGAATGCTGCACGTTTCCGGAATGGTGTTGGATAACACTTCTCCGGCTATTCTCGGACATCTCTCCAAGAACATAAGAATTGCGGTGTTAAAGACCCCGTTGGT
>JAGAWN010000190.1 GCA_017941355.1 Ruminiclostridium sp. | reverse complement strand
TGGTATAGCGGTCTGTCTTTATACCGGTATTCGCATCGGTGAGCTGTGCGCTATGCAGTGGAAAGATATTGACCTTGAAAAACGTACTTTGACCGTCAAAAAGACTATTCAGCGAATCCAGACCCCTGATAATACAAAACGCACCAAATTAGTGATAACTGAGCCAAAAAGCCAGAGCTCTATCAGAATAATACCGATACCGGAATGTCTTGCCGAAAAGCTTGGTAGTTATGTCGGAAATGAAGATGATTACATACTTTCCGGGACCTCAAAGCCCGTTGAACCGCGCACTATGCAGAACAGATTTGCTCGAATACTGAAAAACGCAAATTTACCGTCATTACATTTTCATAGCCTTCGTCATGCTTTCGCTACAAAGTGCATTGCTCTCGGATTTGATGTCAAGACACTTTCAGAGATACTTGGTCATAGCAGCATAGAACTCACACTTAACCGGTATGTTCACTCGTCAATGGATAGGAAGAAAGCCTGCATGGATAAGCTTACATGGGCTGCATGACGGTGGAAAACGTCATTATGCCGTCATTCTAATAATAACTTGGTTCGGTAATATCGCCATTAGACCGGATTCAGTCACAAAATAATTAATTTTGCGAAAGTTTTTCGAGGGGGCGAGTAGCATGGCGATAGAGTTGTTCAAGCACAATCAGGAAGCGTATGAATCCGCTGTAGCTATGCTTGATGCTGTCGGCAAGGCTTGTGTCATTCACCCCACCGGAACCGGTAAGTCTTTCATAGGCTTCAGGCTTTGTGAGGATAATCCCGATAAGACAGTCCTTTGGCTCTCTCCTTCGGAGTACATCTTTAAGACGCAGCTTGAAAACCTTGCAAAAGTATCAGATGACTATGTTCCCGAAAACATATTGTTCATGACCTATGCAAAGCTTTCTATGATGTCAGAGGAAGATATTGCCGGACTTAGCTTCGACTACCTTATACTTGACGAATTCCACCGCGGAGGTTCTGAAATCTGGGGCAGTCATCTGAAGATGCTGCTTGATGCATTCCCGAATGTTCCGGTGCTTGGTTTATCTGCGACTGCTGTTCGATATTTGGATAATCAGCGTAATATGGCTGATGAATTGTTCAGCGGGAACATAGCCAGCGAATTAACTCTTGGGGACGCAATTGTACGTGGAATACTCAATCCTCCGAAGTATATACTTTCGATTTATTCCTATCAGAAGGATTTAGAAAAATACGAGGATCGCGTCCGCAGAGCAAAAAGCAAGGCAGTGCGGGATAAAGCCGGTGAATATCTGGAACATCTTCGCCGTTCGCTTGAAAATGCGGACGGACTGGATAAGATTTTTGAGAAGCACATGACAGATAAACATGGCAAATATATCGTATTCACACCGAACTATGATACCATGCAGGAATATATATCACAGTGTGTGAACTGGTTTTGGAGAGTAGACCGGGATCCGCAGATATACTCGGTGTATTCCGATGATTCTGCCGCAGATGCCGAATTTCAGAAATTCAAAAACGATAACAGCGACCATTTAAGGCTGTTATTCTGTATTGATGCTCTTAATGAGGGAGTTCATGTAGAGGACGTTTCCGGTGTAATCCTTATGCGTCCGACAGTGTCCCCGATAATATATAAGCAGCAGATAGGACGTGCTCTTTCTGCATCAAAGTCCAAAGAGCCTGTCATATTTGATATTGTCAACAACATTGAAAATCTGTACAGCATTGATTCCATTAAGGAAGAAATGCAGGTCGCAATATCCTATTACCGTTCATTCGGTTCCGGAGACTATATAAAAAACGAAGCATTTGAGCTTATAGATAAGGTAGCAGATTGCAGATCGTTGTTTGATAACCTTGAAGATACTCTGACAGCTTCCTGGGATCTGATGTATGAAAAGTGTGTGGAATATCACAATGTGAACGGTGATCTCAACGTGCCGACAAAGTATGTTACTCCCGACGGATATGCACTCGGACCGTGGCTGCAAACGCAGAGACGGGTCTATAATGGTGCTGTAAACGGTATTCTGACTTCAGAGCGGATAGAAAAGCTCAACAAGCTTGGCATGCGTTGGGAAAGCGCAATTGATACGGCATGGAAGTATTATTACGAGGCTTGTTTAGCATATAAAGAAAAACACGGTGAGTTATCTCCGGTTGTAAGTTATGTCGATGAGAACGGCGTGCCGTTAGGACGCTGGATATCGCAGCTCCGCAATTACAGAAGAAGCGGTATTAAATTATCATATCTTACCGAGGAGCGTATAAAGGATCTTGATGATCTCGGAATGGTATGGGATGTTCACGACTTCACATTTGAGAAATACTATAACAGTGCAGTAAATTATCTGAAAGAACACGGAGATTTGGATATACCTGTGGGATATGTGGATAGTGACGGGCTGCGGCTCGGCTCATGGATCGACAGAATGAGACTTTACCGTAAAAACAATAATCCATATCTGACTGAGGACGGAATATCAAGACTTGATTCCATAGGAATGCTGTGGGAAAAGCGCTTTGAGCGTCGTTGGAATACAGGATATGAAGAATTAAAGAAATATATAGATACATTTGGTACAACGAAAGTGCCGTTAGCCTATGTGACCAAATCGGGATTTAAGCTCGGCGAGTGGTATTTTAATCAGCTTGAAGCCTATGGCAAGAAGATGTCAAAGAAAAGAGAGAAAATGCTGCTTGACTTGGGCGTACAGCTGGAAAGAGAAGATCCTTGGGAATCTAAATACGCTCTTGCAAAGGCTTATTATGACGCACACGGAAATCTTTCTATGTCGGCTAATTATGTCTTGAACGGCGTTTGGCTTTCAAAATGGCTCAGTGAACAGCGGCTTATCGGCGAGGGAAAGCGAAAAAAGAAGCTTACTGATGAGCAGCGGGAAAAGCTTGAAGTTATCGGCGTTACTTTCGGGAAGCTGGCTAAGGACAACATGTGGGACAGACAGTTTGAGCGTGCAAGATGTTATGCTGAGAAGTATGGCTCTTTGGTCCCCAATGGAAATCCGAACAGCGAGGAAAAGAAGATCAATATTTGGATCATCAGTCAGAGAAGGCTTTATAAGGCAGGAAAACTCAAGGAAGAACAGATAAGAAAGCTTGAAGATATCGGTATGGTATGGGAACTCGACAATCCCTTTGAGATAGGATTTGCTCATGCTGAAAGCTATTACAGGGCAAACGGCGACTTGTGGGTTTCACCAAAATATGTATGCGATGACGGATATACGCTCGGAACATGGATATCAAACATGAGGAACAGACGCGAGAAATCGCATTACGGAAGACTTACAGAAGATCAAATATCTCGGCTTGACTCAATAGGTATGATATGGAATGCAATTGAATATCGCTGGGAGCAGGGTTTTGCTGAGGCAGAGAGATATTACCGCGAAAACAATGATCTGAATGTGGATTCTCATTACAGGACCGGGCGTTCTCCTGAGGTTTATTATTGGGTATTTGAACAGCGCGAGGCATATTCACAAGGAAAATTATCCGGCGAACAGATAAAGCGCCTTGAAAGTATTGGTATGGATTGGCTCACACCCAAAGAACGGGCATGGGAGAACGGGTTTCAAAATGTTGAAAGCTACATAAAAAAGAATAAAAGCTCAATGATCCCTACAACGTATCGAAACGATAAGGGGGAATGGGTCGGAATGTGGCTCAGAAGACAGGTTGAGAAGAAAGATAAGTTATCTGTCAATCAGATACAGCGGTTGCAGGCTCTTGGAGTGGCAATTTAATCAAAATATAAGGGATAAGATCATGAATAATCCGAGTTTGAAACCAGCTATAAGGATTTTTGAAAATTTATTTTCAAAAATGAATGACAGGTTTTTTGATGGCTGTCTTGTTGTCCCGGTAATAGTTATTTCTCCGGAAGGTAAATCAAATATAAATGGCTGGTGTACATCATGGAAAGCATGGAAAAGCACTTCCGAAAAAGGCAGAGATGAGAATATCGGTGATGATGACGGATATTATGAGATCAATCTCAGCGCTGAATATCTCAATGACCCTATAAATGTTATAATCGGAACCCTTCTTCATGAAATGGTGCATCTCTACGATTTGCAGGAAGGAATAAAAGATACCAGCCGTTCGGGATATTATCACAATAAATGCTTTAAAAAGTCAGCAGAAGCCCATGGACTGATAACGGAAAAAGTTGAGGGAAGCGGCTATTCAAAGACAGAACTGTCTCCTGAAGCATTAGATTTTGTTAAGACTTTAGAAGATGTTCGGTTTGACTTGTTCAGGACAGTTAATAATACAGAAACTGAAAAAAGCGTAAAAACTACCGTTCATCGTTATGTTTGCCCGTCATGCGGTAATATAGTCAGGGCAACAAAAGTCGTTCGTGTAGGCTGTTTGGATTGTAACAAACAAATGCTTGAACAGGAAGACAAAACGGAAAATTTGAAGGAAATACTGCTACACGAAGAATAACCGTTATAATTACAATCAAAAAGGAAGAACAACGATGAAAACGCGGGTAGAGCTTAACAACAAAAGAATACTTGTAACAGGCTCGCCTGGGTTCATCGGTGCGAACCTTGTCATGCGTTTACTTAATACAATGACAGGCGGAACTGTAGTATCGCTTGATAACATGAACGACTACTACGATCCCAAACTAAAAGAATATCGCCTCGGATTGATTGAGAAGACTTCTTCTCTTGTAGAGCATACCTTTATAAAAGGTTCTATAGCCGACAAATCCCTAATCGACTCCTTGTTTGAAAAATATCATTTTGATATAGTTGTAAACCTTGCCGCACAGGCAGGTGTGAGATACAGCATAGATCACCCCGATGTGTATATCGAATCCAATATAATCGGCTTCTACAATATTCTTGAAGTCTGCCGTCATAATCCTGTGGAGCATCTTGTATATGCATCAAGCTCCAGTGTTTACGGTGGAAATAAAAAAGTTCCGTTCAGCACAGACGATAAAGTGGACAATCCTGTCTCTCTGTATGCTGCAACAAAGAAAAGCAATGAGCTGCTGGCTCATGCTTACAGCAAGCTGTATAATATTCCCTCAACCGGACTTCGCTTCTTTACTGTCTATGGACCGGCAGGACGCCCGGACATGTTTTATTTCAGCGCAACGCAAAAACTGGTTGCCGGAGAAAAGATAAAGATTTTTAATTACGGTAACATGAAGCGTGACTTCACTTATATTGATGATATTGTTGAAGGCATTATAAGGGTAATGCAGGGCGCTCCCGAAAAGAAGAACGGTGATGACGGATTGCCGCTTCCCCCTTATGCAGTGTATAACATCGGCGGCGGTCAGCCTGAAAACCTTCTAGACTATATCTCTACACTTCAAGAGGAGCTTGTAAGAGCAGATGTGCTTCCGGCGTATTATGATTTTGAGGGACACAGAGAACTCGTAGGAATGCAGGCGGGTGATGTCCCGATAACATATGCGGACAGCAAAGCTCTTGAAAAAGATTATGGATTTACCCCGAAGATAGGTATAAGGGAAGGACTAAGAGCGTTTGCTGAGTGGTACGCTAAATATTACGGAAAGGCTTAATAAGTAAAATGAATATAGCAGTTGCAGGAACCGGATATGTAGGACTTTCATTAGCGGTTCTTCTTTCACAGCATAACAAAGTTACGGCAGTTGATATCATCCCCGAGAAGGTAGAAAAACTGAATACTTGGCAGTCGCCTATTCAGGACGATTACATAGAAAAGTTCCTTGGAGAGCATGAAACAAGACATCTTGATCTGACCGCAACAACAGATGCGGAATCGGCATACAAAGATGCGGATTTCGTTATTATTGCTGCGCCTACCAATTATGACCCGCAGAAGAATTACTTTGATTGCAGCGCGGTTGAAGCTGTTATCGAGCTTGTTCTTAAATGCAGCGATAAGGCGATAATGGTCATAAAATCAACCATTCCTGTCGGCTACACCGAAAAAGTCAGAGCTAAATACAACACAGATCGAATCATATTCAGCCCGGAGTTTTTAAGAGAAAGCAAGGCTTTGTATGATAATCTGTACCCGAGCAGAATAATAGTTTCCTGCGATGACAGCACAAAAGAAGCAGCGAAAACATTCGCCGCTTTGCTTGTAGAAGGAGCAGAAAAGAAAGATATAGATGTGCTTCACATGGGATTCACTGAAGCAGAAGCCGTAAAACTCTTTGCAAACACTTACCTTGCACTGCGTGTGTCATACTTCAACGAACTTGATACATATGCGGAAATAAAGGGGCTCAACACAGCAGAAATAATCAAGGGTGTAAGTCTTGATCCGCGAATCGGTGACTTCTACAACAATCCGAGCTTTGGATACGGCGGTTA
>JAGAWN010000189.1 GCA_017941355.1 Ruminiclostridium sp. | reverse complement strand
TGTTAGCTCAGGATTCATATCCCACGGTGTTACTTGTCGTGACTTATACCTATCTGACTGGTGTTTCATATAGTTTCTCCTCTGTGTTGGTATACACAGATTATACACTAAAAACCAACACTATGCAAATAGGGATTTTTGGATAATACAATCGGATTATCACTTGTAATAAATGGCATAAAATCTCTACAACCATTTATATATACTATCCATGGTTTGCTAAGAAGTATTTGACTGAATCGTTCAAGCTGCCTACTATTGTTTACATATGATAAAACCATATGCTTATATGTTTTATCATAAATTTCAATATTATCAATTATTTCTGCGAATTCTGCACCTAATTCGATTAAGCACTGTTCTTTTATTTTAGGCAACAAATTATTTTTAGCATTTGTTATTTGCCAATCGATAAATTGAGGTACTCTAATAAACTGTGTAACAATAAATCGGCATAATATTCGACGTTCTTCTTCTTTGAGAAACCCTTCAGTATAATTTGAAAGTGTTAGCCCCGCAATAAGATTTGTAATCACCTGACTTAAAGGAGCTTCAATTTCATTATTATAAAAGTGTTCCCAGTGCTTTATGTTTTCATATGCATCGTCATCATAATAATTATCTATATACCCTACATCATCTGTATTTCTTATGAAGTGTGATAGATTTTTTTGCCTTACACCTATTAAAAATGTTTTCTTTTTTCTTCCCGGTACAGCAAAATGATTCAAATATGTCTTTGGAACAATATGCTGCTTAACAAAACCTTTATTCTGTTTTTTATTAATCATAATAAAATTTTTATCCCTGCACCAAGCTTTTTTACTATTCTCAAGAACTCTATAACTTCATCTTTCTTTACTATTAGCCGTTGACCAACTGTATAAGAATTGTCATTAGAATTATCGATATATTTCTGATCTATTATCCCTGAATTGTGTTCAACAATATGCCTTTTTTGAAAGAATAATCTCATATAACTGATTTCATCTTGAGAAAGCCAGTCGCTATAGGAATGATTGGTCTCGTTTTTAAATATAGTATCGCCTTTATCAACGATTTGAAAATCATTTACTCTATACTCTTTTCCACATATTTCTTTAACTCTACATTGTGCAAATTTTTGAAAAGTTGAAACTATTTGACAAATTGTATTCTCAATCATTTCTCTACTCATGGTTTCCGCTTTATCTTTTCCATAATTAGCTTCTAAAACCTCATGAAATTCATCTATAGATTGTAGCATTTTGGATACTGAGTCCAGCGACTCATCAAACATTTTGCTTGCAGAGTTATATCCACAACATGGGCAGAAAAAGGCTGAGCCAATAACACTAAATCGTGCCCCGCATTTTTCGCAAGTAATATCAAGTTCCCATTCTTCTTTTGCTCCGATAGGATTATTTATGAATGTAGTCGGACAATTTGATTTATATTTGATTTTTAAATATCTATTGTTCTTGGTTGTCTGCTCCAGTTTCTTAAACAATTTTGACATAGAATTTTCAATATAAACTCTAGTCCAGTCAGCGACGACATTATGTATTTGTTCAGTTTGTTCTTCCGTAAACCACTCGTTCGAAGGAGCAACGCATCCACACAAAGGACAATAAACTTCTTCATCGGAGAATTTTTCTTTCCAGTCTTGCATATATACTTTAAACTCAAATAAGCAGTTCTCGTTTGGACATTGTCTATCAAAATAGCCCTTTTCATCAGATTTAAATGTTAAGGGTATCGTTTCCATACTCACATAATCCTTTCAAAATAGAATTTACTGAAATCTTCTTCCGCATTTCGTATCGTGTTGCCGTTCCGGTCACGGAGAATTGATAATATTTCGGATTGGTATTTTGGAGAAAGTATGTTATTCATATTATAACCTCAGTCTTGTTCTAAATCTATAATATTCCTTTTAAAATGACCTATACTGCCCTTTTTCTCAATAAGATATTTAAGCAATTGATAATATTCATCTTTTAATAAATACTGTGTCCCATTTCCAGTTCTATAATATTTTTCTTTGCCGTGTGGTGTATCAATCCAGATTTCTTTATCGTTACCGTGATATTTAGATTTTGAAAATTTATTGGTATCATTTAAAAAATTATTATATAAATCATCGTAACTAACATGAGTACCATATTCAATATACGGCTTCTGATTGTTATTCTTTAGCAAATACATCAATATACTGTATTCTTTATCAGTTAGACTATCATGGTAATCTCTGAATTTTTCAATGGTTTGTTCATTTTCCATTTGCTTTAGATTATTATAATATTCATTATCTTGACTGTTTTTTATTGCGCTTTTAATCTTATTAATAATTGCCAAAATTGAACATAAAAATAAAAAAACGATTAAAGTAATAACAATATAGACAGCAATAACATTATAGTTCTTATCTTGAAAAGGTAACTTTTCATAAATGCTATTGTCTAGTTGCGTATTTATAAAAAAGGAAGAAACCATTGATATTAGTAGTACAATCCAATTTTTTTCACGAAGTAAATCAAATAACTTTTCAAGCATAATAATTATTATCCAACCTCCCTCTTCCCCGTCACATATTCAAAAATAAGCGACTTCTTGTATTCTTCTATCGTTTCAATCTGCCTTTTCTTTTCAGAAATGATACTGTCAATTTCCGTACATTTTTCATCAAGATAATCAGCGATTGCTCTTTGCTCAGCTTCCGGCATTAAAATAATCGGTAACTGTATGAAATTCGCATACCGCATGGCTTGTCCTTCACGAATAAGATTAGTTGTACTACTCAAAGCATCTATATATACCGGAGACTTAAAAAACCATTTGTAGTATCTTGGTTCAAGGATTGTCTTTTGCGGAATCAACATAACATAAGCAGAGCTTATACTTCCATACTTTTCACTATATTCAAGACCGCCTTGAAAACTTCTCATGTGAATAATGAAGTCGCCGGGGCAAACAAGTTTCAGAATATCAAAGTCTTTTTCGACTGTCACAACCTTTGCGCCTGTTATCTCCATGTATTCCTCTTGCGTAACAACGCCATACTTCTGAGAAGCAGTAAGTTGTGTAAGCCCTTTTGTTGCCCTGTCTTTACGCTGAACAAAATGCCATTTGGGATTGTCAACTTTCCAATGTTTCGGAATACTACCTATCCACTCAACACCGCTATCCCTCATCTCCACATCAGGATCAAGCCCCTTTGTGACCGCTTCGGTAATGACGGAGCGCTTGTATTCTTCAAGAGTTTCGATTTGGGATTGGAGGTCGGAGATGAGTGTATTCAATTCATCACACTCGTTGTCAAGAAAATCAGCTATTGCTTTTTGTTCAGGTATCGTAGGAAGAATATAATCTATTTCTCGAAGTTTCTTCCAATTTGTATCACAAGTTCTTACACGAATGCCTGTTGCTAAAGATAGGAACAGCTCACAGTATGCCATTGTCCGCATTAAATACATCATATATCGTTTATTCTGCTCTGTGTCAAGCACATTTAATACGGGTGTAGCTTTTCCTCTTGAATCCGAGATACCAATAGAGCCAGCAAATCCGTCCATACCATGAACCACCAAGTCACCAATTTCGATACCCTGGTAGCCTGCTTCGGTCAAAGAAACAGTAAAACCTTCTTCTCTCCTTTTAGAACGCAGAGTAACCTCACCATCACGAAAGCAAGTTATTACTTCATCAGTTTCTAAAGTAGGGCGAGTTAGTAGTTCCATAAAATACTTACCCTTGTTTATGTTCCAAGCATTTGGGATTACTCCTGCCCACTCAATCCCACTGTCTTTCATCTCACGCATATTATTACCCCATTTTTCTCTTATTGAAAAATCTCATGACAAATACAGTCAGTGTACATAAAGCCGCCGCGCCTGCTATACAGCCGAGTGTCATTAACACTATCTTTAAATTCTCTGAAACAAAGTAATATGCTTGTATTGCCAGATATGTGACTGCCCATATAACAACGAAATAAACAAATCTTATCAGCCAATGCAGAAAAGAACCGGTTATCTTTCCGTCAATAAGATGTGCTCTATACAAGTCACCAACATTGTCGAAAGCAAGCAAATAAGCCAGTTTTTCAACAGCAAGCAGGATAATATATTCCCAGTACCAATCAATAGGCAATCCCAGCGGATCGGTCAAATAATCAAATATATACCTGAATATTTCGCTCATTATATGCTCCTTTCAGAATTATCCAACATCGTCCGATTTATTGTTCTGTGTAAGAAAAATCATTTTCTGTGTTTCGATCTCTGCTTTAAGTTCCTCTTCATCCGGCAGATACAGTTTGTACTTGCTTGCGAAAAGCTGTTCGTTTCCGTTCATCACAGAATATCTTGCAATATCCTTGTCCGTATCTGCACAAAGCAGAATTCCGAGAGTCGGATTATCGCCCTCGCCGCGTTTCAGTTCATCATACATACGGATATACATATCCATCTGACCGACATCCTGATGCGTGATCTTTGCGGTTTTAAGGTCGATCAACACAAAGCATTTAAGGATATAATTGTAGAACACAAGGTCGATATAGTAATCCTCTTTTTCGGTATGGATCCGCTGCTGTCTTGCAACGAAAGCATACCCTTTGCCAAGTTCCATAAGAAATTTCTGAATATTCTCAATTATCGCGGATTCGAGTTTGCTTTCGGTCAGCGAAAAATCAGAAGTAAAGCCCAAAAATTCTGCCACTACCGGATTTTTGATGAATTCCAGTTTATTCTGATACTGCGATGTCAACGAAACCATTTCATCGTGAACTTCGGTCTTATTCTGTGTTTTCAGCATTCTGTAATAATACTGCGACGAAATATTCCGCTGCAATGTGCGAACACTCCATGTTTCGTTTATTGCTTCATTTTCGTACCATTTTCTTGCTTCTGCATCATTCACCTGTAAAAGAATGTTATAATGCGACCAACTCAGCATCGGCAATTTTCCAGACGGTGTCTGGAAAATCTCCGTATAGTTCTTGTAAAAATTGTAAAAGCTGTATAAATTTGACTTTGTAAAGCCCTTCCCATAAAAACTTGTAAGCTGTTTCGAGAGCTTGGCTATGATCTCCGAACCGTATTCCGCTCTTCCGTTCCCATTCATTTCCTCTGTTGCAATTCTGTGACCGAGCATCCAGTTCCGGCGTATGAGAATAAGATTGACTGTCTGAAACGCCTGCTGCTTGGACAAGTCAATGATAGACTTCATATCCTCAAGTATATCGCTGGTAGCATCTATATCATTTAAGATCAGATCACTCATGGTCGTTACCTCCAAACAATCTTGCTATTCTCTCATTCACTGATTTTTCAAGTTCAAGGAAAGTCTCTTTGAGTTCCTCACTCGGCTTTGGCTGCTGATACTTATAGAAATACCGCGTGAACGGTATCTCCGCGCCGGTCTTGACCACGGGATTCTTCTTCGACAGATCTTCCTCCCAGAAATACTGCGCGTCCGGGATATGCGGAAGTACCTCACGCGCCATATAATCCTCGATGCTCTCGTCAAACTTTACGATCTCGGTGTCCTTTGTTTCCTTG
>JAGAWN010000188.1 GCA_017941355.1 Ruminiclostridium sp. | reverse complement strand
TCAGTTCTTTTTGCGCTTTGCTTCATCTTTCATGCGAAGATCATGGTCAAGTATGCGCTTGCGGAGCCTTATCGACTTCGGTGTGACTTCCACAAGTTCGTCGTCTGATATGAACTCAAGGCTTTCTTCAAGGCTCATGTGCTTCGGCGGAACAAGACGCAGAGCCTCGTCGCTGCCGCTGGCACGGGTGTTGGTGAGGTGCTTCTTCTTGCAGACGTTCACGGTGATATCGCCGAGCTTCGGGGAAACTCCCACGATCATGCCCTCATATACGTCAATGCCGGGGTCAATGAACATGGCGCCTCTGTCCTGCACGTTCCAAATTCCGTATGCGCTGGCGGGACCTGTCTCAAACGCGACGAGAGAGCCGGTTGTGCGCACCGGGATATCTCCCATATACGGCTCGTAGCCGAGGAACAGCGTGTTCAGCACGCCCTCGCCCTTTGTGTCGGTAAGAAATTCGCTTCTGTAGCCGAACAGTCCGCGGGACGGTATCTTGAACTCCAGTCTTGTGCGGGAGCCTACCGGGTGCATTTCGAGCAATTCCGCCTTGCGGACACCCATTTTCTCCATTACTGCGCCCACGCTGTCATCGGGTACGTCTATGACGAGCTTTTCCATAGGCTCGCACTTAACTCCGTCTATCTCCTTGTACAGTACGCGGGGAGTGCTGACGGACAGTTCATATCCCTCACGGCGCATAGTTTCTATCAGTATGGAAAGGTGCATTTCACCGCGTCCCGCGACATCATACGCGTCGCGCACGTCGCTTTCCTTGACGCGCAGCGATACGTCTTTCAGCAGCTCCCGTTCCAGTCTTTCGCGTATCTGGCGCGATGTGACGAATTTGCCCTCGCGTCCGGCGAAAGGACTGTCGTTTACCGCGAAGGTCATTTCAACGGTAGGTTCGCTTATCTTGACGAACGGCAACGGCTCAACCGCGTTCACGGAGCATACCGTCTGTCCGATAGTGATTCCCTCTATGCCGGAGAAGCAGACTATGTCACCGACGGAAGCTTCCTGCACGGGTGTCTTGCCGAGGCCGTCGAATTCATACAGGCTCACGACTTTGCCCTTGAAAGGCTGTACCGCTCCGTGGTAGTCACAGACCGTGACTTCCTGATTCTGCTTTATAACGCCGCGCTCGATGCGTCCTATGGCGATCCTGCCGACATACTCGCTGTAGTCGATAGACGATACAAGCAGCTGAAGTTCACCCTCCGGGTCACCCTCGGGAGCGGGTATATGTTCAAGTATCATATCAAACAGCGGTATGAAGTTCTCACCCTGAACATCGGGGTCAAGCGAAGCCGTGCCGTTTCTGCCGGAGCAGTAGATGACCGGGCTTTCAAGCTGTTCGTCGTCCGCGTCGAGATCGAGCAGCAGCTCCAGAACTTCATCGACTACCTCTTTCGGGCGGGCATCGGGACGGTCTGTCTTGTTGACGACAACTATCACCTTGTGACCCAGCTCCAGTGCTTTCTGGAGTACAAAGCGCGTCTGCGGCATAGTTCCCTCAAAGCTGTCCACCAGCAGCAGAACGCCGTTTACCATTTTGAGTATGCGCTCCACCTCGCCGGAGAAATCAGCGTGACCGGGGGTATCTACGATGTTTATCTTCACGTCCTTGTAATGAACGGACGTGTTTTTGGCGAGAATTGTGATACCGCGCTCACGTTCGAGCGCGTTGCTGTCCATGACACGTTCAACGACGGTCTGGTTTTCGCGGTAAACGCCGCTCTGTTTGAGCATTTCATCGACAAGTGTGGTCTTGCCGTGATCGACGTGCGCTATTATCGCTATATTGCGTAAATCTTCTCTTTTCACTGTCTTACTTCCTTTTTTCAGATTTATCTCCTTAAAATGACTGATAAATTATATCACTTTTATATCTGTTTGTCAACAGTTTTCGTCAAACAAACCCATATATCGCGACGATCATCATGTTAGCACCTGACGCCGCAATCTGCCGGTGAATGTTGATCGGGAAACGCAGGATTTGTTCGCCGCAGGAAAAAATCCCCTTTTTCGCCAAATTTTGATTTGACAATATCTGATTTTTGGTATATAATAAAAAGAACCTATATCTAAGGAACCGCTGATCCGCTTATTGTTTGGTATTATATGTCTTTCACGGTGCCGACTGTCTTGCAGCAGCGGTCTAATCAGCGGTTCCCTAATTGTAAAACCAACGTATATTTGTATCAAGGAGTGTTAAAATCTGAAAAAGTTTAATAATATTATCGCTGCCGCGCTCTGTACAGTGCTGCTTTCCGGCTGTTTCGGGAATCCCGGTGTCCCTGAGACGACCTCCGCCTCTTCCGAATCAGTCACCGAAGCGGCTGCCGCAGTTACGGAGTTCACCACTGAACTGACTACAGCCGATACCGAGGGATCCGCCCCGGAGCCATCCGCCGCAGTTCTCGCCAATGAGGACGAGCCTCAGCCCGTAAAGGAGCCGCAGCCTCTGACAGTTGCGGTAACAGGCGTCAGGGATTCGTATTCCCCGTTCGATGAACCGGACGAGTTCACCGAGCTGCTGAATAAAATGACCGGAGTCACACTCGCGGGCAGGACAAGATCCGGGAATCCCGTGCTTTCCGGTATTTCCGGCGTGACCGAGCAGTACGCAGGCACATCGTATTCCTACAGCGGTATCGCGGATACTGTCATTGCCAAAGACCCGGAGAATGATACAACGACGTACAGCATCAGACTCCGCAGCGGCGTAAGGTTTGCGGACGGTGAGCCGATGACCGCCGATGATGTCATTTTCACCCTCTATCTTCACCTTGACCCGTCATACAAAGGAAGCTATCCGCTCGAAAACGCCGGTATAGTCGGTACTCTCAGCTACCGCTACAATACCTCCGCCGCGGACAGCATAACTCCCGAACAGCTTGAAGCCGCTCTTGCGACAGACGAGGTGAAAGCTGCCATAAATGAAAAGATCGTCATCCCCGTACTCAAAGAACAGTACGAGAACGTAAAATCCATGTACGGCGACAGCGCCTACTCTGTCTATACATCGCGCTATCCAAGTGCGCCGGAGCTGTTTGCGTTCTTCTACGCTCTGAACGTCAAGGACGGCAAGGAGGGCGAGAACGAGAAGTATTCAGCAAAAGGCAAGAACGAACAGACCGTTATAGCAGAAGTCGCGGAAATGTACGACAGCAATTACCGCAAACTTGCCGGAATGACTGTCGGCAACGAGACAGCGTTCGATGAACAGGCTCTCGGCATTGCCGTGGGATTTATCACAAACGGCGGCGGCGGAGATCTCACAGCAGGTGCGGTCAAGGCAGTCGGCGGTATAGCTAAGACCGGAACGGACAGCCTTACCGTCACAGTCAAGGGGGACTGCACGGAGTTTGAAAACGCTCTGTACGGTATGGTGATCGTTCCGCTGCACCATTACGGAAGCATCGCAAACTATAATTATGATAATGAAAGGTTCGGTTTCACAAGCGGCAGCGCTGCCGACATAGAAGAAAATACCCGGCTCGACCCTCTCGGCGCAGGCCCGTACACCGTTGTCGGTTTCGGCGAGGGCGAGGTACTGCTGAAAGCCAACGAATACTACTACAAAGGCACAGTTGGCGCTGAATCCGCAAAGCTTGTGGAGGGAAGCCCCGAGGAAGCAGCTTCGCTGATAGCCGACGGCGCCGCGGATATCTCCGCTTTCAACAGCACAGAAGCCGGCTATGATGTCATTGAGGAAGCCAACCGCTCGATAGAGAAGATATACCCGATGTTAAGCTCCGATCTCGGTTACGGGTATGTTGGGATCAATGCCGAAAACGTTTCGATCGGAGACGGATTCTCAAAGCAGAGTTACGCTCTTCGCAACGCTCTTGCGACCGCGGTCTCGGCATTCCGCGACGAGTCTGTTGCCGAGTATTTCGGCGGTTACGGCAATACGACGGATTACCCGTACATCGAGAATCTGGAGATCGACGAAAACGTATCAGGGTATTCAGTCCCGTATTCAAAAGACGTTTACGGCGGCAGCATCTATACAGCCGGAATGACGGACGAGGAGCGCCGCAGCGCAGTTAAATCTGCCTGTCTCGGCTATCTCATGTCTGCCGGCTACTCAATGTCGGAGGGCGTTATAACCGCCGCTCCCTACGGCGGAAGAACCGAGTTCAACGCCATCATCGCCGCTCACGGCACCGGCGATCACCCTGTTTATGCGGCTCTGAAAAAAGCATCGGAACTGCTCGGTGAGATCGGGATAACACTGAATATCACCGACGCGGAGGATCCGGGAATGCTTTGGGAAGCCCTGAGCGGCGGCACCAACGAGATATGGGCAGGTGCATGGAACACCGAGACGCTGAGCGCGGTATATATCGACAGCTACTACGGACTTGAAAGCTCCACCAAGCTGAAGAAGCTCATAGAGGAAGCGGAATCGGCTCCAAACTCCGAAAAGCCTGCGTCGTTTATGATGTGCTACAACAAGATCGTCAACGAATACGCGGTGGAGATCCCCATGTACAGGCGCACCGAATGTACGCTGTTCAGCTCTCTGCGGATAGATGTTTCCACGATCCCCGCGGATCAGACGGAAACCTTCGGCTGGGCGGACGCAATTGACAGTATAAAGCTTAAACAGAGGTGACAGATGTGAAAACGGTCGCTCTTATTCTCGCCGGCGGCAGTTCTTCCCGCATGAACGGTGTGAACAAGCAGTTCGCGCTTATCGGCGGAGTCCCGGTCATAGCCGCAAGCGCGCTGGCTTTTCAGAAATCCCCTCTCATTTCGGAGATCGTTATCGCCGCGCGGGAATGTGATGCCGACAGGGTGATAAGAGTTTGCGCCGGATACGGGATAGATAAGCTGAAAACCGTCGTTCCGGGCGGAAACTCGCGTACAGAGTCGGCACGGCTGGCATTTTCGGCGGCGGACGCTGCTCCGGACGATATTATAATGGTACATGACGGCGCAAGACCGTATGTGAGCGCAGAGCTGATATCCCGCGTACACGCGGAGTGTGTCGGATACGGTGCGGCTGTACCTGCGGTTCCCGTAAAGGACACGATAAAGTTTGAGGACGGCACCGGGTTTGCGGCGGGGACTCCCGACCGCGCTTCGCTTCGGGCGGTGCAGACCCCGCAGGCATTCCGTGCCGGACTGTACGGCAGAATGATATCACAGGAATATGATGCCACTGACGATGCTGGACTCGCGGAGCGGCTCGGGGTCAAAGTGAAGCTGACCGCGGGAGACACGAAGAATATCAAGATCACGACTCCCGACGATCTGCCAAAGGAGAATAAGATGTTAAGGATCGGACACGGCTACGACGTACATCTGCTCGCGGAGGGCAGAAAGCTGATAATAGGCGGAACGGAGATCCCGTATGAACTGGGGCTGCTCGGACATTCCGACGCGGACGTACTGGTTCACGCGGTAATGGACGCGATGCTGGGAGCGCTGGCGCTCGGAGATATCGGGCAGCACTTCCCCGACAGCGATCCGCGGTACAAGGGCGCGGACAGCATAGAGCTGCTGAAACAGGTGACTGCGCTGATAAACGAGCGCGGTTACACGGTCTCAAATCTCGACTGCACAATAAACGCCGAGCGTCCGAAGCTTGCGCCGTACATACCCGCTATGCGAAACAGCATCGCCGCAGCCTGCGGAGTTCCCGCTGACCGCGTGAGCGTCAAAGCCACGACCGAGGAGGGACTCGGACTTGCCGGAAAAGGCATAGGCGCAGTCTGCGTCTGCCTGTTGTGCGGGAAATGAGCATACTCCGGAAGATCATTTGCAGATATGAACTTCAATATAGAACAGCAGACCCGTAATTTACGAGTCTGCTCAGTCTGCCGAAAAAGGAACTTTTTCGACAGATGTCCTACGCGGACATCGCCAGCGTGACGCTGGATCCATACCGTTTCACGGAGATTCGAACATCTACGAAAAGAAAAAAGACTTTATTGACAAACAGCAGACCCGTAATTTACGAGTCTGCTGTTTGCATATAGAGAAGCTTATCTCAGCCGGCTGCTGAAAAAGCCTGAGTCCGGGTAAACCGTGAAAGCCGTTCAATCACACAGAACTGTGATTCTTGACATACTCAACAACGTCATCGACAGTTGTGAATGCCATGGAAACACAAGTGTCGGCGCAGCCGTAGTAGATAGCGATACGTCCGGTATCACCGTCACAGAGAGCGGCGCAGGGGAATGTAACGTTCTGAACGTCGCCTACGCACTCATAGTATTCACGCGGATTGAGCAGGTACTCTGCGCAGCGGTACTTGACCTTCCACGGCTTGTCGATGTCGAGAATGCACGCGCCGAAGCTGTAAACAAAGCCGTTGCAGCTTTCGAGAACGCCGTGATAGAACACCAGCCAGCCCTCGCTTGTCTCGATCGGGATAGGACCTGCGCCGATCTTCTTGGATTCCCAGCCTCTGAGCGGTCCCATAACGTGTCTGTGCTCACCCCAGTATTTCATATCGGGAGACTGTGAGATGTACATATCACCGAAAGGAGTATGACCGCTGTCGGAGGGACGGCTGAACATAACGTACTTGCCGTTAATCTTTCTCGGGAACATAACGCCGTTTCTGTTGAAAGGCAGGAACGCGTTCTCGCACTGGTGGAACTCCTTGAAGTCCTTTGTCCAGCCCACGCCGATAGTGGGCTTCCAGCCGTATGCGTTGCACCATGTGATCCAGAATCTGTCCTCGATCCATACGCATCGGGGATCGTAGCCGTACTGCCACGGATTTGCTTCCTTGGTCTCGGGGTCGTCGTTTATCCAGTCAACGCGCTTTTCGTTGATATCCCAGTGGATGCCGTCCTTGGAGAATCCGGCATGGATAGCCATATTTCTTTCCTTGTCGTCAACTCGGAAAACGCCGGCAAACTTGTAATCGCCGCACTCAAAAGGAACTACCGCGCTGTTGAAGATGGAGTTGCTTGTGGGGAGCAGGTCGCGGGGGATTATCGGGTTTGCGTCGAATCTCCAGATAACGTCCTTGCAGCCTGCGGGCTTGTCCTGCCACGGAATATTCGGGAGGGAGGGCTGACCGATGATTTTTACGCTCATGATTATGTACCTCTTTCATAGAATGTCACTGTACGGGCAGCGCATAATAGCCGCTTGCCGCATATCACTGTAATGATATTATACAATATTGCGGGCTTGATGTCAATAGCGGTTGTGCGGAATACACAACAAATTTTGATGCGGGTTTTAGGTAATTGTGATATATCGTTTACTTAAATAAGCTTAACACAGACTTAATTAAGTTGCAATACGTTCCGGATCCCCACCGGTTCGCAAATGACCCGCAGTGATATCACAGCTGTTTCCGTCACGGCAAAAGAGCGCGTAAAGCATCGAAAAAGCCGATATAACACGGGAAAAGCAACCTGTTTGTAACCGGGAAATGCTCAAATTTTAATTTTTATACAAAATAAGCCGCTAAAATTTGTAATTATACACTATTGTGATATAACGACTTTTATGCTATAATCGTATTATATACAAGTGTGCGTTTGCGGGGAAAGTGTTTCTTGCATCACCCCTCTCCGCTGCATTTCGGGTAATATATCAACACGAATGGAGGGTTTACATGGCATACTATTCTTATGTAGCCACAGATGTCAACGGTTCCACGATCAAAGGTAAAGAGTATGCGGACGATTATATGGATCTCGCGGAAAAGCTCCGCCAGAAAAATCTGTTCTGTACCGAATATACCGAGATCCAGGAAAAAATGTCAGATGCCAAGTATCAGTTCAAAACAAAGGATCTTGCGTTCATCTGCCGACAGCTTTCGTCAATGCTTACCGCAGGTATAAGCCTTGTGCGATCGCTGCACATTCTTTACACTCAGGAGGAAAACAAAAAAGCGAAAGCCGCGCTCCTTGAGATCTATGAGGACGTACAGAAAGGCCGTTCTTTCTCGGAAGCCGTACAGGCACGTCCCGGCGTTTTTCCGCTCCTGTTCGTCAGCATGGTGGCGGCGGGTGAAGCTTCCGGTAACCTCGACGTTATCATGACTCGTGTTGCGGACTACTACCTCAACCAGAACAAGGTAAACAACCAGGTAAAGGGCGCGCTCATCTATCCTATCGTTCTTCTCGTACTCCTTATCGGTGTATTCTTCGGTCTGTTCATCTTCATCATGCCTATGTTCCGTGAACTTGCGGGTGATGATATACCGCCGCTGTCACAGGCGATGTTCGCAATAAGTGACTTCCTTATCCCATACTGGTGGACAATTGTACTCGGTGTGGGCGTAGTTATCCTAGTTATCCACTTCCTCAGAAAATCCCCCGCGTTCGGACTCTGGTTCGATCAGGTAAAGGTAAAGATGCCTAAGGTAGGTCCCCTTCTTACTATTATATATACGGGACGTTTTGCAAGAACCATGGCTAACCTTTACGCTTCCGGTCTTCAGATGGTTGACTGCATCGAAAAGTCCGCGGATACCCTTAACAATCAGTACATAGCGCGTCTGTTCCACGACAGTGTTGTCGAGGACGTAAAACACGGTGAGGCGCTCTCTACGGCGATCACCAAGGTAGGCATTTTCCCGGGCGTATTCACCTCGATCATAATGGTCGGTGAGGAATCCGGTGCGCTCGACGATATCCTTAACAAGTCAGCCGACTACTATGAGGACGAATCCGCAACCGCTATAGCGAAGCTGGTCGGACTCATGGAGCCTGTAATGATAATCTTCCTCGGTATCATGATCGGTATGATCCTTGCCGGTATCTTCCCGATCCTCTACGGTGGTATGGCAGGTGTCGGAGGCTGATACGCAAAGTCTCTCAAAAGGAAAAACGGACAAATAACAGTATAAAAACTTACTATTAAAGAGGTGCTATATGTTATCAATAGATATTACCGACAAGCAGATAAGGCTTGTACGAGGCGCGCTTAACGGCGCAAAGATCCGCGTACTTGAAGTTGAGACGCGTGATCTTACCGCAGGAAGTGTAAGCAACGGTTATGTAACCGATATCCCGATGATCGCGGGTGAGATCACGGATATCATCGCAACCAAGAACATCAAGGATAAAGAGGCTATCGTCTGCATCAACTCCGGTTCCATACTCTATAAGGATCTTACAGTCCCGAAGCCGAAGAAGATCTCCAACTCTGCGGCTATCGAGTCCATGATACTCACCACAATGGGTATCACAAAGGAATACAACATCTCCTACTCGATCATAGGCGAGGATAAGGATGAGAACGATCAGCCCGTGCTCAAGATCCTTGCGACCGCGGTTCCGCAGAGAATGGTTGACGGTTACATAAGACTGTTTACTCAGCTCGGTATCAAGCTCCAGCAGATCAACGTATCGAACAACTGTATCACGCGTCTCATCTTAAACACACCTAAGCTTGAATCGTCGATGCCTCTCATGCTCGTGCAGATAGACAACGACTTCATCAACATCAACCTGTATGAGGATAACCAGCTGTCGCTGTCAAGATATGTAAGAGTAGATCCTTACGATTACAATAACGACGACGACTATGTAAACCAGGCGGTTTACGACAACGTATTCCGTACCCTCCAGTTCACCAGCCAGCGCAAAGACGCAAAGCCGCTGAAGGAGATCATGTTCTACGGTCAGGTAAGAGACTTCATCTCGCTGTCCAACGCCGTAGCGTCGTTCAACGTTCCCTCGCATATCCTCAATATCCCGAACAACATCGTTACATTCTGTGACTTCGATTTCGCAGAGTACGCAAACGCGATAGGCGCATTCTTCAAAGTAAGAAAAGACCTCGACCACGTCAACCTCCTCGACGCGGCTGCGGTCAAGGAAAAGAAGAGCGCAAGCGGATTCTTTATCGGAATGAGCATAGCGTGCCTTGCTTCACTCGGCATCGTATTCGGCGCAAAGTTTGTCTGCGACAACATCGCAACCGGTATCAAGAACGAGGCCGACGCGGTTTACGAAGAAGTCCACAGCGATGAAAACCAGGCTAAGCTTGACCTGCTCGCGGAAAAGAACTCCATTCTCGACAGTATTTCCCAGTACGCTGTCAACCTTATCGAAGCCGACAGACTGTTCAGATTCGCGCCTAAAGGCACTTCCGAGGTGAAAAACAAGCTCACCGAAGCGCTGGAATCCATAGAGCCGAATGCTTTGCTTATGGACGACATCGAGATCTCAGGCTATACAGTCAGTGTAGCGGTTCGCTGCTACGACCCCGAGACACCTACCAAGTTCGTAAGAGCGCTCATAGATCAGGATTACTTCGAGAACATCAGCTACAACGGCTTTGAGGGCGAAAAGATCGAAGAAGACGGCGAACAGAAGCTCAAGGTGCAGGAAAAAGCGGGCGACTACAGATACTCGTTCGCGCTTACCATGAGGCTCAGAGGAGGAAACGAATATGAAATTAAATAAGGTTGAAAAGATCATCATTGCAGTAATTCTGCTGGGTCTTATACTTGTCGGAGGAACGTTCCTTTTCGTGGTTCCGAGCTTCAAGGAAATTGAAAAACAGAGTCTGATCCTCGTTGCCAACCTGGAAGAAAAGGCGGAACTCGACACAAAGCTCGAACGTCTTAACACTATTGACGCCGATATCGAAACACAGAGAAAAGACGCTATCAAATATGAGGGCAGCTTCTACCCGGATCTCACATCTTATGAGGCTTCCGAACTCGCTATGGCATATATGAAGTCTGCGGGACTCGAAGCGACCACTATCGAGCTGACCAATCTTTCGACCCGCGAGCTGAGCCTCGATTATTTCTTCCCCGCGGAAGTTGAGTACGATCTCAAGGAATACTCAAAGATCGCTAACTCGACAACCGATGAAGAGACTCTTCTCGACGGAGAATTCATGGATGGCAACAAGAAGTATTCTATCACGGCTTCTTCCGTTACCGATGTTGTTATTTCCGATGAGAACGGTATCATAGACCCCGGCAAATACACAGATACAATGAAGAAAATGTACAAGGCGGCGGTTTGCAGACTTGTAAGTGAAAGCGGCACAAGCCAGACAGTTGCTGCTATCCAGGCAACCTATGAAGTAACAGGCAAGTTCTCCGATTATATGAAGTTCATAGATCACATATACAGCCTCGACAGAGCAACAATGTTTGAACAGGTTCCGATACCGATGACTGTTACTATCGAAGAGGACGAAGATTCCGAGGCGGTATTCGTTACCGAGGGCGGTACTATCTCAACAGGCAGCGAGTCCAACGGCGAGATGCTGGTAGTTGAGGACGATACCGAGGTCAAAAAGGAACTCACGATCATCTTCCTGTGCGTAGAGCCTATGGAGAGCGTAAGCACTGTTGACGCTGACGGAACAAGCATAGTTGTTAATCAGAGGCCTGCCGTTTATTAAGGAGGGCGGTTATGCTAAAGTTTTTTTACAGGCTTAAACGGAGGAACGGCGTAGTGCTGTTCGCGGTAATTGCCGTAATGACACTGCTCATTGCTATGGCAAGCACCGCGTACCTCACAGCGCGCTCGTCGTATCAGTCCGTTGTAAGCAACTACGATTTCTCACAGCTATACCTATCCACCACGTCTGTGGCGGATATGGTTATCGGCGCTCTCACGCAGAGCACCTCCCGCAGTGATGTCAAAGGCTCGGACGGAAAGCCGCTCAATGACTATTCCGGTATCAAGCAGGCGGTTATCGACCTCAAAAACACCGCCACGAAAGGAAAGTACATTGAGGGATATTCGGAAGCCCTTTACTCGGTAAAGGACGGTTCCGTAAACGATCAGCTCCAGGCTGCCGCGGCGGATCCTATCGAACCCGGCATCATAGACGCGGTAAAGATCAAGATCTCACTTGACGATATTCAGCCTCAGAAAGCCTCTGACGGCTCTCTGACGGGCATGAACTACTACTACTTCACCGTTACGACTACCGGTTTCTACCGCAATAACGTTGTATCGGTGCAGGACGGTATCTACAACCTCAGCGGTACTACCTCAAAACCCTCCAAGACTCCGTCTTTCGATACGTTCTTCAAGAACACCGGCGGAAGCTCGGCGGACGACAAGGGTGAACGTGCGGTTATTATCGCAACCCAGGAAATTTCCGATAACGCTTACTTCGAGAACACATACACTATCTTCACCGAGATCTCCGGTGGTAACAACGAGTTCAAGGGCGGTATCACCGCAACAGGAAGCGTGTTCTTCAAGGGACAGGCGCAGTTCAAGATCCCGGCTCCCGGAAAGGTTTGGGACAGAAGCGGAAGCCAGACATCAATGGCAAATGCGCGCCATGACTGGTTTATCAACGGTGATCTCGGACTTTTCGCGGACAACACACAGAACCTCAACCTGAACGGAAACAACCTGTATGTGAACGGTGACCTCATAATCGGCAACCAGCAGGGTATCAGCGCTCACAATGTATATGTAAGCGGTAATATTTACGTTATGAATGACGGCGTAAGTATCACGATCCAGAACGAAAGCGGCGGAAGCGACAAAAACGCGGGCGCGGTTTTTTGCGGCGGTAATAT
>JAGAWN010000187.1 GCA_017941355.1 Ruminiclostridium sp. | reverse complement strand
CCCAATCTGTCCGGATGAATTAGCCTTAACCTTTATGGATGTCGAAAAAGTATGCGAAAAGCTTCGTCAAAGCTGCAATAAAGAGCTTGAACTCCCGCCGTTAAAACTGCTCGAAGCTTATGTGAAACGGAATAATAAGCCTGCAAAGAGCATAACATACTACTTCGGATTGGATCTTCCGTCCGTCATAATAGGCATTTTGATCCATGCTCTGAAGGTAATGCCATCGATGAAACTATTTTGGGACGGAAATATCAAGACCGTCACCCATAATAACGGAGATACTGAAAAGCAG
Source organism: Ruminiclostridium sp. (assembly GCA_017941355.1). GTDB lineage: Bacteria > Bacillota > Clostridia > Oscillospirales > Ruminococcaceae > Ruminiclostridium_E. The sequence continues at coordinate 19,229 of JAGAWN010000187.1, read as the reverse complement.
ACGCCCGGAGCGCTGTATGGGATTGACGATTTTGGCAATGAAACAGTTATTATGGGTTCTTTGGCTGGCAATTCGGAACACGCCGGTCAGGATAAGACAGAATTGTAAGCCCCTTACACAAACGTATTCGAAAGTCATTTTGCGTAATCATAATATATACGAAGGTCCTGATGAAAGGAGGATTTCGTATGACTGAAATTGAGATAATGAGGTCAAGAAGAAGAGAGAATACCAGTGCGGAGGCATTCAGCTATGTATCACAGTACAGGGATATTCCGATGACAAAGCGTGAGATCCGTATAAAGGCGGTCACACTTGAAGCCGAAATGCTGTATCTGGAGGGCTACATATCTGAGGAAGAGCTTTTTGCTAAGATCGTATCGGCGTATCAGGAGAGCGATGAAGGTCTGATCTGCCATAACTGCGGTAAATCGCTGTCGTTCCTTTTATGGAACGATATTGCAGTTTATGAAGACATGGTAAGGTATATTGTTCTGCCGCTTCCGGTAAACAATGTGGTCGGTCACTTTAAGAGACAGCGGCAGGAAGCCGTCAAGAACGGCGAAAAGGGGTACAGAAGCTATTTGTTGAAGGAGATCTCTGATTCCAACAAATCTATCGGCATTATGAAAATGGGATTTGAGATGCGCGGAGAGCAGCTTGAAGTCGGTCTCTTCTGCCCTTACTGTAAACAGATGCTGGATTACTCCCGAGTATATACCCGAATGACAGACAAGAGAAAAGCTTCATAGTACTGATATTTTACTTCCAGAAAAACAGCACCGTCTCATTGAAGCGGTGCTGTTTTCTCATCTTTCAGAATGATTACAGGTATAGGCGGGCAATTCGTGCGGTTCACAAAGGGCATTTCTATGACAGTGTAAACATCGCTGTCGATAGTAGGCAGAAAGGCAAGCAGAGCGTCTCTTTCATCAAATCCTGTCTCGCGTCCATAGTATATGATGAGCGTCATTATCCCTCCGTCACTGAGTAAGGAAAGTCCCGCTTTTATAGCGGCGATACTGCTCTCAGATTGTGTATAGACGTTGTGGTCGCCTCCGGGCAACCAGCCGAAATTGAATGTTATAGCTGAGACAGTTCCGGGTTCGGCATAAGCAGTCATATTTGAATGGCTGTCAAGAATTACCCGCGCTCTGTTTTCCATACCATGTTCACGAAGCAGAGCACGAGTGCTGTCAACCGCTTCTTCCTGAATGTCAAATGCCGTGACCTTGCCGTTTTCTCCGACAAGCTCCGCAAGAAAGAGCGTGTCCCTGCCTCGCCCAGCAGTAGCGTCTATGCAGATGTCACCAGGTCTTATATGCTCCCGTAGTACCTTTTGTATTATGTCAAGAGCTGAGAAATGCTTTCTTGGATCGTTTTTCATCACTGCTTTTCCTGCCTATCGTATATTATTTGCTGTCTATCATTATACTACAAGATAAGTCATAGGTCAACAGTACACGAGTATGAATTGCTTGATGCTTACAGGTAGTTTTTTAACAAAACTTGTTGACAAATGACGGCAGATGCTGTATAATAATCAATGTTGTCGTATATTCACGGCAGAAAATCAATATTCAAGGAGAAGTTAAAATGACAAAGGCAGAACTCATTGCAGCAATCGCTGAAAAGACAGAACTCACAAAGAAGGATTCCGGTAAGGCTCTCGATGCTCTTACAGAGGTTATCACAGAGACACTTGCAAAAGGTGACAAGGTACAGCTTGTAGGCTTCGGCACATTCGAGTCCCGCGCTCGTGCGGCTCGCACAGGTATCAATCCCCAGACAAAGAAGCAGATCAAGATAAAGGCTACAAAGGTTCCCGCTTTCAAGGCAGGTCAGGGTCTCAAGGACGCAGTTGCAAAGTAAGTACATCGCATTTAAGCCCGGTTCGTGCTGGGCTTTTTTCATACCGATGATCTGTCAGCTTTAATAAATGTGACGCAGATGTGACAATTGTGAAAAATACGAGAAAATTAGCACTCTTCTATTGACAGTGCTAAAAATTGTGCTATAATATAAATCGAACAAAGGAACAGAGAAGATATGAGAACGGATCCGATAAATGTACAGCTCATATCCGAACCCTCCGTACCTCTGCTTAGAAACATTAGGAGCATAAAGCTCCCGAAGGCAATAATGTTGATGAGTATGAAGGAGGAATGACCTATGTTACTGCCTACAATTTTTGGTGAAAGCTTATTCGATGATTATATGGACTTCGATTTTCCGAGATTTGCAGATATCGAAAACCTCGACAAAAAGCTGTACGGCAAGAAGGCTTCAAGGATAATGAAGACTGATGTGCATGAGCACGACGATCACTTTGAGGTGGATATCGACCTGCCGGGCTTCAAGAAGGATCAGATCAAGGTGCAGCTTGAGGACGGCTATCTGACGGTCAGCGCCGAAAAGGGTCTCGACAAGGACGAAAAGGACAAGAAGGGCAAGCTTATCCGTCAGGAACGCTATTCCGGTGCAATGTCAAGAAGTTTCTATGTCGGCGATTCCGTAACGCAGGAGGATGTCAAGGCAAAGTTCGAGAACGGTGTTCTGAAGCTGGAGATCCCGAAGAAGGAGCCGCAGAAACAGCTTCCCGAAAGCAAATATATAGCTATAGCATAACTCAGAATAACAAGGGCTGCCGTATCGCTAAGGTGCGGCAGCCTTTTGTTATGTAATGAGCCATAGGTTACGCCTTGCTTATCTCGCTTGAAACACAGGCGGACAACGCTTTCAGAAACTGCTCAACAGTAGGTTTTTTGCCCCCGAACTGCTTCCAGAACTCAATAGCGTACGGGTCAGTACATTTCATGCCCTCATCGATCGCTGCCCCTATTTCACGGTGCACCTCTTTCACGGACACATTGTTCTGCTTTGCGGCTTCCTTGATAATGTTTTTCATGGTATAGCTCTCCTTTAACTATCGGATTGTGGATTTAACTTACAGTTACATTATACCACAAACTCGTGTCGAAAAAGCGCACAATCGGTCGGGAAATAAAAAAATCGACGATCACTCGCCGATTTGTCGAATAATGTCATCTCTTTGCTTCATCTATCATCGCTCTAACAATAGTGAAAATACGCTCCTGCTCCCGTTCAGGCAACTCCGATATCTCATCGAGCATAACAGAGCGTTTCATCTCATATTCCTTAGCAATTGTCTCACACAGGAGATGATTCGGTGTTATATCAAGAGCATTGGCAATGTTGATAAGAGTGTCAAGCGACGGATATTTTTGTGAAGTCTCCAACTGGCTTATATACGGTACGGAAACCTCGATCATTTCAGCAAGTGCTTCTTGCGACAACTCCTTCTTTTTACGATACTCTCTTATATATTTACCAACAGAATCTATTTTCATACGAACACTCCTTTGATTTAACTAATAGATTATGCATCTTACTGATAGTATATACCAAAAGAGGAGTGTTTTAAATATGCACACAGATTATGACATTAACCACAAGTTAATATATCCTTGTCTTATCAGGTCGTTCTCGTAATCATAATATAATTGACCGGACGGTCAAATATTATGAAAAGTGAGGACAAAACCAATGAAAAAGAAAGTAATGATCACAGCGTTAGCACTCTTGACGGCAGGAATGTGCAGCTGCGGTAAAAGCGAAACACCTGCCGTAACAGCAGCACCACAACCCACGAAAAGCTATCAGGAGCTCAATTTCCCTGATGTGGACTGGAATGACAGCGGCTTCAATGAAGCTGTGAACAGATTTGCAGACTATACCGAGACTGACATTATGGGTATGGCTACTGCCTGCGCCAAAGGAGTTGCCAAAAGCAAGGGCTGTACCTTTGATGAGGCTTGGGACGCATCGTATGCAATCGTCTCTGAGCTGGTCGAGACCGGAAGGCAGCTAAAAAATATGCTTATCCTCGGCTCGGCTACATGGGGAGTACCTGAAAAGGAGAATGCTCTGACAGCCGGAGCAAGGTTTATAGAGCTGAACAATGAGATAAGCGGGTACATAGAAGCGTCAGATACCTCGGTCGAGAGTGAGATCCTTGCTGTAATGAGTGAGAATGCCAGCAAATCCGAAGAAACAGAGAGCGAGATCGTTCAGGAAGAGCCTGTTGCGATAAACTGGGAGGATGGTGCATTGATAGACAATATCACTGCATTCGCCGAGTATAACGAAGCAAGGCTTGCTCATGCGACCGCTGTATATCGTAAAGGGCTTGCGGCGGCAAGCGGTGTAACGGAGAAAGATGTCTCGGAAGAAGCCACAAATGCAGTAGCACACGCAAAAGAAAACGCCGATATCATATCAATCATGCTGCCTTATCGTGAGACTTGGGCTCCGGAGCTTGAAAGAGCTATGGCGGTATATGTTTCCGATTTTATGGAGTTTGCAGAGATTTTTGGTGAATATGCAGCAATGGCGGGGCAGGCTAAACCCGATACTGCGGCTGATACAGCCGTGGATACCGGACAATCAGAATCTGAATATGCAAATAATCATAGTGAAGATACATCTGATGAAGGGGAGACATCAGATTCAACATTGGGGGATATCTCTGCCGATACACCTGATAATCCGTAATACAGCTTATAAAAACGGGCATTGAGCTTTCAACAAGTTCAATGCCCATGTTTTATTTGTCGGTTATCACCTTGACCGCAGTTTTGAGTTCATCACTGAAGCTATCAAGGTCATCAAGCGTTATAGCTCCGCGTTCAACCAGATCTACAATATTACGAAGCATCTGACTTCTGGAGTTTCTTACCGCAAAACCAACCTTTTGCCTATCGCTGCTTATTCTGTCAGAAAGAACACGAAAGCGTTCAGACGGCGCTTTATCGGAATTAAGTATCTCCATATAGTCTTTGCAGAGCCTGTCGATATAGTTTTCATTCCATTCAGCGTACTTGCTTTGAAAGAGCTTCCAATCACTTTCCGGATAAACCGCTGTCGGTGAAAACAAACTCGATTTGTCATATCCTCGGCTGTCTTTATTCATTGTATGACCTCCAGTCGCTTGATATAAAACCTGTTCATAGCTCCATTGTGATCCGCAGCCTTGTTATTTTTCTTGATCCGAGAAACACATCAAATGCCGTAAGTATAAACAAACCTACGATCATTATCAGCAGAACATAGTTCGTTATAATAAAGCTCATAATTCCTCCGCTGCAACAATTATCTTATCTTATCTTATCTCATCTTTGATACTATCCCTCAAGCTCACCGGTTTCTATCATTTGCAAAACAATATCCGCAAGATCCGGGTCAAACTGCTTGCCTTTGTTGAACGATATTTCCTCTATAACTTTTTCTTTGGGCAGGCGTTTTCTGTAAACTCTGTCTGTAGTCATTGCGTCGTAACAGTCGGCAAGGCATAAAATACGGGCAAACAGAGATATATCCACGCCCTTCAGACCGTCCGGATAACCTTTGCCGTCATATCTCTCGTGATGGTGACGCACACCGTCATTCAGACCATCAACATTATCGATGTTTCCGATAATCTCGGAGCCTATGACCGTGTGACTTTTCATTACCTCAAATTCTTCATCGGTAAGCTGTCCGTTTTTGTTAAGTACCTTGTCGGGAACTCCGATTTTCCCGATATCGTGCATTTTGCCTATGTATTTTATTCGTTCTACATCAGCCTCAGTAAGATGTTCCTTTTCCCAAATTTTTTCACATATCATTCCCGCATATTCGCCCACACGCTCGGAATGTCCTCCGGTGTATTCGTCCTTTGCGTCTATGGTACTTGCGATAGTACGGAATGTCATTCTGGTCATTTTCTCGGAATTAATTCTGCGTTCCTCGGAGCGTTTAACGGCATCCACAGTTGTTTGCAGTATAGTTGCTGCAAGCAGTATGATAAGTCCGATGCTGAGGAATACGCCAAGTCCTAACGGAGATGCTATATAAAAGAAAATAAGCTCAAAGACACAGGCGATTATGAGGAATAGCATACCAAATGCGGTAATTGAGTATTCCTTGATCCTTTTGGTACGGATGTCGTTCACAATGGCTATAAAACACCACAAAAGTATGAATCCTGAGATTATATGCGAGAGTATAAGGGTGTTATAATAATCGGCGATTCCCATGAAATTGAAAATTGTATTGAGACTTACCTGAAAAAGTGCAGCTGCTTCAAGTACAACATAGACCTTATCATAGCGGTGGGACTGCACCTCGTTGAAATACATAGCTCCGAAAGATGCTCCTATCTCAATGAAAACAAAAGCAAATATGTTGCTGAGTGAAGGAGAACGGAAGATCAGCTGCCTTATTTCAGACTCACTTAAAACCCAGAATCCTATGACAATAATAGTTTCTGCAAGGTACAGAACCGACTTGGATATGGATACTTTCCTCCTGATGATAAGATAACCGATTATACAGAACAGACCCGCAAATATTGACGCGATAGCTACGGCTGTAAGTGTCAGATTATTGGTTACATACGGATACCATATATTATTGCCGTAGGCGTATGTCAAGGTGTTCAATTTGGTTGAAGAGCTTTCTTTCAGGGTGATCTCAAGGGTTATTTCACCTGATGCGTCTTCATCATATAAATCTCCGATGACATAAGCGCTTACCGGAACACTATGCTTTACATCATAGTTATCCGCCCGATAATCGGCTCTGACCTCTCCGTTCACAGAAATGACAACGTCCTGCCTTGTGGAGCGGAAACAGAAATGCATACCGCTTCTAACACTATCAGGCAATTTATTGGATAGAATAATAGCTGTGTCGTGATCCTTCTCCAATGTGAACGGGAGTGAAATGATCTGAGATGTGCCTTTATTCTGCGAGATAAGTGTCCAATTATCCGATAATTCATAATAATCGAAATTGCCGATGGAAACTTCACCTTTTACAGCGTCCCCGAATATAGCAAATATAAACACGGCTATTGCCGCCAGCAGAAATGCGACAAATATGGATTTTATAGCATAATCAACTTTTTTCATGATGTCTGATACCTTATTTTGAGTTGAATTAAATTAATGGCTATTTGCCTTTCCGAAAAGTGTTATAATATACCAATATATTATAACACACATAGACGCTTTTGTAAAGACTGATTTTAACTATAGCTGTCAATAAAAAAGACCCGGCAGAACAGTTATAAACTGTATGCCGGGTCAGCTTTTCAGTATAAACATAAATCAACTTTCGATCAATATCTTTTACTTAGATGCTCCGAATATGTGATAGTCGACATTTTTCTCGCTTATATCATTGGGAACAAATATAACGCTCTCAAAAGTGATCCTGTAATTTGTGAAAATTTCTCTTGTTCTCGCATTAACCGCATTATACATCGAACTCCTCTTTCAGCTCCAGCATTCCGCGTATTTCAGCATGACTGTTTTCAAGATAGAAAAGCCCCATTTCCCAACCGTTCTTATCGTACATAGCCATAATTTGCGGCATCGCTTCACGGACTTTGGCAATGAGAGCTTCGTCCTTTACGATCTTTGCAGTTCCGTCATATCTCAGAAAATCACCGCCGTTGACCGCAAGAACCTCAACTTTCGGATTGGCTGTCAGCTGCTTGAAAACCTTCTTGAAGGTTCCGCACCCGAAATAGAGCTTGTCGTCCACCAGCATATGAAATCCGAAGGGACGACCTTTCGGCTGATCTCCGTCTGTGGTGAGAAAGAAGAAGGTTTTTGCTTTGTCCAGAAATTCGCTTACCTTTGATGCATTTGACATAACTGTATCCTCCGTTATTAAAGTGATGCCTTGAAAATGTCAAGAATATCCTGTTCGTTCAGCGGAGCCCAAGCGTTCTCAAGACCCTCGTTCTCGGCAACATGGTGTGCCATTTCGCCAAGGCGGCTCTCATCTATGCCGACTTCCTTCAGGTGCATCGGAATACCGATAGACTCAAAGAACTTGTATGTCTCGTCAATAGCCTTGTTCGCAATGTCGAACTTGTCGTGCTTGCAGTCTATACCGAATACATTCACTCCGTACTTCACGAAGCGGTCGATGGTCTTTTCACTCAGGATATGTTTCATCCAGCGGGGAGTAATGATTGCAAGCCCCTCGCCGTGGGTGATGTCATAGTAAGCGGAGAGTGCGTGCTCCATTCCGTGACACGGCCAGCCGGACTGGCTGTTTCCAAGCGAGTAGATAGCGTTGCAGCCGTAGGTGCAGTCCAGCATCATCTCGGCTCTCGCGGTATAATCCTCTGGGTTGTCGAGGCACTTGCGGGCGTTCACCATAAGGCTCTTTAAGCCCGCCTCCATAAAGCCGTCGTTGAGCAGCGTGGAATCCTCGCAGAAATACTGCTCCATGATGTGATTCATAGCGTCGGCGCAGCCTGCGGCGGTCTGCTTTTTCGATACCGTGAAGGTATATGTCGGGTCAAGGAACGATACCGCAGGATAGAGAAGCGGATCCATATATCCGATCTTGTCATTGGTCTCGGTGCGGGAGATTACGCCGCCGCTGTCATACTCGCTTCCTGTTGCGGCAAGTGTGATGATGTCAACTATCGGAAGTGCTGCTTTTGCCTTGACTTTGTATGAAATGAGATCCCACGGGTCGCCGTCATACTTTGCACCTGCTGCGATAGCCTTTGAGCAGTCGAGAACGCTGCCGCCGCCGACTGCAAGAATAACATCAATGTCCTTCTCCTTGCTTATCTTCACGCCGTCAAGGACGCTGGGATCGTATTTCGGATTGGGCTGTATGCCGGATAGCTCATATATCTCGCTGTCCTTCAGCAATTCCTTGACCTTGTCGTACAGCCCGAGCTTTTTGATGCTTCCGCCGCCGTATGTGAGCAGTATCTTTTTGCCGAATCCGCGCATCACCTCTGGCAGCTTTGATATCACGCCTTTGCCGAAGATGAGCCTCGTTGGTGTCATGTAGTCGAAATTCTGCATAATGTATGCCTCCTGATAATGTACTTTATATTATTATATCATAACAGACCTTATTAGTCAATTCGGTTTTATAATATATACGATAAGTTTTTCTTATGTATATCATAAGAAATATGAATTGATTTATTGAAAAAGCTGTGGTATAATAAAGAAAATAAAGTAAAATGGAGGTTTCTGAATATGGACTACATCAGACTTAACGATGGCAACAAGATACCCGCGGTTGGTTTCGGAGTATTTATGATACCTGCGGACGGCTCGACATACAAGGCGGTGCTTGAAGCACTGAAGGTCGGCTACCGCCACATTGACACGGCTGCCGCGTATTTCAACGAAGCAGAGGTCGGAAAAGCTGTAAAGGACAGCGGTATTCCCCGTGAGGAGATATTCATAACAAGCAAGCTGTGGCTTCAGGATTACGGCTACGAGGCGGCAAAGAAAGGCATTGAATTGACCCTCAAGCATTTTGTCATTTTTGGCAATCTCTCGTATTTCCTTTTATAATGCGGTTTCCGGCGATTCATCATAAAATAATTTGAAGTCATTTTGAGCTATTTTCAGCATAAATAAGTGGTAAATAAGTGGCAGACAAGTTAGAATGACAAAGCACATATCTATCATCTTTTCGGATATTGGTTGTGATATAACAAATCACAACGGAGGATAATCAAATGAAAAGTATAATAGAACAGCTTTACTATGGCGAGATCTGTCCTTGCGAGAAACCTGCACCCGCTACCAAGCGTTATATCGAAAATCGCGAGCTGATATGTTCCACCGAGAACAAGTTGCTTGAACAGTTCCCCGACTGTAAGGAACTGCTCGACACCTATACAGACGCTCTACACATTGAAACACAGTTAGAATGTGAGGCAGACTTTGAGCGTGGCTTCCGGCTCGGTGCTGAACTAATGTTTAATATTTTAGATATAGAGCGCTTATGACATAATAATACCGGCTTCTGTCAATGGAAGCCGGTATTTCTTATGCTGCCGAATAATTAACTACCGCAATCTCGGTAAGAGCCTTTTCGAGACTGTCGATGATCTGTTCAATTCTTTGAGCGAAAGCGGCGGTATAAACGACCTCGCCGCATTGATAGCATTTCATACACGGTACATTTTTAATGATGACGCAACAGTTGTCGAGCTCCGCAAAATGAGTTGTAGTGCTCTCCGCCATAGTTCCTTTACAGTAAAAGCAAGTCATTTTGATACCACCTTTCTTGTTTTGTAATCATCTTCCCATTTGTCAAGTGTAGGATAGTAAGCTGAAATGATCCACAGTTTATTATCTCCGACACCGCAGACAATATGAATATGAGTATTATTTACGCTGAAACCCAGAACTAAGCAACTCTGATATGGGTAATCCCCGGGATAGTCCTCGATTATCTCACCAGTCCTGATACCGTTCAGAATATCGTTAACAGTGATACTGCGCTCACGCAGCCTTTTGAAAGCGCGCTGCGCTTAAGCTCAACAGCGTACTTACGGATAAAATAATAGCCGAACTTGGCTTTATGACCCTGTTCGACTATTATCTGAATGTTTGCGAAGACTATTGAACCACCGTGTACCGAATGGTACACACGGTGGTGAGAGGTCGGCTGCTCAACTAATGGGCAGCATCCTACTCGATTGTAGGGGCTGGGTGGGATTGGCGGTTACAGACGATTAAACAAAGAAAAGAGCGAGTTGTCAGAATGTAATGACAACTCGCTTTGTTTATGTTTGAGAAAGATCATATTTAAGCAAATCCGAATGATTCTACCGATAGTATTCAGCAGGTATCGGCTCGTGGGTGATGCAAAGGTCTCTGTCAGCTTTTGCCCATATTTCCCGCGCCGTATCAGTCATCTTCCTTGCATCACATACATAAACCAAGGCATTGCCAAGTTGTGAATAGGTGACTGCTCCCGTATATTCAAATGCCTCCTTGTAATTGGGATAGTATTCCGAAACACAGGTGTCTGCTGCTGCGGTAAAATGTGTATGGAACGGTGGAGACACGAGTATATTGCCCTCGTGATCTTTTATAGTGATCGTAAATGGTTTGGGATTCAGTCTGTCAGGGATTTGCAGGCGTTCGTCAACGGCATGAAGATAGGTGTTTTTGTCATGGCCTACACCGATCAGCAGTACCTTTCCCGATTCTTCGTACAGCCTGCTCAGACAGCCGCCGACAGGCGCAGGAGAGGCTGAATGCTCCTCGCCCTTTACCCATTCTGCTGCATTTTTGCCAAATACCGTCACCGAATGCGTTGGGTGCAGGGAACGGACACCGTCCGCGCGGAAGGCTGCCACCCTTGCAAGAGTACCGATGCAAGGAATCGTTGATCTGACATCGTAAAACGGAGCGCTTCTGCAAACACTGTCCCATGTATGCGTCGGCACGATAAACAGACCGTCCGAAAGATATTCGCTGAATGCAACTATAAAGCCGTCTGCGCCGTTTTCGATATTACCGATCGAACGCAGAGAACAGTGCAGCGTCAGTTTGTCATCGTGCTTTATTCCGCAGTTTTTCAGAAATGCAAATATATCGTTCTTTGTGATCATGAACCGACCTCCCTATTATTTACCACTTCAACTCTCCGTCACCGCCCATAGCACTTGTCATTTCCTCGATCTTTTCAAGCGGAAAAGGCGGTGTTGCAAGCGGCTTCATGGCGATCGACATCAACTTCATGGGGTTATCATCGGCAGCGATACGGTTTGAGCTGAGCGACCCACATATCCTGCACCGATGAATGATCGCCCATTCGCCGTTTTTCCTGACCCATACACTGATTGCCTCCATAATACCTCCGCAGTCTGCCGAACGGTCTCCGGGCTCATTGTCCAAATGCTGACTTGACAAACAGTATGGGCAATGATTTCGGTGATCGCTGCCTGCACCTGTCGGCACGACAGTTTTGCCGCAGAACTTACAAATAAACGTATCATTGCATGGGTGTGTTTTATAATAACCTTTTTCAAATAGTCTTTTCTTATGTTCCCTGTTCATGGGGATACCTCCTGAAAGTGTATTATATCCATACTTCCGGGAGGCTTGTGAGCTTGCAGCAAACCTCCCGGTTACGCTGCAATCTCCAGTTTTCTGTTTTTAATCAAAAGTCATTTCTCCTTAAAATCATGTTACTAACGTTTTTTGTATATTACAAGCTCGGGATTTTTACCGTCCTTTTCATAGGTACAGACAAGAATAAACTCCATATTCGCCAGTACTCCAAAGCACCGATCACCGCCGAATTCACATTCGATCTGGTTGCCAAGATAGGTCGTGTTGTCGTCAAGGAATTTCACAGCGTTTCCGTTTGGCAGTCTGTACGGCAGATTTACATAGCTTCCCACAAGGGCATTGAGTTTATCCAACTTCGGCATACCCTCAATCTGCAATGCATTGATCTCAGCGATCAGCGTTTGCTTGAACTTCTCAAACTCTCCGCCGTCCGAAAGCTGTTCGTATCGCTTCCAGTAGTCAAGCTGCGGCAGAGCCGACCTCAGATATTCTCTGACTTCGCTCTCGGGGTGTTCGGCACTCACCATATTTTTCACACATATTTCGATCAGATCGTCCATATTGCTGTAGATGTATTCGCCGTCGGCATAGCACCATTTACAGTAGTCCTCGTTGAGAGTGCCGTCTGCTTCGTGGCTTATGATACTGTCATCAAGCGGCATACCGCAGCACTGACAGATCAGCTTTCTTGGAGCGCCTAATAGTGTATTTATCGACACATCGAAAAATTCGGACAGCAATTTCAGGGTTTCCGTGTTCGGTACGGTCTCGCCTGTCTCCCAACGGCTTACTGCCTGCCTTGTGACAAAAATCTTGTTGGCAAGCTCCTCCTGCGACATACCGTGCTTTATCCTAAGTTCCTGAATGATGTTTTTAGTTTCCATAATATCACCTCACCTATATCATAGCATATATCAAGGCATACTGCAAGCAACTGTCTGTTGCATTAAACGCTGTGTTCCCTGAAAACCAGTATTCCCTTGACAATAAGCAGCAGAAACACGACCGTCACCGCATATGGCAGTCTTGCAGCGGTCAGAAATAGCACGGCAATAATGCTCAGCACAAAGGAAGTAACGGTCACTGCACTGCATCCCTTTTCGATATGCCTGTAATGCATCAGCACCTTGACCGCACCTGCCACGATCAGCAGGATCATAAATCCCCAGCAGACACAGGCGAACGGCAATGCAATTTGCGTATACCGCAGTAAACTGACCGCTATAAATGTGCCGCCCAGTTTCTCCGGGTAAAGCGGCAGGAGGAGCAGTATCAGCGCCATGATGTCTGTGCAGCCCGTCAGCAAGTCGAGCAGATCGGCAATAATTTTACGGTTATCGTCCTGTGCGGCGGTGATGAGTTCCTCCGAGGACAACAGTTCGTCGATCGTGACCGAGAAGTATTTGGAGATTTCCTTCAGGGAATCAATGCTCGGATAGCCCTTGCCGGATTCCCATTTTGAGATCGCTGTGCGTGATACGAAAAGTTCCTGTGCAAGCTCTTCCTGTGTCAGACCTTTTTGTTTTCTCAAGGTCTGTAATTTTTCGCTGAATTCCATTTGTGTTCCTCCGTCAGTCTGACAGTGCCGTGATACAACAGATACAGCCCTGCACTCAGCTGCAATGCCCCGATAATATCCGTCAGCCAGTGTACGCCCGATATCGTCCGACCCACGACCATAAAGAGCGTGAAAACAGCAGTGCAGGCGTATATCGCATAGTTCAAAGCATTGCTTTTCACCCTCCGCTGCACCTGAAAGGCAAGTGTCGGCATCACACTGACCACAAGTAATGTCGTCGAGGACGGATAGGAGGCTTCTATTCGCCCCTCAATGAGGAGCGGGCGGTAGTTTATCGGTATCATCTCAAAGATCAGATAGCCTGCGATCACGAGGATATAAAATACCCCCAGCAGCAGGATATCTCCGTCCACCTTGAACAGATTTTTTCTTCTGACAAGCTGAATAAAACCAATCACACTGAATCCCATACAGACAGCGATCGGAACCAGTCCCAGCCAGTCCGTGACCGTGTAGAGCGTCATATGCACGCCCGTCATCTTATGAAACCACTGATTCAATCCGGCAAAGCCGATATTCGTCCCGTTCTGCCCGACAGGCTGCACGTCCACCGTCTGTATCAGCATCGTCCAGATGATAAACACCGCCATAAACCCTGAGCCTGCAAACAGCAGTTTTCTTCCATTCTTTTCCATAGTATCATATCCTTTCGTTGATTGCCACTCGGCTGATTTCAGGATACCATGAGATTGTGAAAAAGTAAAGAACTGCTACGTCACATTGGCGACACGAAGCGTGTCATCATCGAAATATCGGCGTTTTTGGGGGCATGATGGCACCGGATTGCCACACATTTTTAGATCAAGCTCTGCTTTCAAACGGTCTGCCGAATGATCCTATCTCAATAAGATTTCCCTCCGGGTCTGCAATATAACAGGTGCGTTGCCCCCACGGTTCCGTGGTCGGCTCTAAAACAGGCGTTGCACCCTTGCTGACAACATCACGAAAAGCTGCATCGACTTCATCAAAGGTGTTCACATACAGTGCGATTTCGGAATGACCGTTGAGTCCCTTTACATACTCATATTTGCGGCTCGTCATGTTCTCAAAGTCCTTCCTGCCGTAGAGCAGGAACAGCGTGCCGTCCTTGACAAGATATACGTTTGAGGTGTCCTCTGCTTCCTTTATCCCGAAGCCGAGGACATCTCTGTAAAAGCGTATCATTTTGCCCATATCATCTACTAAAAGTCCGAATCCGTCAAGTCTCATAACAATACTCCTTTCATTTTATAGGGTGTCTGATAACAGTTTTCAGCTTGTCGGGAGATACCTTCCTTGCGTCGGAAAGATAGATCTCGTGATGAAAACGGTTCTCGGTAATATCCAGCGAATATCCCTGCGCTGTCATGTATTCGTGCATTAGAGCGACTGTCGCCGGCTCATTATCATAGCTGCCTATGTGCATACACTGCACGCATAAGCCCTCGTCATAGGTCAGAAACTCTACTTTAGAGAAATCCATTTTCTTTTTGTGAGTCGCTTGCTCTATCGCCCAATCGAAATCAGCTATTGTTACAAAATCGGGCAGGCGAATGAGCGACACCCACTTGAAAGTCTCCTTACGGGCATAGTCGATACCCTGTACCCCGTCCTGCCACCAGAAACCCTCCAACGGCGGTACGACATAATCAAAGTAGCCCTCGATCTGATGCTCGCCTTTCTTGCTCATTTTGATAGTGTAAGCGATACCGTACAGCAGTTCGATTGCTTTCTTGTATTCTCCGCCCTCAGTATTAGGATCGCCCTCACCACGCACAGCGATATAGTTCATCTGCGGAACGGTGACGATCGTTGGCTTCTTCGGAGGCATATAGTATTCTTTGTACTCTTTTTTATAATCAAAAGCCATAGGAAAATCCTTTCTGTACTAAAATTTGATCAATCATATACCCAATAATTGTTTTTCCTTGTCATAATTTTGATCAGTAATCATCTCCAATTCTTTCGTTTTGGGGCTTGCGATAGAATGAAAAACGCTTATACTTTTCAAATCCGAGTTTTTCATAAAACTCCATATCCGAGATCACATAAGCATTTCCGGCTCCGCGTGCTTCCGCGCGGCTCATTGCTTCAAAGAGTAAAGCTCTCGCAATGCCTTTTCCTCTGTATTCCGGTATGGTACACAGCGGCTCTATGTAAGCATAGTCCGTCCTGTCATCATACCACAGGCAGCAATACGCGACCTTTTCTCCGGATCCACTAACAGCCGCAATGCTGAGGTGCGGGTCAAAATTCTTTCTTATCTGAGGGATTATTTTTTCCTGCGCTTCAAACTCCTCTTTGTTATTGCCATGGTCGAAGCCCTGCCACAAAAGCCACTGAAAATCGTACGTCTGCACAGTAGGGTCAAGCTCCATAATTGTGAACCCTGTCGAAAGGCTTGCAGTCAGCAAAGCGTTCAATGAGCGCTTCATTACGGTTTCGTGCTGTTCGATCTTCGAAAATCCGGCATTTATTAGTGCAGCTTTTTTCTCCGCATCTTCGTCACATACCGCAATAGCAAGTCCCGAATCATCACACATATTTGTATAAGTGTAATCAATTATCTCCGGATAAAGATAGCTGTACTCCGGCAGCGCTCCGCAGAACGCTTCTCCGAAATACATATCATATATCGCGGCACCGACAATTCTCTCCCCGCATACCCACAAGCCAATGGAATGAATAAGGCTTTTGTCGAAATCGTTGTGCTCGTACATCCATTCAAACCTTGCCCAGTTCCAGTTGATATTGTTTTTGTTGCAGCTATTTAGTTCAACGAGAAAATCAAATAACGCGTCGTGATCCTGTTCCAGATAATTCCTGAATTTCACACAAGCCCAATACTTTATGCCCCAGTGTTCAAGATCCCATTTCTCCATATAATCATTGCACTCGTAGTCAATGTAGTACAGCTTATCACCGCAGGGGACAAAATTTGTCGGATAATAGTCGATGTTGAGCCCGGCAGGATATAATTTATCACACATTTCCCGCAAACAGTCCAGCCACCGTTCTTCAAAATGTCCCGTTTTTATATGCTCCGCGACTGTATCTCCGGGGATATACTCTTTCAGAATGACCTCATGCTGCTTATCAACATCAATAAGTTCCGGCATCGGTATGCCTGTTTTTTGCAGCCGCTCATAGTCCCGGAGCTCGGCACTGAGTTTATTACCGAATGTGTAATAATCACACGGTTCATGATGTATCTTTTTCAGTACGAAGTCATTTTCGCCATTCGTCACCAGATACGAATAACCGCCCTTTCCTTTGCCGAGCAGTTTTATTACGCGGTATGTCTTACCGTTTACCGTCATTGTTTCATTCATCGGTCAATACCCTTATCTTCATAATATATATTCCAGCTGTACGTCAAATGGTTCCTTCTCTGCCAGAATCTCATTGATCTCCTCTGCATACTTACAACCAAGCGCGTAGTATGCCGCCTGTGATTCTTTCGAGGAATGACCCGATATGTACAGTTTATCTGCTCCAAGCCGCAGAGCCTCTTCACAGATCATTGTGAAAAGTTTCCTCCCAATGCCCCGATGCCGATATTCCTCTGAAACTTGGAAGCAGACCAGTTCAACATAATTCGCTGTTTCTCCAAAAAAGTGATGGGATACAGTCGCAAAGCCAACAATACGCTCGCTATCAAATGCGCCAAAACCTGTTTGGTCATGGTTTATATGATGCTCAATATCTTCAGCGATTTCCCGGCACTGTTCTATTGTCCAGTTTTCGACAAAAGGATTATGCACAAGTACCCATTTATTATCCACTTTTCTCCAACACTCAGTCACTGTCTGATGACGGACAAAAGAATCCAGTGAATGTGCGTTAAAACAATCAGCATCTAATCTTTTATATTGTATTTTCACATCTGTATAGTCATCCAGTTTCTTAACCTCGCAGCCTTTATCCGCATAATACGTAAACATTTCATCCAACTTTTTCAGATCATAACTTGTTACGCAATCAGATACCACGTGCACTTTGTATCCTGCCTTTACCAGATTATAGCTTGTTGACTTGACACAGGCCGTTGCATCTGCGCCGGTGATATAAAACTCTGTTATTCTGTTTTTCTCAACAAACTCGGCGAAGGCTTCACTTGTCAGAGCACTGGCTTTTGACTTTTCAAAAACATTTTCTGACACGGCCTTAAGTTCAGGGACCAGTTCAGAACCTTTGGTTCCCGGCTTAAATGTTCTTGTCTTTTCGGACAGATTGTAGTGCTTGATATAGATGATATGCATTTCATTTGCCGCTGCCCAATCAATTGCTTCATTGACCTGTCCTATGATCTTTTTATAATTCTTCGTAATATCATTCTGAAGGTCTATAACGACCAACGCTTTATTTTTCATTTCGGTTCTCCTTCCTTTAGTGCTTTCCACTCCTTGCGTGTTATAGCATAAGCAGAGGAAATCATATTCTTTTCGTCAGGATATTCTTTGACTTTTTTCATTCCGTTCGCAAGTGCAGTTGAATATGATCCTATATTTGTATATTTCATATATGAGTACAGACAATCATATTTTGTATTTTCAAATACCCAGTCTCTGACTGCTTTTGCAGCTTCACTTCCGTATCCCTGTCTCCAATATTTCTTATGAATATGATACCCTATCTCCGGTAGAAACTCACCGTCGATATTCTGGATAGTAATTCCGCAATCGCCGATCACTTCACCTGTTTTCTTCAGAACTACCGCCCATAGTCCAAATCCATATCTGGCATAATTCTCAATATTCCATTGTATCCACCCTCTGACTTTTTCTTCGTCAAATGGTTTGGGATAATGCTCCATAGTCTCTTCGTCAGAAAGGATTTCAAATAAAGAATCAAAATCATCAAAAGAAAAGTCTCTTAGTTTTAATCTTTCTGTTTCGATTATCATTATTATCACCTGATTAGGTCAATCTCTCATTATTTCATTCATCTTTTCGTAGTCAAACTCCATTGCTGCCTTTTTCAGAGCCTCACAGCGCTGTTTCTCATCTTCAGGATAACTGTATTTCCGCAGTTCGTCAACTATCTGCAGAGCACTGTCATGATCGGAGACAGACAGATATTCCTGTATCAGCGTGAACGCTTCGTGCAGTTCATCGTCCGGTATCAGCGGCAGACCGTCACCTTTCAGAAGCGGCGAAAGCTGCTCAGCAAGCCGTCTGCACCGTGCCAGAAATTCGTCAATGTGCGCGGTGATAAATGCCGTGTCACTGATATGTCCGGCAGCTTCAAGGTTTTCCGCGAGGTCGCCGAGCCGCAGTGCGCCTACCATACGGGAGGTGCTTTTCATCGCGTGTACCTTTATGGTGAAATTCTCGATATCGCCGCAGCGCAGGAAAGCCTCCGCACTGTCGGCATTGTCACCCAGCGACTCCGCGTATGTCATAAGCGTTTCGAGATAGATGTCCTCGTCGCCGCAGTGCCTGATCCCATGCTTCACGTTTATCTCATCTGCTGAGCGTACACAGTTCGGAATGGTGGACTGCTTCCCGGCGGCATCATTGTCCGCAGCAGCCTGCAGCTTCTCCTCGGGCAGATATTTTATCAGCATATCCTCTAACTTTTCCGGCTCGACGGGCTTCGTCAGATAGTCGTCAAATCCGGCGTTCAGATATGTTTCACGAGCACCGGAAACAGCGTTCGCGGTGAGACATATTGCCGGGGTATCGGCGTTGGGACTGTCACTCAATGCCCTCAGCTCTTTCAGCGTTTCGATGCCGTTCTTG
>JAGAWN010000186.1 GCA_017941355.1 Ruminiclostridium sp. | reverse complement strand
TGCCTGATTAATCTTATTCCTAAATCTCTGGTGCTGATTGATTCCATCACGCACGGCTTTACTGTCGCCCCCCGCCACGCTTTCAAGCTCTTCCGGGGAGAGTTCTATATCTTCTTCTTTAACTTCTTTAAGTTCTTCAAGCGTGAAGTCATAGCCCATTTCTTTTGCGAACGGAACTATTTCTTCGGGCTTTATTTCTGCTGTCTTTATGCGGAGTTCCGCATCGTTAAGTATAGTCTGTACGAATTTTGATGCTGCTTCTTTTGACATTTTTATTCCTCCTGTTGTATTGTCTTATGTTCTTTCATCCTTTGTCGCGCCACAGAGGGAGCATTTATAAAGATTATATCCTTTGGTATAGTCGCCGAATATGCCCCATAAAACCGGTCTTTCCTCGTGACCGGTAGGTACCCAATTATGTAAGGGGGCATTAAAATCATTATTACAGTGCTCGCTTTCCTCCTCCTGTACTTTCCTCACACCTTTATTGATAAACTTTTGCTGATTGACATTCTTTTTATCTCCCCCCGCTGCCGCTTCAAGTTCTTCGGGGAAGAGTTCGACATCTTCTTCTTTAACGCCTTTGAGTTCATCGAGCGTGAAGTCGTAGCCCATTTCCATTGCGCGAGATATCGCTTCTTCGGGCTTCATTTTTTCTGTGCGTTGTCTGAGTTCTTCATCGTTAAGTATAGCCTGTACAAACGCTTTTGCCGATTCTTTAGACATTGTTTTGTTCCTCCCGGGTAAAAATGTTTCTATGATAATTGTCTGATATACTGCGTTCATTCGCCCGCCGTCAGCATGGAAAAGAACAAAGTTCAGACCGTTTGACCGCCGTATCGGAAATGCTATTAATGCAAATAATTTTATTATATTTTATCACAAAATATACAATAAGTCAACAAAAGAGGAAAATAATCTGAAATTCTTCACTTTTCCCTTTCACTGATATAAGCAGAAAACCGGAATGTGCGTTGCGGTTTTCCGGAATTTTTTAATCTGTGCTGCATATAAAGGCAATGCCGCGCAAAGAGCGTGCGTTTGATGACAAAAACTGAGCGGTAACACGGTCTGCCCTCTGCTAAATCAAAGTGGATTTTAGTCCGGCAGACAATAACGGCTGCGGGGCAGATCACCCGCCAATTGCAGAAAACAAACATACGGAGCAAAGTCCTTTTTGGAAAGAGTGGGTTCTCCCCCGCCGACAGCAAAGGCTGTCTGTTATCAGTAAAGCTCCGGCAGGTCATCGAGGGTGACGGCGTTGGGACTGTGATAGGTTCTTTTGAGAAACTCAGGGGCTGTGTATTCGTCGCTTAGGCAGAACTCCTTTGACCACGACATATAGCTTGCCCAGCCTATCTTTTCGCTGTGCAGAGCGTCCGCGTCGGGGAGAGTGCCGGTCTCGCCGATGATCGTTATTTTCGGCTGACGGGTGATCTTCACAAGATCGTGATACATCTCGCTCTGACTTGTGTGAACGTGCTTGTCCGGGTACATATCCCTCGATATGATATCCACGGTATCGTCGCCCGGATAATTGTCCGGAGCCGGAGAATTCCACACCCATATCAGATTGTCGAGATGATGCACACGGGTGTAGCGCTCAAACATCATGCGCCAAAGCTTCTTTACCGCGTCCGCGCCCTTTGCTCCCCACCAGAACCAGCCGCCCTCGTTCTCGTGGAACGGTCTCCACAGTATCGGTATGCCCTTGTCGCGGAACGGACGGAGCAGTCCCGCCATAACGTCCATGTCGGAGATCAGAGCCTTGTTTTCGGGAGTGCCGTCTGTCACAGCACGGCTCGCGTCAAAATCGGTGTTCACGCTGAAAAAGGATTTCGAGCGTCCGCCGAGGGGCGAGAACCAGTGCCATGTGAATGTCAGCAGACCTTTCTTCTCCGCCCATTCCCACGCCCGTTTCAGCGTGCCGTGATTCTCGGTCACTTCCGTCATACATTCCTCGTCGGTATCGAGATAGTTGATGTTCGGCGAGTATGACAGCAGTTCAAAACCCAGCAGAGCCGGTTCCTTTCCGGTGATATCCCTGATGTGGTGCAGTTCCTCCATTGCCATGGTCTGAGTGTGCTGACCCGTAACTATCCTGTCGTATGTGATGTCGGACAGGAATTTAAGCACATTCCCCACACATTTCTGCGAATCCGGGTTTGCGGGCGTGTACAGCTTGTCGCTCATTGTTTGAACTCCTTTCTGTGACAGACAGGTATTTTTATATTCATTATATTGCATTCTGAGGGAAATGTCAACGATCATAGCAAGAGATTTTGTCGCCGTAAGAGTTACATAAAAAACGCAGGACACGAGTCCTGCGTTTTCTGCGTTATTATCAATGTCTGCCCGTCAGCCGCGAAATGCTTCAAAGCGCAGCCTGAAGGCTTCCCCATTACTCACTCATGCAAGCGAGTCGATGTAGTTTGTGAGCCACTCTCTGTCATAGAAATGTTCGAGCTTGGAAATTGCATAATCCGGCTCCGCACCCTGGTCAACGTCATAGAACGAACCGTTCTTTGTGTAGCTCAGGCGGAAGTTGCTGGAAATGTTCATTACCGCGCCTGTTGCCGTGGAGATAGTGCCTACCGTGCAAGCGCCGCCGGAGGACTTCTGACCGATTATGGACACATTAGGATCCTCCTTGAATACGCAGGGAACGAGGTTTCCGCAGGAGAAGCTTACCGGAGAGGCAAGGCAGAAGAGATTGAGTCCCTTGCCTGCGAGTGTATCTTTGGAATTGTATTTGCCGTCGAAGTTCGTGTCTGCCTTATAGTAGTTCGTTACGAGAGCGCCGCTCTTTGAGTTTTCGACGCTGATGCCTGCCTTGCCGAGGAAAGCGGCGATAGTGAATACTGCCGCGTCAGCACCTCCGCCGGTATTGCAGGAAAGGTCAAGAACAACATTCTTTATGGGGCTGTCCTTGCGGTTTATCTTGTTGACCGCATACGAGATCGCGCCGAAAGTACCCGCAATGGTACTCGGATCATCGTAATTGAGTTGATCTATATATGCCATATCCACTTCGAATTTGTCGAACGTGATATATGCTGTATCTCCGACCTCTTCGTAAGCGGGAACACCGTCGGGATAAAACTTTGCTCTTTCAGTCCTATGTGCATTGAAGCTGTCGGCGATCGTACTTATAGCGTATCCGCTGCCGTATTTTTCACCAAGAGTATCTGCATAATCAACTCCGGAAGCATAAGAACTTATCGAATAAGTGGTGTGTCTGTCATCAATGACGTCGGTAACTATCGAGTGAAGCTCCCTGTCTATTGTCTTTGATTTTGTCGAAAACAGCTTGTAACCGGACTCTCTCTGCAGTAAAAGTGTTTTGAAGCTGTCTATACTGTGCTTTTCTCTCAATCCGTAAAGATTATCCATTGCAAAGCAGAACTCACACGCGCTGAATGCTGCAAGCTCCTCGCTGATCTTATTGTTCGCGTACTTGCCGTTCTTTCCGTAATACACCTGTCCGAGCTGGGTGTATTTGCCGCCAGCGTAAAATTCTGCTTGTTCTCCCCGACAGAATATGAGAGATCTTCCGTTATAGAGAGCCACACCTAACATTCCGGGTGACAGGAATATATCGGAGAAGGTCTGAACGGGTATGTAATACTTGTCTCCCTTACGAACAAAATCTATGCCGTAATCTGCCGCGTTCATAGTAACGGGGGTGCCGTAGCGCTCGGTAGATTTGACTGTTTTCAGTCCGGTGATCCCCTCGGCAGTATCCCAGACCGTGAGGATAATATCTATCAGAGTCTTGCTTTCCGCTGTGTTGAAGCCGTCAAAATCCCAGTAAAAAATGGTGTCATCGGCAAAGTTGATCGTTGCCGTATAGCCGCTCTCTCTTGCGAGGGTAACGGTATCGCCGTCTTTTTCCACCTTAAGATCGTAGGTCCCTTGATATTTCATTTGCATTAGTGCTATCAGGTACTGTACCATGTCATCGATCTCAATATAAGGAACATCGTTGACTCCGTTCATGAAGTAAAGCTTTGTCTTTTGTTTCTGATCGCTGTATGCAAAGAAATAAGTGTTTACGCTCTTGCTTCCGACTTTGTAGGTCTTTTCGGCTGTTGCTGTCGCGGTAACAGATGTGCTGTCCGCCGAGGCAAATACCTGTGTGCCTGTCATCGCAGTGAGCATTACTGCACTTGCAAGCACGGCGCTGATCGTTCTTTTGAGTCTTTTGTTCATGTTATAATACTCCTTTGAATAAATTTATATATCAATATATCCGGAATGCATCGGATACACCGATAATCTTATTACAACCGGCGTTATCTGCGTTTTCTGCTTACGAACGCAACAGCAGCGGCAGCGCCCGCGAGAATTGCAACGGAGAAGATCTCTGTGCCGGTAGCGGGGTTCTTGTCGGGAGACTCGGACTCCACGGAAACAGCCGCATCGGTGTCGGACTCGGCAGGAAGAACATTGACGGTGTAAGTGTAAGTATCATCGAAGAGCGCGAACTCATTGAGATCCTCACCCATCATCTTCACCTTGACGGTGCTTGCGATCTCGCCTGCGGCAGCGTCCTTTTCGGTCACGGTGTACTTGTAGGTGTAGGTCTTGGTCTGATCGAATCCGAGTTTCTTTATCTCCGCTACGAGATGCTCGGTATCGCTCTGACCGATCGTAACATAAAGTTTAAGTTCGTCTTCCTTGTCAAACTTGTAGAAGCCGTTGTTCTCGACTATGATGACACCGGTTATCGTTTCTCCGACTTTGTAGGTGTCCTTTTCAAGATCATCAGGGAAATGCAGAACTGTGATAGCCTCGGTCTGCGGATAGCTTCTTATCGTAAAGTTGTCGTACTCGAAGCAGTCGTCGTTGAGATCGGCGTTGAGAGTTCTCAGTTCGGAAATGATATCCGACCAGTCGCTCCACGCGTTCGCATCGTCAAGGCTGGTACCGATAAAGCTCTCGCCGGGGTTCACAATTGCTGTTGAGTAAGGAACACCGCGAGTCTCTCTGGTAAGCTCTTCGTCGTATCCGAAAGGATTGATAAGCTCGTTGAAGAAGATGCTGCTCTTGTCGCCTGCCGAAGCCTTTACAACTACGGAATACTTCATTCCGCCGCCGATATAGCAGGTCTTGCCGAGATCCACGGTATGATAGCCCGCGTAGTTGAAATGCTCATTCGCTGTAGCCACGCATACGCCGTCAACAGGGCTTGTCGCTCCCTCATCGAGAACATACACGCTGTACTCCACGTCGGTATCGGCTTCCGCAGTCTCAAGACCTATGAAGCGGACAGTGCAGTTGTTCTGCGCCGTGAACACGTTCGCCATATATACGTCGCTGTCAAAATCAACAGAAGTATTGCTGAAGCTCGCAACAAAGTCGTACATATCTATATTGCGCACTGCGTCATCGTTGTCCATATCGAACTCGAAGCTTTCGGGAAGAATAAGGCTCTGATCGTAGTAGGAGAGCCAGAAGCAGCCTGTACCGGCGTTGCCCCATGTGCTTGTGATATTGCCGTCATCGTCGTACTTGACTTTTCCCCAGCTGTTCTTCACAAGGAACGCGCCGTTTCCGCCTAATGTACCCTTGGGGTCACGGAAGTACTCTTTCGGGAAATCGTCGTCATATCCGATTATGCAGACCGCGTGGTTCGCTTCGACAATACCGTTCACGGAGTTCTTGTCGTCGGGATCATAGTTTACATCGTAAGTATAGTGAGTCCAGTATTCCGCCAGTCTGTCATTGATGAAATTACCGTCCTTATCCACAAAGTTCATAAAGCGATCCCCGTCCTCAGAGAGCGTTTCGCCGGGCTGGGACTGATCCGCTTTGAAAGCTATCGACACCGCTCTGCCGTTCACAAGCTCGGACTTTATAGCGTCAACGCCTGTCTGATTGAACACATAAGCGCCGTTCTCGTCCTCACTCGCCGGTGAGGGCAGAAGATTGCCGTCTTTCAGGTGGTAGAAAGACAGGAACCTCATATCTTCGTCTATCGTCCAGTCGCCCGAGGAGACAGTGTCAATGACCGTGAACAGCTTTTCCCCTTCTCCGGTGTAATCGGGAAGCTTTGTGCCGCCCTCCACAACGAAATTGTATATTTCTCTGACCGTATTGAAATCTGCCGGTTCATAGCCCTTTTCTGTCCATTCGGCTGCTATTTCATCATTGGTCATCCTACCGCCGTAATAGTAATCGGTAAAAACATCTTCCTGTTTCACCGAGCCGTCCTCGCCTACGTTGCAGCCTATAACCATCTTGCACGGGTACTCCTTGTCGGTGGTCGGCGCATAAGGCATGATCGCTTCAAGTTCGGGACCCATTCCCGCGGAATACACGGTGGTGGCGTAGTTCATTCCGCCGCCGATGTTGTAGATCAGGCTGGTTCTCTCATCGAGCGTCATATCCTCCTCGCCTACAAGATGATAACCCTCGCCTGCCTGGGAAGCGAATCCCCGTACGTCCTGCGGGAGCGCCGTATATGCGAACCAAGCGAGCTGCTTTTCCGACAGGTCGTACAGATTGTCCTCTTCGCTGCCTGTCTCGGCATTGTAGTCGTGATCCTTTGCGTATGCGATGCTGGTTTCCGCCGCCGCAGTAGCACCGAAGCTCCAGCAGGTACCGAACGGTGACTGGTCCTTTACCGGGGAAACGAAGTTCTTGCCGTCAACGTCCCTGAGATCGAACTTTGACGGAAGTGCGGAAGTATCCACAACGGGAGATCTGTCACCCACTTTCGTCGGAGTAAGCTCATCATCCTCGCGCTTATTCTTATCCAGCAGCAGATCGTTTTCGTGGATAGCATTCACGAAATCTTTCGCGGTAAGTGCGCTTTTTGCCGCATAGACCGGCACACTTTCAGCCGCGGCGAGCATTACCGCAACCGCGCCCGCCGTAAATTTCAGAAATTTTTTGTTCATTGTTTTCCTTCCTTCCAATATCGGATCATTCCGGCGTATGTCCGTCTTCCGGCTGAACATACACCATAAATATTATATCACATCCGAAACGGGATTAAAAGCTTTTTTTGTATGCGTGACTTTATTTCTACATTTTGCATAAATATCCCGGTTAATTTTCTGCAATGATATACAACATATTGTATATCATGCGGTATATGTGCATATCTGTATGGATATTGCCGTTTCACGGAGGTCAATACATCTGCCAAAAACGAAAAAACCCGCTTCACGGCAGGTCTTTTCTGTTATACTTGCTGTTATTGTACTCTCCGGCAGAGAATAACGGCTGCGGGGCAGATGACCCGCCCATTGCGGAAAACAGCCTCACGGAGTAAAGTCCTTTTGGGAGAGGGAGGGGGTGCAGGAAAAAGGTTTTCCCGCCCCCGCAGGAAAGCCCCGCTTCTCTTATCTGCGTTTTCTGCTTACGAACGCAGTTGCCGCCGCAGCACCCGCGAGAACTGCGAGCGAGAATATCTCGCTGCCGGTAGCGGGGTTCTTGTCGGAAGCGCCGTCAACGGACGAACCGCTCTCTTCGGTATTGACAGTGAATGTGAGAGTCTCCGCGAACAGCGCGCCGGAATCGGCTTCAACGCCGTCGAACAGTACGGAGACCGTGCTTGTGAGCTTGCCCGCAGCCGCGTCTTTCGCAGTCACGGTGTATTCGTAAGTGAACATCTTGCTCTCTTCGGGTTTCAGAGTCGAGATCCTGCCGATGGGGAAGTTCTTAACGCCGCCGATATTCACCGCGAGGGAGATGTCACCGAGTTCGCTGAGATCATAGCCGCTGTTGTTCTGTACCACAGCATAGCCTGTGATCTTGTCGCCGACCTTGTAGATCTCCTTTTCGGGTTCGCTGTTCAGGTTGAATATGGTGTAGGGTTCGGTCTGCGGATAGCTTCTGATCGGGAAGTTGTCATACGCAATGCCGTGGGGTATAACTTCAAGGCTGCTCTCTCTCATTTCAGTAACAACGTCAGACCAATCCACCCATGCGCCGGAGTCCTCAAGGCTTGTTCCCACGAAGCTTTCGCCGGGGTTCACGATGCCGTTTATGCTCATGTCATAGGTTGCGCCGGGGAGCATACCTTCACCCGTTATATCTTTCTCGTTGAAAACTTCCGCGTAGTAGAGTTCGCTCTTGCCGTCCGCGCCTGCCTTTGCAACTATGGAATACTTCGCGCCCTTGGGCAGATACCATGTCTTGCCGATATCGACAACATGATAGCCCGCGTAGTCGAAATGCTCGGTATCCTCCGCGAAAAGCTCGCCGTCGATCGGGCTTTTTGCGTCATCGTTCAGCAGATATACGCTGTAATCCACGTCGATGTCAGCCTCAGCGCTTTCAAGACCGATGTAGCGGACTGTGCAGTTGCTCTGTGCCGTGAACACATTTGCCATATACACATCGCCGTCAAAGGACTTGCTTTTAAGTCCGCCGTTGGGGAGGAAGTCGTACATATCTATGTTGTGCGGAACATACTCGCTCTCTGTCTCGAAATCGAAGCTTTCGGGAAGATCGAGACTCTGATCGTAGTAGGACAGCCAAAAGTAGCCTGTACCCGCGTTGCCCCATGTGGTCATCAGATCGCCGTTCTCGTTGTATTGGGCATCGCCCCAGCTGTTCTTCACGAGGAACGCGCCGTTGCCGCCGATAGTTCCTTTCGGATCTCTGAAATATTCTTTCGGGAAATCGTCGTCATAGCCTACGATGCAGACGGCGTGATTCATGCTGACCTTTTTGTTCACGGAGTTCTTGTCTGCGGGATCGTAGTCCTTGTCGTATGTGTAATGTGTCCAGTATTCCGCAAGCTTATCCTTTGTGAAATTGCCGTCCTTATCGACAAAGCTGATGTAGCTCTCGCCGTTTGCCGCTATCTCGTCTTCGGGGCTGGACTGATCCGCGAGGAACGTTATCGAAACCGCTCTTCCGTTCACGACCTCGGACTTTATCGCGTCAACGCCTGCCTGATTGAAGATGTATTCGCCGTTCTCGCCTTCGAGAGCGGGACAGGGCAGCATATTTCCGTCTTTGAGCGTGTAAAAGCTCATGAAGCGCTGGCTCTCGTCAAGCGTCCAGTCGCCGGTGGAGGTGTCCATAAAAGCTATGAAATGCTTCTGGGTCTCTCCGCCCATCTCTTCATTCATCTTTTCCTGCTGCTCCGGGGTCAGCGGCACCTGGGACATTCCCGAAGAAACGATCCAATATGCCATCTCTGCGCCGTCAGGAGTTTCGTCTTCGATGTATCCCTTTTCCGTCCACTCTTTTCTGAGTTCCTCGACAGTTGTTTCGGACGTGTCATATTCTGTTTTAGTACAGGTAAATCCGCCGGTCGGAGATATCTCATATACATAAAGCGTTATTCCTGCCACGTCCTTTTTGGTAGTCTCCTCGTAAGGCACTACCCCCTCAAGGTTGGGACCCATTCCGGAAGAATACACCGCTGTGGCGTAGTTCATAAAACCGCCCTGGTTATATACCGTTCTGGATATCTCTTCGGCATCTGCTTCGTCAAAGTAAGTGAACCGATAGCCCTCTCCCGCCTGTGACGGAAATTCCTTTGAATCCTCAGGCAGCGCGGTGTAGGCGAACCACGCGAGGTGCTTTTCGGACAGGTCGAACAAAGCGTCCTCGTCGCTTCCGGTATCATTATTGTAATCGTGACCCTTTTCGTAAGCAATGCTTGTTTCGGCAGCCGCGGTAGCGCCGAAGCTCCAGCAGGTAAGCCACGGATTCTGGATCTTGACCGGGGAAACGTAGTTCTTGCCGTCAACGTCTCTCAGGTCGAACTTTGACGGAAGCCCGGAAGTATCAACGTCAGGCTGACGCTTCACTTCGTAAGGCGGAGCTTCTTCGTAGCCCAGAATGTAAAGGGCTTTCACAAGATCGTCCTTGGTAAGTGAGAGCTTGCCCGCCGCGCTGACCGGTACGCAGTTCGCAGCCGCAAGCATTGCCGCAAGCGCGGCTGCCGCAGCCGATTTGATTTGTTTTCTCATAGCTGTTATCCTTTCCTGATCGTAAGATAGAGCCCGGTTCTCTTCCGGAACACAGTGCAATTATATCACATTCGCCAAATGATGTCAAGCGGGTTCTCTCCCCCGCCGAAAAGCCCCGGATCAACCGAAGAATACAGGCACAAGCAACGATGCCATGAGGATAATAAACGCGCCGCCGAGCCGCGAGGAGATCTGCGCGAACGGCATAAGCTCCATTCTCTTTGCCGCCATAAGCACAGCCACATCTCCCGTACCGCCCATGTTCGCCATGCAAAGTCCCGCGGTTATAGCGGCTTCGATAGGATAGAATCCCACAAGCCTGCCGATAAGACCCGAACCCAGCACCGCGCCGAGAACTGTCACAAATACAAGAACAAGATACAGCGGCGAGAACGACTCGATTATCTGCCCCATGTCCGTGTAGGCAATGCCGATGCCGAGCATGAGCGCGGCTGTCCAGTTCTTTGAAACAAAGCTGTACCACAGCGCCGCGTCGTCCTCATACTTTTCCGGAATAAGCCCGAGACACTTCACCACAGCCACCGAAATTATCATCCACGCATAGGGGTGTATCTCCAGCCCCAGCTTCCCCACAAGGGACGAGATCACCGTTCCGAGAGCGAAGAACGCGGTGGAGATGATAACGCCCACAGCGTAGTTCTCGATGCCCTCGACTTTCAGTTCCTTGTGTTCCTCTTTGAGAGAGTCGTCCTTCGAGATAACAAGCTTCCCGTTCCCGCTGAGCTTCGGGACAGCGCTGCCAAGCTTGTTGAGCAGTCCCCCGAACACGATAGCAAGCGCGTTGCCCAGCGCAACGGCGGGAACAAGCCTGCTGAGTATCGTCTCCGACGGGATATCCAGCGCACTCTCGAATACCTTTGAAATAGGCACAGCACCCGCGCCCATTCCGCCGCCCATTATCGGTATCCCGATGTAGGCTATCGACTCACCCGCGTTCATTCCGAAAATGTTGCCGAACAGCGCCACAAGTCCCAGCGCCCCCGCAACCGCTCCGATAATGCAGGGCAGATACCTTACCGCCGCCTTTATGAGCAGTCTGCGGTTCATTCCGAGTATCGAGCCGGTTATCAGCGCGGATATGTAGAAATCAAGAAATCCCGCACTTTTCATAAACGTGGTGCAGTTCTCCGTTACATCTGCGGGAATGATGTTCCAGTAGGTAAGCGCCGCCCCGCCGAAGATACAGACGATAGCGCCGCCGCCCAGAAACGTCTTTACAAACGGCGTTACGTTCCCTATCTGATTCAGCAGCGCGCCGAATATCATCAGAAACAGGAAAGCTCCCACCATTCCGGCAGGCAGTACGTTCAGAGCGCAGCCCGCCACTACTATGACCGCAATGATAATGAACCACTTGATGTCAAGTCCGGCTATCCTGATATTTTTCATAAAGCACACCTCTTTCCGTAAACGTCAGATGCCCCGTACAGATACCGCCCCCGTCCGGAGCGGTATCACGGCATTTTTTCTGCGTACCTATGATTATACCATAAAACGGGACGTTTGTGGAGACTTTCCGCGCTTTTTCCGAAAAAACGTCCGTTTCAACAAAACTTTGCCCCGCTTTATGTGCAGTTTTTCCAACCTGTCCCCCCGCCGAACACCTGAATATAAAATTTTCCGGTTGATATTGCAATAATCACGGAAATATGTTATAATGTCTTTGTACGCACAGGAAACTGCCGAAAAAAGGAGGATATATCATGGCAAAGCTTGAACTACTGACCGTTTCACTTGCAGTCAGAGCGCTGACAGACAGCGGGAAAACCGATAAAGCACTCGAACTTACGGACGAGCTTCTCGCTTCGGTGCGGAAAATGCCGCCCGGCAACAAGCTTGAACTGCTCACAGTGCTTTTTGCCGTGAAAACGCTCCTCGAAGCCGGTGCGCCCGATAAGGCTAACTCGCTTATAGACGGTATCCTCGATGCAATGAAAAAACCGGAACAGGACAACGAAGGAGAATGAAAATGCTGACAGACATCGAAATCGCACAGCAGGCAAAACTTGCCAAGATCAACACGATCGCCGGAAAACTCGGTATTGAAGCCGATGACCTCGAACCCTACGGACACTACAAAGCCAAGATCCCGCAGAAAGTCATCGACAGCCTTTCCGACAAGCCCGACGGCAAGCTTGTACTCGTTACCGCTATCAACCCCACTCCCGCCGGCGAAGGCAAGACCACCACAAGCATAGGTCTCGCGGAAGCTATGAACAGGCTCGGCAAAAAAGCAGTCCTTGCCCTGCGTGAACCCTCGCTGGGTCCCGTATTCGGCATCAAGGGCGGCGCTGCCGGCGGCGGTTACTCGCAGGTAGTCCCCATGGAGGACATCAACCTCCACTTCACCGGCGATATGCACGCCATCACAGCCGCAAACAACCTGCTCTGCGCTATCATAGACAACCACCTCCAGCAGGGCAACGAACTCGGCATAGACCCCCGCATGATACAGATCGACCGCTGCCTTGACATGAACGACCGCGCACTCCGCAACTGCGTTATCGGTATGGGAACGCGCGTTGACGGCGTTCCGCGTCAGGACAGATTCCGCATCACCGTCGCAAGCGAGGTAATGGCGATACTCTGCTTAGCGGACAGCCTTGCAGACCTCAAAAAGCGTCTCGGCAACATTCTCGTTGCTTACACCTACGACGGAAAGCCCGTTTTCGCTCGCGACCTGAATGCTGTGGGTGCAATGGCTGCGCTCCTCAAGGACGCTGTGAACCCCAACCTCGTTCAGACCCTCGAAAACAACCCCGCGTTCATTCACGGAGGACCTTTCGCCAACATAGCTCACGGCTGCAACAGCGTAAGAGCAACAAAACTCGCCCTCAAAACCGGCGAATACTGCATCACCGAAGCAGGCTTCGGTTCCGACCTCGGCGCGGAGAAGTTCTTCGATATCAAGTGCCGTTTCGCCGGTCTCAAACCCGTCTGCGTGGTGCTTGTCGCAACTATCCGCGCCCTCAAATACAACGGCGGTGTTCCCAAGACCGAACTCGGCACCGAAAACCTCGATGCTCTCAAAGCCGGTATCGTAAACCTCGGCACGCATATCGAGAATATGCACAAGTTCGGCGTTCCGGTAGTCGTTGCAGTCAACCATTTTGCAAGCGATACCGATGCCGAAATAGCTTATGTGACCGACTACTGCAAACAGAAAGGCGTTGAAGTCGCATTCTCCGATGTGTTCCTCAAAGGCGGAGAGGGCGGCATAGAACTCGCAAACAAGGTGCTTGCAACTGTCGAAGCACACCCCGAGAGCAGCTTCAAGCCCCTCTACGACGCTTCCCTCCCGATCAAGGAGAAGATAGGTGTTCTCGCCCGCGAGATCTACCGCGCAGACGGCGTTATCTTCACCGCAGCAGCCGAAAAGGCTCTCAAAAAGATCGAGGAGATCGGTATGGACAAACTCCCGATCTGCGTCGCAAAGACCCAGTATTCGCTGTCGGACGATCCCGCAAAACTCGGCAAACCCACGAATTTCAATATCACCGTCCGTGACCTCAAAGTGTCCTCCGGCGCAGGCTTCGTTGTAGTCTATACCGGCGATATCATGACCATGCCCGGTCTCCCCAAAAAGCCCGCAGCTTACGGTATCGACATCGACGACGCCGGCAATATCTCAGGTCTGTTTTAAGCGCTTGCGCGCGATGAGGCTCTGCCTCAAACTCCGCCGGAGCGTCGCCCCGGACTCGACCAAGGCTGCCGCCTTGGATCCCTTGGAGCGTTTTTTAAGAGATTTGAGAGAGAAGAGGGGGCTCTGCCCCCGTTTCACCCCCGCCGGGGCTTACTCAGCCCCTGGACCCTCGAGGCAGGGAGGACCCTGCACCCATGCCGTTTCACGGAGACTCGATACTCTCTTAACAGATCGGAAGTCTGATTTGTGTGAATGTTAATATTAGTTATGACAGATACAGAAAGTTTGATTTTTGAAACAAATTCCGCCGAGGAAACTATCGCGGCGGCAGAACGGTTCGCCGGGTCACTGGATCCCGGTGATACCGTCCTTTACACCGGTGAAATGGGTGCCGGAAAGACCCACTTCACAAAGGGTATCGCAAAGCATTTCGGCTACCCCGATACCGTCACAAGCCCCACGTTCGCAATTGTCAACGAGTATAACTGCGACCCGCCCGTGTTCCATTTCGACCTGTTCCGTATAGGCGACCTCGATGAACTGTACGCAACCGGGTTCTTCGATTATCTCGACCGCGGCGGCATAATCTGCGTCGAGTGGAGCGAGAACATACCGGAACTCGCGAACGAACTCGAACACGTCCGCACAGTCGATATCGCAAAGACCGGCGAAAACTCCAGAAGAATAACTGTTAGGAAGGTTAAATGAATATTTTAGGAATAGACAGCTCCGCGGTAAGCGTCGGTGCGGCAGTCTGCGGCAGCGGGCGCGTGATAGCGGAGAGTTTCATCAACAACAGGATAACCCACTCACAGACCCTCATGCCGATGATAACGGATATGCTGGTCAATGCGCAGCTAACGCTGAACGATATCGACGTGCTTGCGGTGAACGCGGGTCCCGGCTCTTTCACGGGACTGCGCATAGGCATTTCGGCGGTCAAAGGGATAGCCTACGCGCTGGGAAAGCCTGTCCGTGCGGTTTCCACGCTTCACGCAATGGCATATAATCTCACGCTGTTTGAGGGTGTTGTCTGTGCAGTAATGGACGCACGCTGCGGACAGGTGTATAATGCGCTGTTTGAGGTAAAAGGCGGTACAGTCACACGGCTGTGCGATGACCGCGCGATAAAGTGCGACGAACTGAAAGCGGAACTTGACGGAAAGTTCGATGATGCGCCGGTAATGCTTGTAGGCGACGGCGCGGAACTGTGCAGTGAGCGTTTCGGCGGCGGGAGGATAATGCTTG
The DNA here is from genome assembly GCA_017941355.1 of Ruminiclostridium sp. GTDB lineage: Bacteria > Bacillota > Clostridia > Oscillospirales > Ruminococcaceae > Ruminiclostridium_E. The sequence continues at coordinate 25,647 of JAGAWN010000186.1, read as the reverse complement.
CCCCTGCCCCGCTGCGATATCAGAACGGGGTGGGAGTATGTCTCGCGGCTGAGCAGTACCCGGACATCGACGCGGCGGCGCTCATGCCGCAGTATCTGCGTCTCCCGCAGGCGGAGCGCGAACGTCTGGCGAAGCTGAGCGGGAGCGGAGATATGTAAAGATCCCCTGAGTGAATGATTTCTGAATACGGCGGTCAGAAAAAGAACAAGCTCCCGGTGATACGGGAGCCTGAGTTCAGTCATTCTTGTCATCTTCTGACCTTTTGTATTCCTTGTCTATCCGCTTTATACCGTTTTTGATTACCTCGGCGGCGCGGTCACTGTTCCCTGTCTCGATAAGAGCAAGAACGCTTTCGAGGAGCAGGCATAATTCCTGATTTGACATGATAACACCTCCTGTCAGAAACACGGTCTGTTTTTCTTCTTTAATTATAACACACTGAAATAAAATTGTCAACAGTAACACAAAGGAGTGACAGCAATGATATACATTGGCTGCGATCACGGCGGGTACGAAATGAAGCTTGCACTGATCGCATATCTGAAAGACAGCGGCTTTGAGTATGAGGACATGGGCTGCGGCGGCGAACCGGTTGACTACCCGGATATAGCGGAAGCGGTCTGCGCGAAGGTACTTGAAAGCCCGGACAACAAGGGCGTACTGATCTGCGGAACGGGTATCGGCATTTCCATAGCGGCGAACAAGATACCGGGTATCCGCGCGGCGCTTGCTTACGACTACTATTCCGCGAAGTACACGAAGCTGCACAACGACTCGAACGTTATCTGCTTCGGCGGACGCACAATGGGCATCGGCTCTGTGACCGAGTCACTTGACGTGTGGCTGCACACGGAGTTCATGGGCGGCAGGCACAAGACCCGCATAGACAAAATATCCGCACTGGAGGCAAAGAACAATGTACAATAACGAAAAACTTCACATTCTGGATCACCCGCTTTTGCAGCACAAAATAACTCTTCTCCGCGACAAGAACACCGGCTCTAAGGAGTTCCGCGAGCTTGTTGAGGAAGTCACGATGTTCATGACCTACGAAGCTACGCGCGACCTGCCGCTCAAGCAGATAAAGGTGCAGACACCGATAGCTATTGCGAACTCGAACGTTATCTCCGGGCGCAAGGTGGCGTTTGTTCCCGTACTTCGCGCGGGACTCGGAATGGTGGACGGCGCGACTGCGCTCGTACCGGCAGCGAAAGTGGGACATATCGGAATCTGCCGTTCCGAAACCATGCCGGACGGATTGCAGGTATATTACTGCAAGCTCCCGTTTGACATCGAGGAGCGCGAGGTGATAATCCTCGACCTTATGATAGGTTCCGGAAAGACTGCTGTAAAGGCGATAGACGTTGTTAAGGACGCGGGCGCGAAAGCGGTCAAGGTGATTTCGGTAGTGACCTGCCCCGAGGGCGTTGAGTATGTGCAGTCAAAGCACCCGGATATCGACATCTTCTGCGGCGCGCTCGACGATCACCTGAACGACGATCAGTACATCGTCCCCGGCATAGGCGACGGCGGCGACCGCATTTTCGGGACGAAATAATCGGCATATAAACATCTGTAACCGGAGAACTGTATAATTCTATGAATAACAAACAAATACAAACAGTCCTTGTCATAACAGGTTTTCTATGCTTTTTAGGTTTATCGTACGCAGGTCTGAGTATATCAGAAAATCAGTTAGCCGGATTGATCGCGGGTGCATTGATCGGAATAACTGTTCTGGCGGTACTTGTTGCCCTCGGCAACATTTTAGCAGGCATTGATAAACTGAACGAAAGTCAGAATGAAACAAATATGCTGCTTGCACAGCTTATTGAGGCTTTAAACCAATATAAGGATCTGCGGTGATATGACCGCATTTATTCCACGATCCTATTGACAATGAGCCTCGATGAGCGCGGTAGTCCGGCAGCACGGGCAGCCTACCACACTCAAACTCATTGTCAATAGGCTTTCGCGGCATAAACGCTGAATCCTGCGTATTGAAAAGCCTCATAAAATCCCCCAAAAGCCCAAAACCTACGAACTCAGCAGCGCCCCAAAGCTAACGAAACGGGAACGGTGCTTGTCCCTTAGTCCGAACCCAAAGCTAACGTATGCGGGAACCGCACCCGCCCACAAATCCGCGCTGTAATCGTAATGCCCCCTGTGCGATACCCGCCGGAGGCGCAGCACCGCTATGGAGGGTAACCGGTACTCTGTGTGCCTGCCAATCCGCACGTTTCGAGGGGCAGAATGTTCCAATGGCAGGGTGCGCGGCGACACATCTGCGGGAACGAATCTGCACAACTTCCGTCGCGCGAATGGAGAAGAGCTTGCCTGCGCCAAAATCTGCTAATCGCAGAATACACCGAGTTTACACGACAGCATTAAAAGCCGTCCGCGATACCCGCAAGCTGCTTCGACGAGCGCGACACGCGTTCTTTGCTTACTTTCTGCCGCTCGGGCAGAAAGTAAGTCGCAACGCCGGCAGAGAACGGCGAAAAAGGCACTGCACCCGCCGCGTGCGAAACAGAAACAAAACTGCGTTATTTGTTACCGCACAAAACAATCCCCCGCCGCTGCTGCGGCAAAGAAAGGAGCCACCCCATGCACTGCACACGAAAGATAACCGACGATCTCACGTTTCTCGGCGGCAGCGACCGCAAACTCTCGCTGTTTGAAGCGGTCTATCCCGTCCCGGAGGGCGTTTCCTACAACTCCTACCTGCTGAAAGACGACAAGACCGTGCTGTTCGACACGGTTGATAAGGCGATATGCGACCAGTTCCTCGATAACCTGCGCTATGCGCTCGGTGGACGCAAGCTCGACTACATCATCGTTCAGCACATGGAACCCGACCATTCCGCAACGCTCGGAGTCGTCCTCGCAATGTTCCCGGAAGCTAAAGTCATAACCAGCGCGAAAGCCAATACCATGATCTCACAGTTCATGTACCCGCTGCCGGCAGAGCGCGTTCAGACCGTGAAAGAGGGCGATACCCTCGAAACCGGCAGACATACCCTCTCGTTCGTCGCTGCGCCTATGGTACACTGGCCGGAAGTCATAATGACATACGACGCGGCAGACAAGGTACTGTTCACGGCGGACGCGTTCGGCACTTTCGGCGCACTCGACGGCGCGGTATTCGCGGACGAGGTGAACTTCGAGCGCGACTATCTCGACGAAGCCCGCCGTTACTACTGCAACATCGTCGGCAAGTACGGCTCACAGGTGCAGGCAGTGCTCAAAAAGGCTGCCGGACTTGATATCGCCTATATCTGCCCGCTCCACGGCTTTGTGTGGAGACACGAGATCGACAGCATCATCGCCAAATACGACCTCTGGAGCAAGTACGAACCCGAGGAGAAGGGCGTTCTTCTCGCATACACATCGGTCTATGGCAACACCCAGTCCGCCGCGGAACTCTGCGCCGTTAAGCTGCGCGAAAAAGGCATACCCGTGAAGATGATCGACGCTTCCATGACCCATACCTCCTACGCGGTAGCCGAGGCTTTCCGCTATAGCCACATCATCTTCGCCACAACGACATACAACAACGGCATCTTCATCAAAATGGAGGAGCTGCTGCATGACATAACTGCTCACGCGCTCACCAACCGCACCGTCGGTATCATCGAGAACGGTTCGTGGGCACCCGCAGCCGGAAAGCTTATCCGAGCAATGCTCGAACCCTGCAAGGGCATCACCGTGCTTGACGAACAGCTCACAATCAAGTCCGCCATGAAGCCGGAGAACGAACCGCAGCTTGACGCGCTTGTTGAGCGCATTGCCGCCGACTTCGTGAAGCCTGTTCCCGTGAACGCCGACAGCGCGGTAGATGTCAAGGCGCTGTTCAAGATAAGCTACGGTCTGTACGTCCTCAGCGCAAACGAGAACGGCAAGGACAACGGCTGCATCATCAACACCGCCCAGCTGCTCACCGACGAGCCGCGCCGCATAACCGTGGCTGTGAACAAGAAAAACCTCACCCACGACATGATAATGTCCACCGGCAGGTTCAACATCTCCGTCCTCACCGACAAGGCTCCCTTCGAGACATACAAGGAGTTCGGGTTCGTAAGCGGCCGCGACAAGGACAAGCTTGCCGATACCCCGATAGAGTTCGCGCGCAGCGAAAACGGCATCGTCTATATCACCTCAAACGTGAACGCCTACATCTCCGGCAAGGTCATAGCTTCGCAGGACTACGGCACTCACACGCTGTTCACCGCCGAAGTGACGGAAGCGCGGGTGATAGGTGACGGCGAATCCGTGACCTACGACATCTACCAGAAGCACATCAAGCCGAAGCCCGCTCCCACGAAGAAAAAGGGCTACATCTGCACCGTCTGCGGCTACATCTACGAGGGCGAGACCCTGCCGCCGGACTTCGAGTGTCCGCTGTGCGGTCACGGCGCGGGGGATTTTGAACCGCTGCCGTGAGTAAAAACCGGGCTTTTCCCGCTTCACACGGGCGGGAGAATACATATTTTAAGTTTCCCCAAAATTTCCCGCAACAGCTCTAAAAGCGTTTATTCATGCGGCTTTCAAAATAAATGGGATTTTCAATTTGTCAGCGCTTACAAATAGCGTGTTTAAGGCGTTTAGTCGAGTTTTACGTTCAATTTTTGGGGAAACTTAAAATACATATACTATCAAAACAAATGGAGGAACCGTTATGACACCTAAGTTCTACAAGTGCAAAGCCTGCGGACAGTTCGTTGCCGCTATCGACAAGAAAGCCTGCCCTATCAAGTGCTGCGGAGAAGCAATGGAGGAGGTTACCGCAAACACCGTTGACGCTGCGAAAGAAAAGCACGTTCCCGCAGTGACCGTTGACGGCAGCATAGTAAAGGTGGCTGTCGGCACAGTCGAACACCCCATGACAGACGCGCACCTCATCAACTGGGTATGTCTCGAAACCACCCGTGGTATGCAGCGCAAAGTCCTGACAGCGGCAGACAAGCCTTACGCGGAGTTCGCTCTGACAGCGGACGACAAGGCGGTTGCAGCCTACGCTTACTGCAATCTCCACGGTCTGTGGAAAGCCGAGATCTAACGCAGTTTCGCGTATTTGCGCATAGAGTTGCGCTCGATCTCCGACATATCGTAGCTTGTATCGGCTCGTTCCCTTGCGGGAGCGGGCTGATTCAGTTCTCTGCTCTCCCACAGCTGAACGGCAGCCCTCCAGTCAGTCATCTGATTGTTCCCTATCCGCCAGCCGTTAGCGTTGTAGTAGCTGATAAACTTCTTCGGGTCTATCATGCTCTTGCGTTCATAGCAGTAAGTAAGGACTTCGCTTTCCGTAGGCGGAACAAATACGTTTTTATGTGTGTCAGAGAGAGAGCCGCCCGCGGGAGCGGCTTTTTCTTTCGCTTTCGCTTTTTCTTTCACTTTTTCTTTCGCTTCTGCTTTTTCTTCTTCTTTTATTGCAGAGTCTTGTGCAGTCCCGTGGTTCGCTGTGGCAGACTGTGCTTTCTTCTGCCTCTCTCTTTCTTTTGCAGCCTCCGATCTTCTGCGCCGTTCCTCCTCGTACCGCTCATTCCCCTTTTCGATAGTCGAGGACATGATCGAGAACATAATTCTCACAGCGGGATCCCCGCAGTCGGCAGCCGCTCCCCTGCCGTTCACCCTGTCCATTATCATACGGATAAGCTTTCCAAGCTGCTCGTCGGAAAGCAGATCGAACTGGTCGATGTAGTCATAGAACATCAGAAAAGCTTTGTTTTCACGCATAAAAAAGTTCCTCCTTAAAAAGCATACCCGCAGTCTTTCACTGCGTGTCTCCATATATTTATACTATCATGTTATCACATATCCTCAGGACATTCAAGGACATTCCGGGACATTCCCCTCCGGCGGGAAAACATAATACAACAGAAAAGACCTGTCGGTAAACAGGTCTTTTCGTTTTTCGCAGATGTACGACAGGCGGCGAGCAGTCCCCTTCTCTGAAAACCACTACCGATTATTGACCGCCTCGGGGTACAGGTCATGGTGCGAGAGTCTGTCCCATGCGACATCTTCCCACTTAGTCCCTTTCCTGCCGTAATTGCAGTAGGGGTCAATGGAAATACCGCCGCGCGGCAAAAACTTTCCCCACACCTCGATATACCTGGGATCCATAAGCTTTATGAGATCATTCATAATTATATTCACGCAGTCCTCGTGGAAATCCCCGTGATCGCGGAAGCTGAACAGGTAGAGTTTCAGCGACTTGCTCTCTACCATTTTCACATCGGGAACATACGAAATGTAGATCGACGCGAAATCCGGCTGCCCCGTGATCGGGCAGAGACTTGTGAACTCCGGACAGTTGAACTTCACAAAATAATCCCTGTCCGGGTGCTTGTTCGGAAAAGTCTCAAGCACCTCCGGCGAGTAATCATGCGAGTAGCTTGTCCTGCTGCTGCCGAGCAGAGTGATGCTTCCCTTTTCGTTCTCGTTTCTTCCGGTCATTTCAGTCTCCTTTCATCAGCGGATCCGTAAGTCCGTTTGCTTCAAACGCCGCTATCCTGTCACGGCACGTCCCACACTTCCCGCACGGACGCTCTCCGCCCTCATAGCAGCTCCATGTAAGCCCATACGGCACTCCAAGTTCCGTGCCTTTGCGCACAACGTCAGCCTTTTTCAGTCCCACAAACGGCGCTTCGACTTTCACCTGCCCGCCGCTGCCGAGATATATCGCGCTGCCGATCGCGCTGTTGAATTCCTCGGAGCAGTCCGGGTACGCGTTTCCCGCAGCGTCGTCGCTGTGCGCACCGTAATATATCACCCCGCAGCCGTTTGCTATCGCCACGCTCGCCGCGCAGGACAGGAACAGCCCGTTGCGGAACGGAACGTAGGTGGAAACCGGTTTCCCGCCCGATACCGAAAGCTGCTCCGCGTAGCTCTCTTTCGGGATCCCGGCATCGGAACCGGACAGCAGCGAACAGTCGGAATCCGCAAATACCGCCGCGAGATCGAGCCTTTTCAGCGCAACTCCGTAATGAGCAGCCACAGCCTCCGCCGACCGCAGTTCCTTGTCATGCTTCTGCCCGTAGCTTACCGAAAGCGCGATGACATTCTCCGCGCCGTACTTATTTACGGCTATCGCAAGACAAGTCGAGCTGTCAATGCCGCCGCTGAATAAAACAAGTGCTTTCATAATCTGTCCTTTCAGTCGAGAAGTTCCTGCAGATCACGCCGCTGCCGGAACTCACCGAGATATGTTCTTGTTTCCGTCCGCGACGACGCGTTTCTGATGCCCCGCGCGGTCATGCAGCTGTGGGAGCCGGTGATCTTCACGCCCACATCGGGAGTTCCCGCAGCTTCCGCAATTATCTCCGCGATGTCGTGTCCGAGCCGTTCCTGTAATTGCAGCCTCTTCGCCGCCATATCGCAGATACGCGCGATCTTGCTCAGTCCCAATACTCTGCCCCGCGGCACATAACCCACGTTCACCGTCATATCGTACATCAGCGCAAGGTGATGTTCGCAGTAGCTGAACACGGTAATGTCTTTCATCACGATCGCACTGTCCTCGCCGCCGTTCTCCGCAGTGAACGTCTTGCCGAACATCTGCGCGATATCGTGGTTTGTATATGCAGTCCCCTCCAGCACCTCGGCAAGCATATCCGCTACCCGTCCGGGAGTTTCCGCAAGCCCTTCCCTGTCCGGATCCTCGCCTATAGCTTCAAGCAGCCCGCGTATGTGGTACTGTATCTTCTCTCTGTCCATTCAGACTCCCCTCCTGTCAGGCTCCCAGATATACTTGTGGAGCTGTAACTGCAATCTCACATCATTCATCTTTCTGTTTATAAGAAACGAGACTATCTCTTCCGGATCTGTCTTTCCGAACACAGGGCTGATGTAAACCCCGCACTTTCCCCGAAGTCCGTATTCTTCGATGATCCGCGCCGCTTTTTCGAGATCGGACGGACTGCCTGCAACGAACTTCACCGCGTCGTTCTCCCGCAGGAACTCGTAGTTTTCCGTCAGCATAGCGTTCTCCGAACCGCTGTCCGGGAGTTTGTAATCCAGCGTGAACACGGGACGGAAAGGCTTCATTGCAAGCTCCGCTATCGGCAGGCTCCCGTTCGTTTCTATCTCTACCCTGTGACCGCGCCGCATCAGCAGTGAGATAAGCTCATACAGCCCCTCCTGCAGCAGCGGCTCCCCGCCGGTCAGAGTGACATTTGTGATACCCGTCTCATCGGCGCAGTCCGCTATCTGTGCCGCAGTCATCATCTCTGCGGGAGCGTCCGGGCTGTTCGCCCATTTTGTATCGCAGTATGTGCAGTTCAGATTGCACCCGCGAAAACGTATGAAAACGGCGGGTTCACCGGCGCGGCGGCTTTCCCCGTTGATACTTGTAAATCTCTCAGCTACCGGAAACATTACCTTTCTCCTCATAAACCGCGCAGTTCTCCGGCGTTTCGTACACCGTCACGCTGCACACCGCAATTCCCTGCCCGCGCAGCAGTTCAAAGAAATGCCGCGCGAAATTCTCCGCCGTAGGTCTGAACCCGACCTCAATAAGTCTGAAATTCTCGTCATTCAGCGCCGCCACGGTTGCGGGTCTTAGACTTCCGCGCTCATATATCAGCGCATGGTCAAAGCTGTCTGCAATATCTCTGACAGCCTTTTTGAGATCACCGAAATCAATCAGCATACCGCGCTTTTCTCCGCTTTCCGCGAGAGTATCGCCGCAGACGGTGACCTCTGTTTTCCAGCGGTGACCGTGGATATTCGCGCATTTGCCGTTGTAGCCTGCGAGGAAATGTGCGCTGTCAAAAGCGGCAGATGTTTTCAGATAATACATTTTCTTCACTCCGAACAAAACGCCTGCAAAATCACGGAACGTTCCGTATCGCAGGCGCAGCTTTCAATATTCCGGGCAAACCCGTTACACAAAAAGACAGCCCCGGTTTTGTTTAACGACAGGAAGGTGCAAATGAACTGTCGGGTATGCCGCAGTGCTTACGGCTTGCAATGATTCATTATATCATGTTCTGTTCCAAAAGTCAAGCGCGGAATCCGTAAAACGCGCAAATTTTTACAGAAAACCGCAAACGGCGCGGAGAAAAACGTTCCCTGCGCCGCTTTGGTATTCCGATCCTGTTTGCAGATGTACGATTCTCCGTGTTACGGCATGGGTGCAGCGTCACGCTGCCGCGGGAGGGGCTGACCGACAGAAGAGCAGCCCCATTCTCTCTCCTCTCACACGATCTCGCTCTTGGGACGTCTGCCGGCGCGCATACGCTCCTCGTACTCATTCGAGGGCATGGGCTTCGCGTAAAAATACCCCTGGATCATATCGCAGCCCTGATCCGCGAGGAAATCCACCTGATTGCGCACCTCAACGCCCTCCGCGACAGTGCGCATATTGAGGCTCTTTGCAAGCCGGATAGCCTCCGCGACTACGATCTCACCGCGCTCGCCGCCGTTCTCGCCGCGGAAGAACTCCGCATCGAGCTTCAGTACATCGAGGGGCATATCTTTCAGCGAATTGAGGGACGAGTAGCCGGAGCCGAAGTCATCCATAGATACCGCGAAGCCGTAGCTTTTCAGCTTCCCGATCGTGTTTATCATCGCCTTTTTGTCGTCAAAGAACGCGCTTTCCGTAAGCTCGATCTCGATCAGATCGTGGGGGGTCCCGTATCTGTCAACCATATCCCGTATCTGCTCGGCAAGATCGCTCTCTATGAAATGCGCACGGGAAACGTTCACCGATACCGGCACACAGTGGTATCCCGCGTCAAGCCACATTTTCTGATCCCGCGCAACGTGCTGTATCATGTAGTGGTCTATCTCGGTTATGAAGCCGTTCTTCTCAAAGATCGGAATGAAGCGTCCCGGCGAAACAAAGCCGTATTCCGGGGACTGCCAGCGTATAAGCGCCTCCGCGCCGCGCAGCTCGTCCGTTTTCGGATCGTATTTCGGCTGATAGTAAACAATGAATTCCTCGTTTTCGAGAGCAGTTCTCTGATGCTCATGCACAACGTCTATCCACTTCTGATCCTCAACTATCTTGCTGTCAAAGAACGCGATGCCGGAGCCTTCGGTGCCGTCCAGAGTCTCCGCGGCGGTGCAGGCGTTTATGTATTCCCGCTCAAGATCCAGCGAACGTCGGTGTATCTGCACCCCGTCCTTTCCGACTGTGCCGTCCGGTTCGATCACAACAACGCCCGCATGGAACGAGAAAACATGATCCGGGTCTGTCACGGACAGCTTCTCTATAAGCGTCTGCAAGCGCCGTTCAAGCGCCTGCTCGTCATTGAACCGCATTATCAGCGCGAAATCCGACGAGCCGCCGTGTGCGCACATCTCCCGCTTGCGGTCGGTGTTGGCGGCTATAATGCCGTACATATTGAAAAGCACCTGTTCACCCTCCTCAACGGAGTGGCAGACGCAGAAGTTGCGGTAATTCACAAAGTCCAGATTCACCAGCGCGTATTTTACGCTCAGGTTCCTCAGCTTTTTGAGCTTCTCTTCACCCTTTATCAGCAGCCACATCATATTGTGACCCTTTGTGACCACATCGGTGAAAAATACGTTCAGCGTGCGCCTGCGCCTTACGATACCAACGATTATGTTCACAAGCAGTATCACAAGTATGATGCCTATGAACAGCGTCATTACCGCAAAGCTTATGCCAAGCAGCCATATATCTCTCATATTGAACGTGAGGTGCGATTTTACGGTAAGAAAGCTGCCGTCGGCGGTTTCGTTCATTATCCAGAACGGAAGATGCAGCAGTTCGGCATTGTCCTCGTCGGGCAGCCCGGATACATAATCCTCCTCATCTGCGCGATCGACAGCTTCCGAGGAAGTGAAAACGCGCACATCATTCATTATCGAAAAAAGGTTGAAATAAACATCTTTACCGTATCCCGGGACTGTCAGCGGGAGCGATTCGTCGGCAATGATGTGTATTTTTCCGGAAAAGCGCGAAAGCTGCAAGTACCCGCCCTGTTCTCCGACAGTATATTCTCCGTTCCCGAACAGCACAGTGCCGTCCGCAGATGTGACGCGATAGCTTCGTCCCGACACCGCGAGGATATCCGCGGTATCGTTCCCGCCCCGGCTCTGCGAATCATCGTAGAGCATGGTCATGTATCTGACGGTGTTGAATTCGTCGGTAACTTTCTGATCTATGATGTAGTTCATAAATGAAATCGCAAACAGCGCAATAACGATGTTTGCCGCGATCATAACGATCACGAACACGATAATTGACACCCATGCGTGACTTCTCTTTATCTCACGGAATCTTTTCTCTTTTTTTCCTGCCATAATTCCTCTTGCACCTTTTATACAAACTGACCGCGGTTGTATAAATACCGCGGTCTTAAATATTCTATTCCACAGATACCATATAGTAATATACCGGCTGTCCGCCGTTCACCAGCGAGAGTTCCATGCTGTCACCGAACTTCTGCTTCAGGTAGCCGAAAGCAGCCTGCGCGTCCTCGTCAGCCACGTCTGCTCCGTAGATCACCGTGACATAAGAGCTGCCGCCGTTCATAAGGTGTTTTGTCACCTTGTACAGCACCTTTGAGATATCGCGGTCAACCACATTCAGCTTGCCGTTCTCCATACCGAGTATGTCGCCGCGCTTTATCTTCTTGTCGCCCACAACGCTGTCGCGGACTGCGAACGTCACAAGCCCTGTCCCCACGCTGTCGAGAGCGGCTGTCATATTGACACTATTTTCCTTTACGGAGAGATCGGGGTCATAAGTGAGCATTGCTGTGATGCCCTGCGGCACCGAGCGGGACTGCAGAACGATGACCTTTCTGTCCGCAAGCTTCACAGTCTGCTCCGCCGCGAGAATGATATTCTTGTTGTTCGGAAGCACAAACACGTTCTTTGCGGGGGTTGCAAGTACCGCATCGAGAATATCCTCGGTGGAGGGATTGGAGGTCTGACCTCCGCGCACGATGCTGTCAACGCCGAGATCGGTGAACAGAGCCTCAACGCCCGCGCCGCTTGCCACGGCAACGAATCCCACTTCCTTTTCCGGCTTCACGGGAACAGGACGGCTGCGCAGCTCGTTTGCAGCCTTGCGGCGCTGAGTCTTGTGCTGCTCCTTCATGTTCTCGATCTTCATGTTTGTGAGATAACCGAATGTGAGTCCCTTTTCAAAAGCAAGACCGGGGTGATCGGTATGAACGTGTATCTTAATGATGCTGTCGTCATCGACAACCACCACGCTGTCACCGATGCTTTCGAGATACGCGCGCAGTTTTGTCGCGTCGTCGCAGCCGTCGCGCTTGTTCACTATGTATTCGGTGCAGTAGGTGAATTTGATGTCCGTTTCGTATGTACCCGCGGCGTTCTTGCTGACGAGCGCTATCTCACGCTTCTGTTCGGCAGCTTCGAGGTTTTCGATGATACCATCGCCCTTTACGACGCTGTAGATACCTTTGAAGATCAGCAGGAATCCCATTGCGCCGGAATCCACGACTCCCGCCTTTTTAAGAGCAGGCAGCAGTTCCGGGGTGCGCGCCAGCGATTCCTCGCCCGCTTCGATCAGCGCGGTGAATACCTCCAGCGCGTCGTCCGTTTCCTCCGCCTTTTTCACGGCAGCCTCGGAAGCCTCGCGGGAAACCGTCAGCACAGTACCCTCCGTGGGCTTCATAACGGACTTGTAAGCTGCGGCAACGCCCTTTGCCAGCGCGTCAGCGAATTCGCTTCCGGTAGCCGAGGTCTTTCCGCTCAGCCCCTTTGAAATGCCCCTGAACAGAAGTGAGAGTATAACGCCCGAGTTACCTCTCGCGCCGCGCAGCATACCCGATGCCGCAGACGAGGAGACAGCCGATACCGTCACGTCGTCGTCCATAGCTTCAAGCTCCGCGAGAGCGTTTCTTATCGTCATGGACATATTGGTTCCCGTGTCGCCGTCCGGCACCGGGAATACGTTCAGTTCATCTACCTTGTTCTTGTTGTTAATGATGTTGTGCGCACCGGAAATAATACCGTCGCGCAGCAGCTTACCGCTGATTTCCAAATCAACACTTCCCTTTTGAGTTCCCCGCATAAGATGTATTACGGGAGGTTCTTATTGATAAAAGCTTTTATAAGCTCCGAGTTCTTTTCCTTGTCTTTCGCCGGGTCTGTGAGACTGAGCGTGTCTTTCACCTGTGCGCCCTCCAGCTTTTTCGTCAGCTTTTCAAACGCTTTCTGCGCATTCCCTCCCGCCGAGCAGGCTATGATAAGGCACTGCTTGCCGTTCATATCGTGCGCTTTCAGGAATGACGCAATAGCCGGCGGATAGCTTCCCGCCCATACCGGGAACGCGAATATGATGTTCGCGTAGCTGCCGGGATCGTGTCCGAGGGGTGCAAGCTCCGGCGTTTCGTTCATAACAACGCTCTTGCCGCCCCAGAAGAATTTGCCGAACCCCTTTTTCGGCGGCTCGCTTACGGGCATAAGCCGCTCGGTATCCATATCGGCAGTCTGAGCAGCCGTTTCCGCAGCGAACGCGGTATTCCCCTCCAGCGAGTAGTAAACCAGCAAAGTATCCTTCATATCATGCCTTTCAGGTAGTAAGACCGTCAATATAAACGTCTATCCTCTCGACCGTGAGACGCGTCTGTTCCTCGACAGCGTAGCGCAGCTTGTTCTTGATGCTGGCAACGACTGCCGAAACATTCACACCGTACATTACCGAGATATGTATGCCGATGCAGACCTTTCCGCCGGTAATGCGGACATTCACGCCCTTGTTGATGCCAAAGGCTCTGCCCAGCACCGGAACAAATTCCGAAAGCCTTTCCGCGGGCGTGGAAGCATTCATTGCGGAAACGCCGAAGCAGCTTGTCGCGGTGTTGGCGATAAGCGACACAAAGAAAGCTTTCGTAAACTCGATTCCGCCGAGGTGATTGTGAACAACTATCATAGTTCTTCCTCCTTACGCTTCAAAATGACATTATAACATATTTTGATTAAAAAAGCAATACCTATATTGCATTTACCGCAAATTTTGTGCAGTCCCCGAACTTTTCTGCTGCCTCCCGCGCTGCTTCGATATCGGGAAATACGCCGAATACCGCGCTCCCGCTGCCGGTCATGCAGGCACCTTCGGCTCCCGCCGCGAGCAGACGCTCTTTCAGCGCAGTTATCTCCGGGTTATCGTAAAGCCGCTCAAACACGTTGTACATATTGTTTGCAAGCAATGAACGGCTGTGGGCGATACCGCCGCAGAACGCGTCAAATCCGGGCTTTTCCGGTATCGGGGAGCTGTCGTACCGCTGATACGCTTTCGCGGTGGAACATTCAAAGCCCGGCTGCACGACAAGCACCGCGAGATCCGCACAGTCTATGGGCTGCATTATCTCGCCTATGCCGGTGCACCGCGCCGTTCCTCCCGTGATGCAGAAAGGAACGTCCGCACCGAGAGAGGCTCCGATCCCGCAAAGCGCCTGTGTATCGTGCGGTCTGCCGCAAAGCTCGTTCAGCGCAGTAAGCACAGCCGCGCCGTCCGCGCTGGAACCGCCGAGTCCCGCGGCAACGGGGATACGCTTGTGTATGGAGATGCTGACACCCACGCTCTTGCGCATAGTGTCAAGAAACGCTTTTGCGGCTCTGTAGGCGATGTTCCACTCGTTGCACGGTACGCCCGGCGCATTGCACTCCACCGTGACATCGCCGCCGTAGCGGGTCTCCACCGTCACATCGTCATACAGGTCAATGCGCCGCATGACGGTGTTCAGCGTATGATAGCCGTCACCGCGGTAACCCGTTATGTCGAGCCACAGATTCAGCTTGGCATAAGCCTTAACCGTCAAGCTCATTGATGAACTCCCTGATGCGCTTTAGAGCCGAGATTATGTGGTTTATCGAGTATGCGTAGCTTACGCGGATATAGCCCTCTCCGCACTCGCCGAACGCGTCTCCCGGCACAACAGCCACTTTCTTCTCTTCGATCAGCCGCAGGCAGAAATCCTGGGACGACAGCCCGGTTGACTTTATGCAGGGGAACACATAGAACGCGCCCTCCGGCTCGAAGCACTCCAGCCCCATTTCGTTGAAGCCGTTCACTATCAGCTTTCTGCGCATATCGTACTCGCCCACCATATAGTCGATGTCGGCTCTGCATTCCCGCAGCGCGGTCACGGCAGCATACTGGCTCACCGTCGGTGCGCTCATTATGCCGTACTGGTGGATCTTTAGCATCTGCGTGATTATCGGCGCAGGACCCGCCGCGAATCCGAGTCTCCAGCCGGTCATCGCGAACGCTTTGGAGAAGCCGTTTATGACGATCGTGCGTTCTTTCATGCCCTCAAACTCGGATATGGAAACGTGCTTTTCGTCGCCGTAGGTAAGTTCCGAATAGATCTCGTCGGAAATGACGATGATATCCCGTTCACGCAGTATCGCCGCGATATCCGCAAGCTCGTCCCTGCGCATGACCGCGCCCGTGGGATTGTTCGGGAACGGCAGGACAAGAGCCTTGGTTTTCGGGGTTATCGCCGCGAGAAGCTGCTCCGGCATGAGTTTGAACTTGTTTTCCTGTTTTGTTTCGATAGGAACAGGAACTCCGTCCGCAAGTCTGATAAGCGGGTCATAACAGACAAAGCTCGGCTCGCATACCAGCACCTCGTCGCCCGGATTGAGCAGAGCGCGGAATGCCGCGTCTATCGCCTCCGAACCGCCTACGGTCACGATGATCTCGTGCTTCGGATCGTATTCTACGCCGATAGTCTCGTTCAGATACCCGGCGATTGATGAACGCAGGGATTCCAGACCGGCATTTGAAGTATATGCGGTCTTGCCCTTTTCCAGTGTTTTTATTGCTTCCTTGCGGATTATGAACGGTGTCTTGAAATCCGGCTCACCGACAGACAGGCTTATGACGTCCTTGACGGAAGCCGCAATGTCAAAGAACTTGCGTATCCCGGAGAACTTTATCGCCTGGGTCTTTTGCGAAAGTATTTCTTCGTAGTTCATCACGGACCCACCATTCCCCTCTCGTCGTCCTCGATAAGCGGGAACTCGATTCCCTTTTCCTTGAAACGGCGCAGTATGAAGTGCGTGGTAGTGGAAAGAACGCCGTCGATCGGCGCAAGCTTATCCGACACGAACAGCGCCACCTCGCGCAGATTGGTGCCGCGAATGGTCACGGACAGGTCAAAGGAGCCGCTCATCAGATATACGCTGTCAACCTCCTTGTACTGTGCAAGCATGGTTGCGATATCGTCGTATCCATGCTCAGCCTGCGGGGAGACCTTGATCTCTATGAAAGCTGTGACGCTGTTGCGGTCAACCTCTTCCTCGTTGATGACGGCGGAGTAGCCGATTATCAGCCCCTCATTCTCCAGCTCCGCTATCTCCTTTTCGATCTCTTCGGGTGTTTTCCCGAGCATCACGGCAAGCTCATTGTTTGTGAGTCTCGCGTTCTTGCGTAACAGTTCAACAAGTTTGTTCATATTTCTTTCCTTTCTGTACATTTATATTTTGATGAATGTCGGTTTTCGTTTTCTGAACACAGCGATCTGCGTGAATCCCGCTTTCTTCGCTGTTTCTATGCCCTGCGCGATCCCCTTGCCGAGATCGGAGGTGCAGTGCGCGTCGGAGCCTATCGTGAGCAGTTCGCCGCCGAGTTCGCGGTACCGCTTCACCGCCGGCAGTTCCGGCATTGTGCGTCCCAGCTTCTGCCGCAGCCCGGAGGTGTTTATCTCTATCCCGCAGCCGTTTCTTATCAGAGCGCGGAACGTCTCGTCGAGAATGCCGGAATACCTGTTCATATCCACATCTATGCCGTACTCGCCCGCAATGTAGCGGAGCGGATATGTGATGTGCGCAAGTATGTCAAACTTTCCCCATTCCGCAGTCTCCAGAAGCTCCTCAAAGTACGCGTCGAGCAGCTTCACCGGGTCATGCTCCCGGTAATCGAGAAAGTAGAAATCATCGTGACCGCGGATATTATGCACGGAGCCGACAACAAAATCGTACATATTCTCCGAAAGCAGGAACTCCGCCTTTTCCGGTTCGTGGCAGGGCTGTCCGAGTTCAACGCCGTACAGCAGGCACAGTCTGCCGGCATACTCCCTTTGCAGAGCCGGGATAGTCTCCCGCGCGCCGTTCACCGTGGCTTCAAGGTCAAATTCCGGATCCGCGTGACCGCCGAGGTCAACGTGGTCTGTAAGCGCGTGATACCCCATGCCGAGCGAAACCGCGGTCTGCACCATTTCGGACGCCGTACTGCGCCCGTCGAACGAGAGCGTGCAGTGAGTGTGCAGATCAAACGGTACCATGAGATCCCCCCTAACATATACAGATTTATTATACTATATTTTTCCTGATTTGTCTATAACTATTTCAAATTTTTTTCGGTTCTGCTCATTGCTTCACAAATTTTCCGAAAAATCTTTACAATTCAGAAAAAATATAGTATAATGTAGTTTGTGCTTGTTTGCACATAATCAGTTTGAACGGCGCACGCCGGGAAAGGAACACAATATGAGAGCAGTTGTGGCTGTTATTGGTAAGGACACTGTCGGAATACTCGCAAAGATATGCACTATATGCGCGGAAGCGAACGCGAACGTTATGGACGTTACGCAGACGATAATGCAGGATCTGTTTGCAATGACAATGCTTATAGATATCACGGAATGTGAGGATCATTACGCCGAGCTTGCGGACAGGCTGAACAAGGCGGGCGAGGAAATGGGGCTCCAGATCCATGTCATGCACGAAGATATTTTCAACGCGATGCACAGGATATGAGAGGTGCGCGCAATGATCTTAAATTCTAACGATATTCTCGAAACGATCAAGATGATCCAGGAGGAGAACCTCGATATCCGCACGATAACAATGGGTATCAGCCTCCTCGACTGCATCGACAGCGATATAGACAAGGCTTGCACAAAGGTCTATGACAAGATGATGCGCCTTGCCTGCAACCATGTAAAGACGGGCGAGAACATAGAAAAACGCTACGGCATACCGATCATCAACAAGCGGCTTTCCGTTACCCCTGTCGCAATGCTTGCGGCGGCGGCTAAGGGCAGTCCGGTGAAATTCGCGGAAACTCTCCAGAAGGTAGCGGACGAGACAGGCGTGAACTATGTGGGCGGTTATTCCGCGCTTGTTCACAAGGGATTCTCGGCGGGCGACAGGGAGCTTATCGAGTCGATACCGGAAGCGCTGGTTGTGACAACAAAGGTCTGCTCGTCGGTGAATGTCGGCTCCACCCGCGCGGGCATCAACATGAACGCCGTCGCGCTCATGGGAAAGATCATAAAGCAGGCAAGCGAAGCCACCGCAAAAGACCACTGCTTCGGCGCGGCAAAGATAGTCGTGTTCTGCAACGCCGTCGAGGACAACCCGTTCATGGCGGGCGCGTTCCACGGCACAGGCGAGCCGGACTGCGTAATTAATGTGGGAGTCAGCGGACCCGGCGTTGTCCGCGCGGCGATAGCAAAGATGCCGGACGCGAGCATAGACGAGATAGCCGATACGATCAAAAAGACCGCGTTCAAGGTAACGCGCATGGGTCAGCTTGTGGGAACGGAAGCCGGCAAGATGCTCGGCGTGCCGTTCGGTATCGTCGATCTGTCGCTTGCACCTACACCCGCTGTGGGTGACTCGGTAGCTCACATTCTCGAAGAGATAGGTCTTGAAAGCTGCGGCGCATACGGAACAACAGCGTGTCTCGCGCTCCTTAACGACGCGGTGAAGAAAGGCGGAGTCATGGCTTCCTCCCGTGTCGGCGGTCTTTCCGGCGCATTTATCCCCGTTTCCGAGGACGCCGGAATGATAGACGCGGTGAACCGCGGTTCCCTCTGCCTTGAAAAACTCGAAGCGATGACAGCGGTATGCTCCGTGGGACTCGATATGTTCGTTGTACCGGGCGATACGCCGGACGAGATACTTTCCGCGATCATAGCGGACGAAGCGGCGATAGGCATGGTGAACAGCAAGACCACAGCCGTCCGCGTTATCCCGGCTATCGGCATGAAAGAGGGAGAGACTCTCGATTTCGGCGGTCTTTTCGGCAGCGGTCCCGTAATGTCCGTGAACAGGTTCTCACCGAAGAAATTCATCTCACGCGGCGGTCATATCCCCGCTCCGCTCCAAAGCCTGAAGAACTGACAAGATACAGCAGACGCCCTCGCGGGCAGCGGCAGCGATGCCGCAGCACGGAGATCCGTACATCTGCAAATAGTATAAAAATCCCGTTGACAGACCGGGTTTTGCATAAGGGAACCTCTAAAAACTCATTTGAGAGAAAACGCGCCAGCCCCGCCGAATACTTTGTCAAGTCTCCTCGCCTTGCGTGATCTCCCCGGCGGCGGGGAGGTGTCGAGCTTGCGAGACAGAGGGGCTGACCGACAGACCAGCAAGCCTTCGGAGCCTTTCCTCGTCTTCAACGCGGCTGACACATTTTCTCTTTTCAAAGCGGTTTTTAGAGGTACCCATATACAGTATTTTCTGAAAGAAAGGACATTCCGGTATGAACATAAAAACGTTTTACCTGAACAATGAAAAGACCGTGCTTATGAGAGCATATATGCTCTCGGCAATAGACGGCGTGAGCTTCTGCGAAAAGCGTCCCGCGATACTGATACTCCCCGGCGGCGGGTACGAGTTCACCTCCGAGCGGGAAGCCGAACCGATAGCAATGCACTACCTTTCGGAGGGCTACAACGCGTTCGTGCTGTATTACACCTGCAATCAGCGCTTCCCCGCTTCTTTTTACGACGCGGCTTACGCTCTCTACAAGATACGCCTGCGCGCAGATGAATTCGGCATCGACCGCAACAAGATCGCCGTCTGGGGAGCAAGCGCCGGCGGGCATCTCGCGGGCTGTCTCGCTACCATGTGGAACGATGCGAACGTGCTGGAACGCCTCGGCTGCGAGGGATACGATATCCGCCCGGACGCGGCGATACTCTGCTACCCCGTTATCAGCGGCATAACCAATCCCCACAAAGGCTCGTTTGAAGTGCTGCTGGGCAAGGACGCTCCCCACAGTGACCTGTCCCGGCTTTCCCTCGAAAACCGCGTCACTCCCAAGACCCCGCCGACATTCATCTGGTGTACCGCAAACGACGAAAGCGTTCCTGCCCACAACAGCCTTGTAATGGCAAAGGCACTTGTTTCCAACAAGGTGCCGGTTGAACTGCATATGTTCGATGTGGGACCCCACGGAATGTCCACCTGCGACAAGGTAACAGCGAAAAACGAGTATTTCTGTCAGGAAGCCTGCAAAGCATGGATAGACCTGTCGATAAAGTTCCTCGCAAGATATATGAACGTCTAAAAAGATAAAAGAAAGGAAAACGTTATGAGCAAGAAGATCCCATTTATCACCAAAGAAAAAGCGGAAGAGATCAGAAAAGAGATCCCGACGCCTTTCCACGTTTACGACGAAAAAGGCATCAGAGCCACCGCACGCGCGCTCAATGACGCATTCGCGTGGAACAAAGGCTTCAAGGAGTATTTCGCGGTCAAGGCTACCCCGAATCCCTACATCATGAAGATACTCACCGAGGAGGGCTGCGGCTTCGACTGCGCTTCCCTCACCGAGCTCATGCTCTCCGACAAGGTGGGAGCAAAGGGACATGACATCATGTTCAGCTCCAACGAGACTCCCGATGCGGATTTCAAGCTTGCTTACGATCTCGGCGCAATCATCAACCTCGATGATTTCACGCATATCGAGATACTTGACAAGCTGACCGGGATCCCCGAAACTATCTGCTGCCGCTACAATCCCGGCGGAGAGTTCAAGACCAGCGAGACCGGCAACGTAATGGACACCCCGAAGGACGCAAAGTACGGCTTCACACACGATCAGCTGCTCGAAGGCTACAAGATACTCCGCGACAAGGGCGCGAAAGTGTTCGGTATGCACTCCTTCCTCGCCAGCAACACGCTCACGAATGACTACTACCCGGTTCTTGCCGGCATACTGTTCAGAACTGCCGTTGAGATCAAGGAAAAACTCGGCATAAGCCTCAGCTTCATCGACCTGTCCGGCGGTGTCGGCATAGCTTACCGCCCCGAGCAGACCGAGAATGACATCAAGGTCATCGGTGAGGGCGTGCGCAAGGCTTACGAGGAAATACTCGTTCCCGCGGGTCTCGGCGATATCAGGCTCTGCACTGAGCTCGGACGCTTCATGCTCGCTCCCAACGGTATGCTCATCACCACCGCTATCCGCGAGAAGCACATCTACAAGGAATACATCGGCGTTGACGCTTGTGCTGCAAACCTCATGCGTCCCGCTATCTACGGCGCATACCACCATATCACGGTGCTGGGCAAGGAGGACGCTCCCCACGATCACGTTTATGATGTAGTCGGCGGTCTCTGCGAGAACTGCGACAAGTTTGCAAAGGACAGAGAACTGCCGAAGATAGATATGGGAGATATCCTCGCTATCCACGACGCGGGAGCGCACGGGTTCTCCATGGGCTACAACTACAACGGCAAGCTGCGCTCCGCGGAAGTCCTGCTGAAAGAGGACGGAAGCTTCAAGCTTATCCGCCGTGCCGAGACTCCGAAAGACCTGTTTGCAACATTCGATTTCGGCGAGTACAGCTTCAAGGACTGAACGCATGAAGTTCGATTACTGCCCGAAGTGCGGGGAGAAGCTGCTGCCGAAGCAGATAGGCGACGAGGGTGATGTTCCGTACTGCGGGAAATGTGAACGTCCGTTCTTTCCGTTCTCCTACCCCTGCGTGATATGCCTTTGTATCGCGGAGGACGGCGATGTGCTGCTGATAAAGCAGAGTTACGGCATTATCCGCTATGTCTGCGTTGCGGGTTACATAAAGTCCGGCGAGGACGCGGAGACTGCCGCCCGCCGCGAGATAGCGGAGGAAACGGGGCTTGAAACACTCGGAGTCCGCTTTCTGTACAGCAGGTACTACGAAAAGCACGACAACCTGATGCTGGCATTCGCGTGCAGGGTGCGCAAGTCGGATCTCACGCTGTCCGGCGAGGTCAGCGATGCGGCATGGTTCACGCCGGAGGAAGCGGAAAAGGCGCTGTTTGAGGGCGCTTACGGGATAGATATGCTGCATGAGGTGAAAAGACTGCAAAACGGAGGTCTGCTCGGAATATGAGAATGAGGAAGAAAAAGCATCTCGACGAGAGGCTTGCCGCCTGTGCAGCCGTTGATCTCGGTTGGATACCCGACTGCGTTCATAATGACGGAGAATGTGAACCCCGGAGCGGCGAAGATATCTTCGGATCTCCTGCCCCGCTGCACCTTGAAATAGGCTGCGGCAAAGGAAAGTTCATAAACACGCTTGCCGCGCTTCACCCGGATATCAGCTTCATCGCTGTGGAGCAGTCGCCCAACGTCATCGTTTCGGCAATGGAGCAGACGCTGAGCGCGGGGCTTACAAACCTGCGGTATTTCATGGGAAATGCCGAGTACCTGCGCAGCGTGCTGAAACCCGACAGTGTGCAGCGGATATATCTGAATTTCAGCTGCCCCTACCCGAAAGCGCGCTACACCAAGCACCGTCTGACAAGCGAGCGGTTTCTTGCAATATACAAGGAGCTGCTGATAAACGGCGGTGAGATACTGCAAAAGACCGACAACGGGGAGTTTTTCGATTATTCGCTTGAAACGCTGAAAAACGCGGGATATGAACTGCGCTGTGTGACGCGCGATCTGCATAACAGCGGCATAACCGGGAATATTATTACGGAATATGAACAGAGATTTCTGTCGCAGGGACTTCCGATAAACTATCTCGAAGCCGTGAACCGAAAATAAATTTGGTAAAAATTGCATATAAACCCTTTACAAATCCAAAAAAATATTGTATAATAAGTTAAGTAAAAAATCGGGAGTAATGTCCCAAGTACCGAAAGGAATGATAACAATGAGCAAATTAACAGCACTCATCAGTATCGCCGCTCTCGCCGGCGTAGGTTACTATGTCGGAAAGAAGATCATCGAAAAGCGCAACGCACAGGAAGAAGAACGCGCTCAGCACGTCTATGAAAGCGATTCCGAGGTATTCGTCGAAGAAAAGCACTCCACCCCCAAGGAGAAGATACAGAAGGCTTCCCTGTTTGCGGTTGGCGCTATCAAGACCGGAACCGAGAAATTCAAGGAAGGTATTGACGATATCATCAACAAGGACATGGTGACACTCGGTGAGGAGACTGTCGAAAAGACCAAGGAAACAGCCGCGGAGACCAAGGACAAGGCTGTGAATTTCGCCAAGACCACCGGCGAAAACATCAAGTCCGGTATCGAGAACATCAAGAACAAGGTAGTCCAGAAAGCGGACGAGGTCGCTGATGAGACCGGTGCCGAAGACCTTGCGGAGGCTATCGAAAAGGACGTTGACGAGCTTGCAAACAAGGCTGTTGACATGGCGGAAGAGATAAAGAACTCCCCGGAGCCTATCGTTGAGCAGGTACTGGACGCTGCACAGAACACAGTCGATGCTATCGCGGAGAAAACCGAGGAAGCGATCGAGCAGGCTGAACAGGTTAAGGACGAACTCGCGGATGCTGCCGATGATATCAACAGCGTTTCTATCGACAGCGTGGGATCCGATGAAGTTGAGACTTTTGATTTCAGCAGACCCGAACAGCTCTGATATAATATCCCTTTAATAAAAAACGGGCAGTCTCACGGCTGTCCGTTTTCCTCTTATAAAAGTACGGCGGGAGTATCTCCCCCGCCGCACGCCGGTTTACGCTTCCGTTTCCAGAAGCTCGTTGTGCTTGAAGAACAATGAGATGCTCCACAGCGCAGAAAGCGCCACAAGCACATATACTATCCTGCTTATTATGCTCTCCGAGCCGCCGCAGATCCATGCCACAAGGTCAAATCCGAACAGTCCGACAAGACCCCAGTTTATGCCGCCTACGACAAGCAGGAAAAGCGCTATTCTATCCAATATTCTCATACCTACAAGTTCCTTTGCTGTTTTTGCCGCGTCGGACGCTATATAAGGAACCGATTTGCGGCTGTGATTATTATGCACCGCCGTAACTCACATATTCATTCAAAATACACAAAAATCGCTGTTGAAATGTGTAGGTTGAGTACAATCAGAAAAAAATTTGAAAAAACTATTGACAAATGAGGGGTTTTGTATTATAATGAGATAGTCGCTTGAAGATGTGGGAGTTTAGCTCAGCTGGGAGAGCGTCTGCCCTACAAGCAGAGGGTCACAGGTTCGAGCCCTGTAACTCCCACCAACCCAAGCGACTTTTATTAGGCCCGGTAGTTCAGCTGGTTAGAACGCTAGCCTGTCAC
Source organism: Ruminiclostridium sp. (assembly GCA_017941355.1). GTDB lineage: Bacteria > Bacillota > Clostridia > Oscillospirales > Ruminococcaceae > Ruminiclostridium_E. The sequence goes on along the minus strand of JAGAWN010000186.1, from coordinate 1,412 downwards.
GCTAGAGGTCATGGGTTCGAGCCCCATTCGGGTCGCCAGCTTTTTATTTTGCACTTCCCTCCCCTGCTGATGTACGGTAAGTGCAGATACTTTTGCGGATTTAGCTCATCTGGTAGAGCGCCACCTTGCCAAGGTGGAGGTAGCGAGTTCGAGCCTCGTAATCCGCTCCATAGCCCTTGCAAAAGCGGGGGCAATTGCTTTTATTTTTGTAAAAATGTTCGCGTTCTACAAAAGTAAAAGCAACGGCGCTATAGCCAAGTGGTAAGGCGTGGGTCTGCAACACCCTGATCCCCAGTTCAAATCTGGGTGGCGCCTCCAGGCGCGGTGTCCGCGCTGACAAACCGTATGGTAGTTATCTGCCATACGGTTTTTTTCTGCCTCGCTGTCCAGAGAAACATCTAAAGCGTTCGACAGAGACAGGCGGGTGACGACCCGCCGCGAAACCGTATGGTAGTTATCTGCCATACGGTTTTTTTCTGCCTCGCAGTCCGAAGTTTTTAATAATAACTACCGCCCATATCGGAAGATTTATCCCGAACATATCATTAAACTTTCTCCGATACGCTCTCGCTTTTTCGTTGACATAAATCTACCTGTATGGTATAATATAAGTATATCAATCGGAGGTCGCTTTATGATAAAAATTGCTTTTTTTGAAACAAAGGATTATGACAAAGCCTCGTTCGCTCAGTACGAAAAAGAGGGCGAAACCGAGTTCAGATTTCTTGAAACAAAGCTTACGGAAGTGACCGCCGACCTTGCGAAAGACTGTGATGCGGTCTGCGTTTTCGTGAACGATAATGTGAATGCCGCAGTCATAGATAAACTCTGTGAATACGGAATAAAGGTCATAGCGTTAAGATGTGCGGGCTATAACAATGTCGATATCCGCCATGCCTATGGGAAGATACACATCATGCGTGTGCCGGCATATTCTCCCTACGCGGTCGCCGAGCACACCATGGCTTTGCTGCTCACGTCGATAAGACGTATCCACAAGGCTTATATCAGGACAAGAGATTTCAACTTCTCGCTTAACGGAATGACCGGTTTCGATCTGCACGGAAAGACCGTGGGCGTAGTCGGAACCGGACGGATCGGAAGAGTCTTCATCGACATCTGCCGCGGTTTCGGCATGAATGTTATTGCATACGACGCTTATCCCGCAGCCGACAGCGGTATAGACTACGTCACCCTCGATGAGCTTTTTGAAAGGAGCGATATCATTTCTCTGCACTGCCCGCTCACGGACGAAACACATCATATGGTAAATGCGGAAGCGATAGAGAAGATGAAGAAGGGCGTCGTGATACTGAACACTTCGAGAGGCGCACTTATTGACGCAGATGCGCTTCTTGACGGCATCAGAGCGAGAAAGGTGGGCGCAGCGTGCCTTGACGTATATGAGGAGG
>JAGAWN010000185.1 GCA_017941355.1 Ruminiclostridium sp. | reverse complement strand
ATTTTCCTCCTTACAGCACAATGTACAAAAATAATTGTAAATTTTCTACAAATCGTCCATTGATTTGCCAACCATTTTTTGGTATAATTTTATGTTAGAACGTACTATTATGCAATATAATATCATAAAATGGACTATTTTGCGAAAACCCGATGTATGCTTATCTGTCGTACATCGGATTTGCTTTTTTAAAGACGGCGGCAAGTGCGAACACCTGCCGCCATGACGGTAATTTCCGTTAAAGTATCTCCGTGCCATCAGCGAATCCGCTGTCTGCCCTCATCTCATACGCAAAATCAAAACTTGCGTCCTTGAGCTTGATGATAAGTCATGCGATAGTGCTGAATATAGGTGAGCTTACCGGAACACGCCCAACCATATCACTGAGTACGGTCAATGCTTCCAGTCTGTTCTTGAAGCCCAGCGACTGCAAAAGCATTCTCTCCTCAACTGTTAAAATGCTGTTCATGTAATGTACCTCCATTTATCTTAATTTTTTCTTCCGGTGCTCCGCTACCTTTTCGGGAGCATTGGGCTTGTCCTGCTGTGGTTCTTCCCTGCGTTCGTCCTGCTTCCGCTGTTCCGAGACCTCGCCGCGCTGAATATCCCTGCCGCCGGTCATAAACTCGTGAAGAGGCTTGAATCCAGCCCTGTCCACATAGTAAGCGTCGCCGCCGACTACCACAACATCGCTGATACTGAGCGAGTGACCCTTGAAATCTTCGGGACGCTGGGTGTTGAACTTCTGATATACCGCTTCAAGGAACTGTCCCATGCCCGCGCCGTGTGCAGGAAGAATATCGCTGCTTGCCACATACATCTTCTGATACATTCCGATCTCAGGTGTAATTCCGCGCTGTTCAAGATTTGCATACGGCTCAAAGGATATATCCCGTCTTTCGGGAAGATCGTCACGGAGCTGATATATCTCAAATGTAACGCTTTTGCGCTGATCCTCGGCGGGAGAATTTTTCATTATCTCCGCAAGCGCCGCATTACACTCCCCGAAACTGCCGCGCAAGACGACCTTATCATTCTGATACGCACCTGTCCCGTCCTTGACAATTCTCTGCAAATAGTGAGTATGCGCCGGTTTTGCGCCTTTTGTCTGCTTTATCATATACTGTACTTCCGGCGCGTGTTCGGGAGCGTCCCACTGCATAGGACGGCATTTGTTCCAGAGCACCTGCGGATGAATGAACTCACACCGCGCCTTACCTTTACGCTCGTTGAATATCTCCATGAGCGCCTTTTTCGCTTCGGGTATGCTTACTATGCCGGATTTTACCGTTGCGACCTGTCCGTTTGCACATAACGCTTCGATCTCATATTTCCGGTTTACCGTCTGCGATACTGCGTAATGTTCCGTAGGCAGCGGCCCTATGTTATTCTCCCGTTTACGTTCTTCAAGAGCCGCCTTTGCCGCTTCATACGACTGCTTTTTCTGATCTGAATATGTCGCTTCCTGAAAAAGCTTGTATTCTTCCGGAGAAATATCCATTTCCCCGACCTCCCCGGTAGTGGTGACATAGGCGACATTGACCGATGTAACTTTTTTGTAGAAATCCTGCGGACGCTCGCCCGATTCCCTTTGAGCTGCATCATATTCCGCATTGTCAAGCCAACCCACACCCTCAACAAAATATTCATTTGCAGATGTATTGTAGTATTTCGTTTCCGGGATCCCGCGATAATCGTCCCGTATCTCGACCTGCTCCATAGGCAGCAGGAATTTATCATCAAACAGCGCAGACAGCTTCGGCTCCTCTATCTCCGGTGCCGGCATTTGCAGCTCTTTTTCCCTGTCCATGAGCTTCTCATACAGGAAACACAGCATAACCGGGTGAGCTTCGGTCAGAAACTCCAACCGCGCCCTGTCGCTGTCGAATGGGTAATCTCTCGCCTTATCCTTGACCGCTTGTGAAAAGCGTCCGTCCTGATCTTTGAGCTGAATAGTCGCAGCTATCGTGTACAGCGCCCGCTTCAATCCGAACTGTTCTTCAAGGCCTTTGACCACGCTTCCAATATCGTGAGCCGCATACCGCGCCGAAAGGTTCTCATTTATGTACTTAATGCAAGCCTTTGACGCGCGCAGGCTGTTTCGCCATTCCTGTTCCCGTGAACTCTGTTTTGCCGCCATGTATGACATAGTGTATATCGGTATGTCCTTGAATGTCGCGGGAGCTTCCCGTCTCGTTTCGGGAATGACAGGCTTTGCGGCTTCTTTGCCGGCAGGAGAGCTCGCGGCTTTCTCCGCTTTCGCCTTATCATAACCAGCCTTGACCTTTGCCACAGCCGCTTCATAGCGCGGAATGTCCGCTTTGTTTATCGTGATAGTAGTCGTAGAACCGCTTTTCAAACCGCTGAACCTTACTCCGTCCGCATCAAGCTGCTTTGCGACATTCTCAGCATGACGATTTTTGAGTTTCGGATAATACTGCAATTCACTTCTGTCACCAAGCTGCTCATACGGAGTGTTGCCGAAAATATTAGGATTTTTCGGTTTTTCCGGTACACTGTGAACTGCTGCCGGAGCTTCATGCTCATACTGCGGTGGTACATATTCAGGCGGTGGAGCTCCATATTCCTCATAAGACGGCGACGGTGCTGAATATTCGGGCGGTGGCGGCGGTTCGGGATAACCGTAGTCCTCTGCCGCAGGCGGAGCATCATACCGCTGTTCACTCTGCGCCGGTCGAGCCCTATGTCCCTTCTGCTGATCGTACATCGCCTTGACTTTCTCAACGGCGGCTTCATATTGCGGAATATCCGTTTTTCTTATTGTTATCGTTGTGTCATCGCTGCCTTTAAGTCCGCTGAAAGGTACTCCGTCCGCGTCAAGCTGTTTCGCCACATTATCAGCATGACGGGGATTGAGCGAATAATACGCGAGCTCCGAGCGGTTTCCGAGCGCCCTGTAATCGGTATTCCCTATAATGTCGGGATTATCGGAAACAAATCTGCCCTGCTGCGGACGCGCAGGCGCGTCATACTGCGGTGCAGGTGCGGAATATCCCACAGGCTGCCGCTGATACGGCGCGGAGCTTTCCGTCCTGCCGTTTAACTGCGAATACATAGCCTTGACTTTTGTTACAGCCGCTTCATAACGCGGAATATCCCTTTTGTTTATCGTTATCGTAGTCGTAAATCCCTTACGAACGCCGCTGAAGCGCACTCCGTCAGCTTCAAGCTGCTTGGCGATGTTGTCGGCATGACGGTTTTTGAGGTTCGGGTAATACTGTAATTCATTCTTACCGCCGAGCGCTTCATAGGGCGTATTTCCAAGTATATTCGGATTTTTAGGTTTAGCCGCATAGGGCTGCTGATAGTTTGGCATCTTTTCCTCCTTTTTGGCGTTATTTTCTGATACCGGAGCATCAAACTCCAGTTGAGCCGCATACTGATAGTCGGGGACGGCGAAGCTGTCACTTCTCCCCGCTGCTTCAATTTCATCACGGGACAACGCGATCTCTCCGTTGATATACACATCAAGGTCTTTTTCCCACATTTCCAATGCGACCGCCTTTGAAACTGTCGTAAGTCCCTCGGTATCGGATTTCGTGCGGTTCTGATTTTCCTCTTTTTCGATGCCGAAAAAACCGTCGAAATTCTCTATCTCATAGCGTTCAAGAGCCATGCCCTCTGAATTATCGGGATAGAGGAGATATACAGCCTCGCCGCGGTCGAACGCATCAAGCGCGGCTTCTTTACTGCCCAGCGGTGTCATGTACGAAAAATCATATCCGTAATTCATACGCTGATTTATTATCGCTTCGGTATCTGCAATCAGCTTGACAGTTTCCTCGAAGTCCTCGTGATCGGCAGCGAACACCTTTATAGCGTCGATCTCGGTTTCATCATAAACAAGTCCGTCATCAATGCCGTGCTCGATGATAAGCTCCACTTTCTGAATGTTATTGAGATCTTCATCAGCAATAATATCCTCGACCGAGAGCTCCCGTTTCTGCATTTTCAGCAGCTCAGATTCCACTCCGGAGATGATAGTTTTTGCGGCAGTCTGTATCTCCTGCAACACTTTCTGTAACTGTTCAAGCGTCTTTCCGTTCGTCCAAGTCGCTATGTAAGGGAAAGAGTAGTCAGATGTATCTATTCCGAAATGCTCCGCAACAATAAACGCGGTTGATTCAGCCTGCACTTCCTTTTCGTTACGGGGAGCTTTCGCGGTCACGATCTTCTTGTCGGGATCGTGCAGCAGACAATGTGCTGTCTCGTGGAAAACCGTCTTTACCGTCTGCGTATCGCTCATTCCTGTTTTTACTGCAATGCGCTTGCTTTCGGGATTGTAGTACCCCTTTGCGCTTCCACGAATGTCCTCAAACTCAATGTCTATGCCCGTGACCTTACGGAGAGCCTTGAATATCGCTTCCATTTTAGCGGAATCAATATCACCTTTCAGCTCCTCGACCGGTTCCGGAATGGGAGCTCCCTCTGTCTGCGACACATCGAACACATACGCTTTCTTGAACGCGATTCCGGTGACATTCTCTGAAACGGTCTCCATTTTCTCCGTGCCATCCTCGTTGTATAGCTGATTTCCAAACTCGTCCTTTGCCGGACGCTCATATTCCTGATACTGATCGGTTTTGTACCGCACGGGAGCCAGTATCGGAATACCGGCTTCACCTTTCTTGACCTGCCTGCCAAGTTGCTTCCACTTACCGTAAGCCGCGACAAAGGACGCATCGGGACGCGCACGGTTTATAAGCATTGTATTATTTGCAGAATAGTCCGTGAATTTAGCTGAGAATTTCAGATATTCAACGTACTTTTCGGACGTGAACACTGAGCGGACACCCTCGTCAATGCGCTTGAAAAGCTCCTCCATTTCTTCCTGCTTCTTCTGTCGGTATGCAGCATTTTCTTCCGCAGAATAGCCTTTTATAGCCATAAATCGACCTCCTCCCCGTTATAGTACGAACTCGTCAAGATAATCATCCTCCGTTACTTGAATATACGGCGGTTTCAAGATTTCTGTCACAACCGTATCACCGATATCTATCTTTGCAGGTTCCGGACCTTCGTGTGAAGGACCGGGGATATATACCACGTCGGGATCGTCATGCTCAAATTCCGAGCCCTCATCTTCCGGCATTCCGAGCATATAGTCCGTGTCGCTGTGAATATCCTTGTAGTTCGTATGATAATTGTTATCGCCTACCAAGTAGTACCTGAGAGTGTGATACATTCGGAGCTGTATAGATATTGCTACCTCAAACGGGTCTGCAAAAGCGTTCCACTCCGCTATTATCACGGAAGTCTCATTCTTACGCCAACGCCAAGTGGTTCTTCTTTTCCAGAACTCCGCAAGTCCCGTGTCATAGAGCGTAAAGATAAGGTCATGAGTAAGATCGGAGCTATGGAATTTATAGTTGTAACCGTTCTTATCCTTGTTCCGAGCGCAGGTCAGGCTTACATTATCAAAAGCGTGTGAGAGCATTTTTGCATACCTCTTGACCTCTCTGTTCACGAAAGCATTTATCGGAGAGATATTCATTCTCATTATACCACCCCCTGTTTTAAAGCGAATGTTTCTTGGGCTTCTGCTGAACGCTTGGTACGGGAGCTTCCTTGCTCTCCGTCTGCGGTTCCTGCTTCTTTGCCTGTTCTTCATTCCTGCGGTCAATGGAATACTGCATATCGTCTGCAGTTTCCTCCATAGCCAGCCCAATGTCATAAAGCGCATGGAGCTCACTGTTCGTACACCAAGTTTCATATATCTCGTCAAGCGTATTCGTGCTCGACAAAAGCGTTGCGTACTGCTTTTCCGAGAGCGACGGGGACTGACCGGCAAGGAAATCGAGGATGTCCTTTTTGGTTACTATCTGATACGCTGAATCCACGATCTCGTCCGGAGACTTCTTTTTTATGTCCGCAATAAAGCTGTCATATTCTCCCTGCATCTTTTCGTACAACTTGCTTTCGTATTGGCTCTTAACAAACTTTTCACGAAGAAATGCAAGTTCTTCTCCGGTAACATTTCTTTCAAGACCTCTGCTGATTATCTCCGCAGCGCTGTCACGAAACTCCTCCCAATCGGGAAGTTTCATATATTCCTTGACCTTTACTGCGAGATCGTAGTCCTTGACAAATATCGCGTCCCCTGCGTCAAGCGAGGTTTTCAGATCATCAACATCGTAGTAAAAATTGAACCCTTCACAGGCGCGAAGCTGAACGCCGAGCTTGTCAAGCTCTTTGGCAACATCGGGCTCCAGCGACAGCGAAGCATATTCCGTAGGATAATAAACCTCCGCCTTTATCATCTCCACTGCCTTTGAATAGGTACATTCCTCATAAGCCAGCGATACAAAAGCATTGGTGGCAGTAGAATGATACAGTGCATCATCTTTTATGCTGTCAAGAAACTCGTCCAGATATTTCTCGTTGTTTTTCTGAAACCGCGAGAACTCGATTATGTGGTCAAAATCCTTTTCATCTATAAGACCGCTCCGGTATGCGTCACTCAGCTTGTTTATTGACTGTACTGAAAAAAGGCTGTCAGCCATATCCCGCGCGTCTGTTGTTGCACGTTTTGCCATTACCGACAGGGATACATCGCTGTATCCCTGCGTAATGACCTTGCGCATTTCCCTCTCGCTTAGCTTCTCCTTGAGAATTTCCAAGCTCTCATCTCTTGTCATTTTCATTCCTCCTAACGTATTTTCGGCTTACTCTGCTGCATCACAGTCTTTGCCGGAACAGCGTCCGCATATATCCGAGCATCAACTATCGGAACACTGCGCTGCTGCACAGAATTATCTCTTTCATCACGGCTTTCGTCAACGGTTGGCTCGTCCTCTTCAAGAGAATCGTCTATTATCGGTATAGGCTCATCATCGTCATCATCAAAAGCGTGATTTTTCGATAGTTCAAGATTCACCACTTCAAGCCGCTGTTTTTTTGCTTCAAGCTCCTCCGCGTGTTCAAAAGGCTTTGCAAGATCTTCCTTTGCACGTTCAAGGTTAGAACGTGCCTGCTCCAGATCGGCAGTAACCTTCTTTATCTTCTGACTTATCTGCATACCTGCGATATTGGCAATGCGACGGATATTTCCAAGAGGATTGTTCGCGGATATTTCCGATGTATATTTGAGATTTCCTTTTAATACCGCAACTGCCGGAGAGCCCTCACCGAAAAATGTACCGTTCGCGCTGTTAGGCTCCACAGAAAGCTCGAATCCGAAATATGAACCTACAGGGACAGACTCGTTTTTTGCAAGGCACTTGATGATTGCCTTTTCCACGGCTTCACCGGCTTCGGCTCTCTCCGCGACCTTTTTCCCGTCAATAATCATTTCAAATTCGGCATCTTCGGGATGACGCTCCTGAAAATCCTTCAGATCAGCGCTTGCCTTTTGCAATATAGCAGCATAACTCTCGATCCTCACCGGAAGCGATCTCTCCACCATATCCTGTAACTTGAAACGAGAACTCTGATACGCTGTCTCCAGCGTTTTCAGCGTTGCAATATCGTTGTCAAGCTGTATCTTTTCCTTTATCATAGGATTTCCGGACGCGATCGCCTGCATCTGCGAATATGTCAGAACGGTCTCGTCAACATCTTCCGAAACGCGCACGGGGTCTTTGCTTGTCATTATCTGCGAAATGAACTTTGCTTTGTTGGTAATTATGCCCATCATGTAAGCGTCAAAGGTGTTTTCGGTAAGATAATGATATATGCCGATCTCCGAGAAATTGTTTCCCTGTCTCACACCACGACCGTCCTGCTGTGTAAGATCGGACGGCTTCCACGGAATATCCAAGTGATGTATTGCACATATCCTGTCCTGCACATTCGCACCGGTTCCGAGTTTTGTTGTACTTGCGAGAATAAAGCGCTTTTCGCCTGCACGGAGCTTCTCATACATTTCGGCTCTCGCTTTATCGGTCTGCGCGTCACCCGCAAAGCATATCTCCTCACGGGGAATACCACGCTTTACAAGCTCCTCCTTTATCGCTTCATATACCGAGAAATGCCCGTCATCATCATTTACCGCAATATCACAGAAAACGATCTGAACGCCCTTCTCCGCCATAGTATCGTAGTAATTCTTTTCAAGATTGTCGATAAGCATCATTACCTTGCTGTCGGGTGCAGGCTGCACTTCCGGATATATACATCTGCTGTCCAGTCCGAGCAGACGCGCTTCGTGCGTAATGCGTAACATATTGTCCTCGCGCGGATCAACATTGCCGCCATGTATGGCTTCGCTTCTTTTCGCAAGCACTTTCATATATTGTTTCTGATAATCGTCGGGCTTTGCTACAACTACTATCGGTTCTCCGGTTTTCAGTTCCGGTACTTTCAGCTTTATCATATCCTGCGTCTGTATATCCGCAAACTCCTTGTACATCTGCATAAGCTCCGGGATATTTACGAACTTTGAAAACCTGTTCTTCATCTGAAAGCCGTTGCCCGCAGGCTTTATTTCAAGCTGTGATACGACCTCGCCGAATGTGCTTGCCCAATCATCGAACGTCTCCAACCCAGCTTTTTGTAGTAAGTCCGGGCGCAGATAACGCTGCATGACATAGAACTCGACCATGCTATTGCTCACGGGCGTGCCTATAATCACACTTTAACAAGTTCGACAAACGCCGATTTTACGGTACTTTTTACAAATACAAAATCATACGGAGGAACATTGTATTATGAAAAGTATCATCAAAAAGCTGTATTGGGGCGAGGTTATGCCCTGCAAGGAACCGTCACCAAACACGCAGAAGTACAAGGACACAAAGGAACATCTTGATCAGGTCGAGAGCAAAATTCTCAAACAGTTTCCGGCATTGTCGAACGACCTTGACGAATACAGGGAAACAATGTGGAATATGGCAGCTATGGAAAGCGAGGAGGACTTTATCAGAGGTTTCCGACTCGGCGCAAAATTCATAATCGACATCTTAAACAAACCCGAATAAGCAAAAACTCCACTCGGAATTACCGGGTGGAGTTGCTCTTATAACACAAAAGAAAAGCGCATAACCCGCAATCACAGGTTATGCGCTATACCATTTAAAATATAAATCATTTGTCATTGTCCCCGACAACTAATTCATAGGCAATATCTTCATCTGTCCAGTCGGGGTAGTCATCTATCATTCCAGCAATCTCATTAAAATAATCTTTGCTTATGCCGAGGATACCTATAAGGAAATCGTCAAAGCCTTTGCCTTTTCCGTTTCTTATATCTGAAACCATCCTTTTATAATCTCCAATTTTCACGCCTTTGAGCTGGCTTTCTTTTAATCTTACAGCGTAAGTCATATACCCATTCCTCCATTTCTCATCAGATTTGACCTTGTGTACAGCGTCATCAAGGTCTTTCGCAAATTGTCCGGTCGGAGCCTGCCCAGCCATATAGTGCAGAGCGTCCCGTAACTCTGAGTTGATCTCTCCAACCTTACCGTTAGTGTTAAGCACGATAGATACAGCTTCATCGCCGAGGAATACGCTGCTGTCCTCCTGACACTGACGCTTGAATGTGTACATATATCTGTCCTTGCCAAACATATCAAATGTACATATAAAGATAACAAAGCACCTGTTCAGCTTATTGTAATCCATGCTTTTTTCGAGCATATCGAGGTCAAGCATATCGTGATAGTACCTTATCCGCAGCGGCAGATTTTCATTTTTGCCATTCTGTATCTCTATATCAAAGACCTGACCTTTATCATCTATAACCGTAAGGTCTAATCTTACGCCTTTGGAATCGTATGATATATCTATCGTTTTCTGCTTTTCCTTGTATTCTATTTTTGTGATCTTGATACCAAGGATATATTCAAGCAATTTCTTACATCTTTTTGGGTCGCTCATAACCGCGCCGAACATAAAATCATCGGTTATGGTAAGCTCGTCAAAATCCTTTATTTTCCTGCTTATTTTCTGCTTTTTCACATCTTTGCTCATAGGTATCAACTCCCTCACCTATATTATACAGCATATCTCGAAAAAAATCAATACATTTATAAATAAAATCAGAAATTCATACCGTTACCCGCCCCGAATCAAGGCGGGTGCTGCGAATCCGCTTCTGTAAAATTCAAGCACGAAAAAAGCACCCGTAAGACCGAAGGCTCACGAGTGCAATTTTGTTATTATTCTGTTTTATTCTACTTTGCAATTTTCAAGCTCGGCATTTTCAGTAACAAGCTCATATTTCTTCTTCTTGATAGTCCAAGCAACAGGCTTGCCGTTCTTCATCGCGGTGATCTTCACATTTTTCAGAGTAAGATTTCCGGTTAAAGTAAGCGTAGTGCCGTTGAAAGAAATGCTATGACCGTTTCCGTCAATCGAAAGACTGTTGTACTTGCCCTTTGTCGGGAGCTTGAAAGTCTTGCCAAAGTCGATGTCGCCGAGCAGGTCAAGCTCGTAGCTCTTGCCCTTTTCTTTTGACTTGTTGATACCGTTCAAAACATCGGATAGCTCACAGTAGGTAGTGTCACCGACCTGCATTTTGAACGCGCGGAGGTAAACCTTGCCGGACTTTGCATACAGACCGTAGCTGTATTCGCCGTCGATGACTGCGGGAGCTATACCCGAAACATCGAAAACATCGTTAAGGTTAGTCAGCTTCGACTTGAATATCAACTGCCCGTCGGTCATTTTGTCGCCTGTCAGCTTGATGTTGCCGGTTGCCTTGCCGTTGATCGTTATCGCCTTGAAGCCGCTTGCAAGATTGATAGTTCCATTGCCGGAAATACCCTTGCTAAGCGTTATCGCAGCGCCCTTAACAACATTCAGGACTGCGTTCTCGGAAAGATCGAGCGTGTTGACTTTAAGCGTTTTTGTTACAGTCAGCGAGCTGTCAGCTTTGATGTTTCCAAAGCCCGAAATTGTTGCCGCATTTACATTACCCTCGACTGTCAATGTCCTTTTGGCTGCACCCTTGACCGTCAGATTGTTTGCAGTCACATTGTCGAGCGTCAGATCACCCTTTGTCGCGGTTATCGTAGTTTTCTTGCCGTCAAACGTTACGTTTTCGAGAACAAGACCTCCTGCCGCCGCGGTAAGCGTGATATTCTGCTTCTTTCCGTTCTTCTCGGCTTTTATCGTGATGTTTACCAGCGTCAGCTTTTGAGAGGGCTTAATGCTTGCCGTACTGGTAAAGTCAAGCGTGTGACCGCAGCCATCAATAATGATTTCCTTAACATTTTTGGGGAATTTCAGCGTCGATACATCGGTATCAGCTTCGAGAGCAAGTATCACAGTTTCTTCCTCATTGTTTTCTATGATACTTGGCAAGTCGCCCGTGGTCATTTCTACTGCACCACAGCGAGTACATTTACCGTTCACAAAATCGTGTCCGAGAGCAGGAACAGTCTTTGTTGTTCGGCTCTTAACATTGCCGCAGACCGAGCATTTCTCAACTTCATCATAACTGCCCGCGTGAATACAATCGGGAGCAACCTCGTTTTCACGAACGGCGGTGTATTTATGCGCCGCGAGCGGTATCACTTCGGTATAGATGTCACCGCAGCCGGAGCAAGTATATGTTCTTAAACCTGTCGTCGTGCAGGTCGGCTCTGTCGTAACTGCCGAAGTATAGCTGTGAACGTGAACGGACGAAATGGTGTACGTCGCCGAAGCTACGGCGCTGTTCGTCATACCCGCCTTGACAGCAATAGCCTTGATAGTTGTCGTTGCGCTTACCGATATAGCAGAGCTATAAATCGCGCTGCTTGTTGTCGGAGTTGTACCGTTCGTGGTGTAGTAAATCGTCGCGTCGCTTGTTGCACAAGAGATCGTCACGCTCTGTGCCGAGGTAAATGTGCCGCCCGCGGGGCTGAATGTCGGTGTTGCGACTGTCTCAGCCGGAGTTATCGTGTATGTTGCCGAAGCGACTGAGCAATTCGTCATTCCTGACTTGACCGCTATCGCCTTGATAGTTGTAGTCGCGCTAACGGAAATAGCACTGGTATATTTCGTGCTTGATGTTGTCGGAGTGCTGCCGTTCGTGGTGTAGTAAATCGTCGCGCCGCTTGTTGTACAAGAGATCGTAACGTTCTGCGCTTCGGTGTACTCTCCGCCTACAGGGCTGAATGTAGGCGTTGCAACAACATCAAGAGCATTTACCGTGAAGCTGACATTTGCCGTCGCAGTTGCTTCACCGTTATATGTCACGGTTATCGTTGCGGTATAAGTTCCCGCCGCGAGTCCTGCGTTCGGTCTGATCGTATAGCTCGTATTAGTGCCGCCAGCAGTTACGGACGCTGTTCCGTTCGTAAGAGTAAAGCTGTCCGCGTTGGTGCCGGAAAGCTCCACGCTGCTGATAGTCGCGTTACTGTTGCCGGTACTTGTTATTGTGATAGCCTTTGCAGCAGGCTGTGCGTAGCCTACGGAAACCGCGTCGAATGTCGGAGCGGTAACGGAAAGAGTATAGGTTGCGGGATTTATCGTGTAAATCGCTGTGGAAACAGAACTGTTATCCATCTCGTCCTTAACAGCCATTGCCTTTATCGTTGTTGTAGTGCTTACGCTGATAGGAGTGGTGTACACTGCGCTTTCCGCTGTCGGGTCTGTGCCGTCCGTTGTGTAGTGAATAGTTGCGCCCGCTGTTGCACAAGAGATAGTCACGCTCTTGGTACCGATATAGCTGCCCGCCGCAGGATTGAATGTCGGCGCGGCGACCTGTCCCGACGCTGTATATGCCGCGATAGTCAGCACTTGATTATCAGACGCGATAGTTGTGTCCGTAGCTTTAATGCGAACATAGTATGTGCCATTGGAAAGTCCTGTAATCACGCTTCCCGTGCCTGCTGTCCATCCTGCCGCGTCAGACTTCTTGTATTCCATATCCGCCGTAATGCCCGTGATAGTGCCGTCGTTGTTGCCGGCGGTTGTGCAGTCTGTCACACTTGGTGTAGTAGGTGTGGCGGGCTTTGTCTTAGCCGTCGCTGCTGTAAGTGTGATAGACGCGGCTGCTGTCGGAGTGCCGGAGACGGTTATCTGAGTGTAGCTGTCGCGCGTTACGCTGATACCGTTGACCGCAGCGACGCTGTAAGTTGTCGGGAAGTAATAACCGTCATTCGCCGTATATACCACATTGGTGATAGCGCTGCCCGCAGTAACGGTTTGGTTCGCCGCGCCGGAAGTCGTCATATTCGTGCCCGCTGTGATCGTAACAGCATAGGACGTTGCAGGAATATCCTCATACGTCGCCGTAACTTCTACCGCATTTGCGGGCATCGTAAAGGTCGCCGTTGATGTGGTCGCACTTCCGCTTGTGAATGTCAGACCGTCCGCACCCGTCCATTCCTTGAACTGCTGACCGCTCGGAGCTGCGCCCGCCGTGATCGTTACGCTTGCGCCCTGTGCGTAGCTGCCGCCGCCCGTACCATTATTCACGGTCACAGCATAGGTCGGAACCGCAGTAAAGGTATAAGTGAAGGTCGTTGCTCCCGTAATAGTCACGGTTGTGGGGTCTGTATCCCATGCGCCGCCCGTGTAGCCGGAGCTTGCTTTCATACCGGTTGGTACGTTGGACGGGTTCGCTCCGCTGGTGACGGTTTCCGTCTTGTCCGCCGTGGTGTCGTCTGCCCATGTGCCGTTTACCACCTTGTAGGTCACGGTGTAGGTAGTCGGCGTTATATCCGCCGTCGTGCTTGTCTGCTGTCCGTTTTCCGCAAGCACATAATTCCCCGCGTCTGCGCCGCCGAGTGTCAGACCGCTTATTGTTACAGTCTTGTCGGTACCGGCGTTCGCGTCCTCAAACGCGCCTGTCGCGGTAACTGTAAGATCATCAGCTTCAATTTTGCCCATAATGGTTGCGCCGGAATAATCCAGTTGTGCGTCCGTCGTTCCGTCATAAGTCTTATTGCTTGCGGTGATGCCGGAAACTGTTACCTCTTTTTGTGTGATACTTGCTGTCACGCTTGCGGGCTGTTCGGAGAGCGTATAGTTGCCCGCCGCCGTGCCGGAAAGGGAATATCCGCTGAATGTTACAGTTATTACCGTACCGACATTCGCGTCCGCAAAGCTCGCCGTGCCCGCTGAAACGCTCACATCGTCGCTGCCGACCTTGCCGTCGATAGCTGCTGTTCCGGTGACTGTCGCTGTGGTCGTGCCGTCGTATTCCTTGTTTGTCGCGCCGAGTCCTGTGATCGTGACAGCCTTCGCTGTAATATTTGCCGTCGCCGTGGTCTGCTGTACTTCGGCAAGAGCATAATTATCCGCGTCATCTCCGGTAAGCGTAATACCGCTGATAGTAACTGTCTTGCCCGTGCCGACATTCTTGTCCGCAAATGTTCCGGTCGCCGTAACGGATAATTTCGCACCGGAAGCCGCGCCTGTGAGGACTACGGAAGAATAGTCAAGCTCCGCGCTCGTAGTTCCGTCGTAAGTCTTGTTGTTAGCCTTTATTCCGCTTACGGTAATCTGCTTTTGGGTGACCGTGAGCGTTCCTGCTTCGTAAGTTATCGTATAATTCGCTGTTACGTCCGTAGTACCGCTGCTTATCTTCGCCGCACTCGGAGTTATAGTACCCGATGTTGTGACGTTCGCTGTCGAGCTTCCCGTTAGAGTTATCTCCGAAATACTCTGACCGCTTACAAGCCCTGTAGCAGTCACCTGATCCGTTCCGATTTCAATATTGCCGTTCAGCTCTACGGACTGATCTTTCGCTGTAATGGTGATCGGGCATTGTGCGATAGTGAAAGTTTCGCTCTTATCGTCAAATGTGTAATTACCGCCTGTTTTCGCCTTTACGATGACTTTCGCACTGTCGCCCGCATTTACATTGTCGGCGTATTCAACCGTGTAATCTGTCGCCGCGAGAGGTGTATCATCGTCCTTGACCGTGACTGTCGGCTTTTTCTCCGTGCCGTCGTAGGTCATCGGGTCTGATGAAAGCGTAACAGTCGGTGTTATCGACTTCGGCGTTATATCCGCCGTTGTGCTTGTCTGCTGTCCGCTTGCCGCAAGCACATAATTCCCCGCGTCTGCGCCGCCGAGAGTGATATCTGTGATATTGACCGTCTTGCCGGTTCCGGCGTTCGCGTCCTCAAATGCGCCCGTCGCGGTAACTGTCAGAGTATCTCCGGCACATATACCGTCGAATGTTACTCCGGTAGTAACAAGCTCCGCGTCCGTCGTACCGTCGTATTCCTTGTTTGAAGCCGTCAGCCCCGTTATCGTGACGGGCTTCGGGTTGATCGCAAAGGTCTTTTCCACCATTCCGCTGTAATTGCCTTTGCCTGTGATTGTGGCTTTTGCCGTTCCAACGTTAATGTTGTCGGAATATAAAACATCATAATCCGTGCCTTTCACAAGCGTAATGCCGTCGCAGACAATTTCGGGTTCGATTGCCGAGCCGGTGTAGGTTTGGGTGGTGATGGTACAATTATACACAGACCTTAGTACCGAAACAAACCAATTGCCATCACCCTTGTCCGTCAGAGTGAACACATAGAAGCCGCTTTGAGTAACACTTAACTTACTTCCGTCATCGCCGAATGTGGATTCTCCGCCGGTGTAAGGCACATTGATATATGAATTAGAACCCCAAGGATTGCCACTGTTATCGAAAATAACATATCTATCCATTGTCGTTTTGTCGAGCCAAACCATATTTTCGCCTTCGTAGAGGACGTTCACAGGTTCAGGACTGCCGCCTTGCCGAAGATAGAATGTCGTTTTTTCTGCGCCCCACTTTGCATAGAAAGTCATATCCTCGTTTGCCGTGGCTGGAATGGAGTAATAACGGCTGCCCGTGAAGTCCTCCGTTGTGTACCAGCCCTCGAACGAAGCACCGTTCTTAAACACCATTGTGGGAAGTACCGTTGTTTCTCCCTCAATATAATGGTCGATTTCTCCTTTGAATATGCTGCCTTCATTTAGGACAAAGGAAACGGAATGACTTCTTACGAATTTTGCCCAATATTCCTTATCGCCAGTTGCAGAGGAAGAAATCTGCGTTACGGCATCGCCCTCGAAGTCGGCATTGTCATACCAGCCGGAGAATCTGTAGCCTTCACGCTCCACCATTACAGGCAGCGGCGTGGTATTCCCGACAATGTATTTTGACGAATAATCCGTTGCATCACCGTCGAAGGTGTGCAGGGTGACGTCTGCCGTAGTTACGCTTACGCCTTCGAGCGAGCCAGAGAAAGTAGTCTTGCCGTCGTTTATGCCAAACATCGAGCCGTCGGCAAGCGCATCCTGATAATAATGCAGAGCCGCAGCCACCGTGCCGTCGGAAAGTTGCTCTGCCGTAACCGAGGTGCCATATTGTGATGTGCCGACGACAAAGGTGTTGACAATATTAAGAGTTCCTGAATTGGAGACATTAAAGCTACCCGATACAAGGTCGTCGTGATGAGTGCCGTAGGACCAATTTGCACTTGTCTTTCCTGCAAAATAGGAATTGACGACAGAGACGGAGCCACGGCCACCGTTGCCCACAAGTCCGCCGATCCAGTTGTCACCCTTTACAGTGCTTGTGCTGT
>JAGAWN010000184.1 GCA_017941355.1 Ruminiclostridium sp. | reverse complement strand
TGCTGCCGTGGGCTGACATTCTACCTCAATTCTGTAAGTGAATATCTGAAATGCTCACCGGCATTCCGTATTGGTTCAGAGTCCTCTTCGGAATGCCGGTGTTTTATTGTCTTTTATAACGTGGGATTATTGAGCGGATACTGTGGATATCCCGGAGCAGACCCTGCCGCATTATGAGAGAACCGGCTTCACGCTTGTTGAGTGGGGCGGAAGCGAAGAATAAGATCATACCCCGACATTTTGGTGAATGTCGGGGTATTGTGCTTTAATTGGATATGTGATATAATAGCTTTAGTAATTATTGACAAAGATCGGGATCAATATGCACAAATCGGCAAAACAGGTGTTACTTTTTGCACACATTTTCGTTATATAGGGTAGAGGCAGTTTATCGGAGGTGGCGTATGAACAGATCGATCAAAGGCTGGTTTACAGCAATTATGTGTACGGAGCTGGTTTCGGCTGCTTTTGAGATACTTGTGCTTTGCGGCGGTATAGGTTCGGATTTAAGCACAGCTTACCGTAATGTATGTACAATGTCAATAATGTTTTTTGCGGGAGTATGGTTCCCGATACTTTTCGGCTTTGTCGGCAAATGTATAGAAACAAAGTTCAAGCGTCTTAAAGCCATGCCGATAGCGGCTGCGATACCGCTTGTGTTTTCTGTTTTCGGGATCATGTGGATTCAAACACACCCGCGTGGATTCTGGGCAGGCCCTTTTCATGACTTGCCGAGAAGTTTGTTTTATATGCTATGCGGGTTTATATCGTTTTTCAGCTTGATTTTCGCGATAGTTCATGTATGTGAGATAAAGAAAAGCAAGTATGCCGAATTTCTTGCAATGCCGAACGAGCTGTTTGAGGGAAAGTCCGTATTGCTGCTGATACCTCTTGCTGCATTTACTTTATTGTGTCTGATACCTGCTGCCGACGGATACATTTTTTCGCTTCATTAGGAGATATTACAGAGCCATGCAGAAACATAAAAAACAAACCGGAACAGAAGATGTGGAAACCGGAGGAAATGATGATGAAAAAGAATAAGATACTTGCAGCAGCACTTTTGGCGGCTGTGCTGATATCGGGCTGTGCCGGTGTAAACTTACCGTCCGGGACAGAACGGGAGAAGGAGATAACAACTGCCGATATGACGGAATCTTCTTCGCGGGAAACGTCCGTAAGTACGGATACAGCTGTCACAGAAGCGACAAAAGGAGGAACGGACATTGAAACCGACTGGCTTGAAAAGCTTACGGAGATAGTACCGCCGCCCGATGATCCGAAGTGTACGGGAACAGCCGAAATGCGCGCGGCTGCCGAAAAGCGGTTAGGTGAGAAGCTCCCCGACGACTATATAGAGCTTATCAATACATACGGCGATGGCTGTTTCGGCTATGTGTTCAATGTTTATAATCCGTTTTCGGATAACAAGTATTACAACCTTCTCACCAATGAAGAACAGTATTTCTACGAAGAATATAAACGACTTTCTATAGAGGACGGCTATTATGATTCCGACGGAATGGCGGTTAATGTCTTAAATCACAGAGATGTCAACGGAAAGTATCCTTTGTATGGCGGCTGGTATGACAATGAGGGCTGCCCATTCGGTTACTATCCCGCAGATAACGGTATTCTCGCCTGCTGTCAGTGCGAAGGTCAGTACACGGTGTACTGGAAGACCGGAAGCGACAGGTGGACTATAGTTGCATACGGGCGATACGGCGAGTATTCCGAGTTTGATATGACCTTGACGGAATTCCTGTATAAAGAGATCACAAGAGAAATAAATTTCGGGGATATGTACGATTATCTTACGGAAAAAGGCAAGGTATTCATACCGTTTGAGGATACATCCGAGGAATGCAAAATAAAGGAAGAGGATTACAAATTCAATGTGTAAAATGCTTGATCAATGTTTTGAAAGCTATTTTTATTACAGTGCTAAATGTTTTATTCCTCGCTTCCGCTCCATTCGACGAGCGTGAAGCCGGTTCTCTTATATCAGAACAAAATATTATTATTGCTCAGAAACGATTCATTGTTTGGTTCTTCATTTCCGAGTGGAAATCTGATCTGTGATATGAGCCATTTATCATCTTTTTTTACAAGCTTCATTATTGAATGCTCATAATAGAATTGCGGTATCACTTCTGATACAGCAAGTGCTTCGGGCGATTCGTCAAGACAGATAGTACAAAGCTGATATTCTATACTGCTGTCATCACTGCTTATCACACCGACGATCTTTGTTTTTAATGTGTGCCCGTCAAGATATCCGGTTTTTGTGAGATATGTCCTTCCGTCAACAACTTTAAGGCTTCTCTCCAGAGCATCGGATAATGTGAGACCGGACACAGCATTATTGTCTAAAAGCTCGGAAGGCTTCTCGACTGCATAATACCCCGACCACTCCCGAATCTCAGAAACAAATGTATCATCCGCAAGCTCCGTAATGGCGTCATACGTTCCGAATCCGGGACTTAATTCATAATACACATCATCCGGATCCAATGTGCCTGCCGGAATAGTGTGTGCATTATCGACAGGCGCAAATCCCCGCGTCACACAAAAAATATTAAGAGCGTCATTGAGTTTTTCGTTTCCGAGTTCCATAAGTGCATTATCCGAAGTATCAATGCAGTCATGCTCGTGCTCGCCAATGACTATCTTATAGAGACTGATCCTCCCGTCAAGCTCATAATGGCTGTTCGGCAGTTCATTCAGTGAGGGTTCAGTTTCAGCGGGTGTCGAAGCACCTGTTGCGGTTGTTGCTTCGGTCGTCGTCACTTCTTCCGTGACCGCCGAGGTGTCCGAAGTTGTCGTCACCTCATTCGCAGTGGTCGTCGTTTCCGCCGCGCTCGTTGTAGTTTCGCTCTCCGACACTGCCGGCGCAGGTGTTCCCGCGTTGCAGCCGGAAAGCATAATAGCCGCACAAAGTGTCAATGCAAGTGTTTTATATTTCTTCATCATTATTTCCTCCGACATTTTTTAACTGTATATGTTCACCGCGTCTGCGGCATCGGTAAGCTCATCTTCGCTCAGCATATATAATCTGTAATTGTCATCGACCCCGACAAAATACCATTCGGTCTTATCGGTAAACAGCATGGCTAGACTTCGCATCACGCCGCTGCTGAGGAATTTCATATTCCGCAGCTCATCGGATGTCGGTTCATAATTGTTTTCTCCGAGTGCAAACCGCCATTCATAATTCCGCTCGTCCTCCTTGCGGACATACACGACCAGCCCGTCCGACGGGTCGAGGTCAACGTATTCGGGGAAGCGATACCGCATTCCCTCTTCGTCGCTCATGGTGTATTCGCAGTGTTCAAAGCCAAAAGACCATATACGGTCCGCGTCGGCTTTATATATACCGCCGCTTGTGTACAACAATATCCCTCCGTCTCCGGAATAGTAAACGAGTATGTATTCCTCCGGCGAGCCCAGCGGTATTATCGCAGCAGGAACGCAGTCGAGCTCATTACCCGTGAACGGCTCGAATTTAAAGTCCATTACGGTGATCGTGCCGTATGGCAGCTTATATCCCACATCCTCCCATGTATTGCCGCCCTCGCTCTCTATCACCCAGCCCGTCATAGTGTCGCGGTCAAGCGCGAACGTGTCGCGGGTTATGCCCATTGAATAGCGCGGAAACAATGAACCGTCGGAAGCATTGTTATTACCGTATTCAGCGGTCACGTCAGCACGCTCCAGCGCGTCCGCTATCTTGCGGCAAGGCGAGCTGCCGAAATCGAGCGCTTTGTTCTCCGTGTCCGCGCACCACAGCGCTCCGTCCGGCATCTCTACGGTTACTGCTGACGTGAGTTTGGGATCATCTATGTAATAAGCCCTGAATTCTTTGCCCCTGCCTTCAAGCGGGCATACGAACTGTACCTCTCCGGACGGGTATTCGGAGACGCGCTCCAACATAAAGGTGTACATCTTTTCCGTATATTCCGGAATGAGAAACGTCACTCGCATTTCGTCGTAGTCTATAAGCGCTGTGGATTTCCTGAACGGCGTGCCAAACATTTTGCCGTTAAGGTGTGGCAGGTTACTGTAATCTATGGTATCGTCGGCGGCTTCATAGTAATCGTAGGCGAGACGTGCGGTTTTGCTGCGCTCTTCCTTTTCAGCGAGCTTTCCAGCTTCATTTGTACCAAGGAGCAATCCGATGAACACAACCGGCATGACTGCGCTTATTACGAACGTGATAATGTAAAACGCCCTGCGCTTTGTGAAGCATACTGTGCTGTCGGTCTGCTTATAAAAGTTGTAGCTTGCCCTGTGTCGGCTTACGATCAGCACGATCACGCGTATTATCATCGGCACGGCAGGCACCGCGTAGGCAAGAAGTCTGAAAATCAATCCGAGACCGGCGAAATTCAGCATACCGCCGGGGTGGTAATCGTAAAACGTGTAGGCTGTCTGAAATATCAGCAGCAGCGGCATTATTCCCAGCGCGAACGGCAGAGCGCACGGGCGGTCGGCTCGTATTTCGATCACCGTTCCGAGAAAGCCGCAGGTACACCATGCCGAGTAGAATATCAACCAGTCGCAGAACGGGTGGGATAAAGCAAAGGTGCGCAGGTCAGATGTCAGGTTTGTTTTCAGCGAGTTGCTGTCCGTAATGATAATGAACAGCACGACAGCGAGAATGACCGCGATCACCGCGTTTGCAAAATACCATGAACACAGCTTTTTGTTCATTCATCATCCCCCTTAATCAACAGCGTCGATATATTATAGCCCATTGAGTTCAACAGAGAAAAGTGTCAAGCAAATATCTTATTCTTTTTCATCATCATTTCCTCCGAGATTTTTACTATAATAACTTTATCGAATCAATTATCTCCATAGCCTTGTCATAATCAAATGTAAATATGAATGCGAAAATGTAATCACCGTTGTCATAGGCGAGGTACTGGAAGCCTTTGTCGGGGTTGTTGATATAAATACCCTCATGACCGTTGACAACGCGGCTTTCAAGCTCCGTTCCCTCGGTGTTCAGGTGGACTTTCTGATAGGATTCCTTTGTGAATATCTCAAAGCTGAATTCATCGTCGCCCTTTTTATATACGACCCACCTGAATATGCTACTGTCCGTCATAACTTCCTCTTTCCAATCACTCATATCGTATGTTACACGGTATGTTTTGGAGTAAGCGGAACGGTAAATATCATACCCCTCGTCGTAGGAGATGCCGGAGAATTCCAGCTCAAAAGTTGTGTACCAATCGCTCCAGATGATCAGTTCTGATCCGTCCGGAAGCGTTCTGTGCAGGTGCTTGTCGGTCTCAACAGGGCTTTCGAGAGAATCGGAAAGCTCCTCGTAGTTAAAATCGGGGTGCTCATTCATATACAGTTCCGACTTAGTCGAGGTGAATTTCACGAAAGCGTCTCCGCGCGTGTATATCTCGGAATACACATCTTCGCTGTCAGTGAGCACTTTCCTGTCATAACCGGACATATCACAGGTGAGATAATACTTGGGATAAAGCGTCTCGCA
Organism: Ruminiclostridium sp.; assembly: GCA_017941355.1. Taxonomy (GTDB): domain Bacteria; phylum Bacillota; class Clostridia; order Oscillospirales; family Ruminococcaceae; genus Ruminiclostridium_E. The sequence continues at coordinate 4,498 of JAGAWN010000184.1, read as the reverse complement.
CGCGCCCTCATAATTGACAAAGCTCATTTCTGTGTTAGTGGACTGTCTGTAACCCTCAAATCCACCTATGCTGTAAGCAACATAGACCGAGCCGCCTGTGAGAAAAAGCGCGAGCGCCGCAATAAGCACAGCAATCTGTATCTTCCGCCGAAAACTCAGCTTCCGGAACGTCCCCGCAACGCTCTCGTTCTGAGTCTGCGAGCTTTCGTATGCCTTTATGAGCAGCTTTTTCTTATGCTTATATTTTCGTGAAAACTTATGTTCGGGCATTTCCGGTACAGCGTTTTCCGCCGCCTGCGCCTGCATACCCAGCGCCTCATAGAAGCTGTCATTTTTCATCTTTCTCACCGTCCTTCAATATGCAGTATAACGCCTTTCGCGCTCTGAAAAGTCTCGTTCTGACCGCTACATTGCTTATTCCGAGCATTTTCGCTATCGTTTCTGTAGTTTCCTCGTGATAATAGTACAATATCAGCACCTCACGGAGCTTGTCTGACAGCTGTGACAGCGCCGCGTTCAGCGTATCGCAGTCGTATTGCCCGAAAACATCACGCTCGACATCGCTGCTCTCGTCTCCGGTTTCGGAGATGTCCTCCATATCAGCCTGTTTTTTACTTCTGCGGTACATATCAACAGCGATATTCCGCGTCACAATAACAACATAGCTTTTTCTTTTCGCAGGCTCAACGGCTGTGACTTTATCGAGATTGTCGATGATCCTTATGAACGCTTCGTGTACTGCGTCCTCGGCATCCTGCTCTTTATGTAAGACCGCAAATGCGGTGCGGAACATTATCTGCTCATAGTCAAAGAAAAGCTGTTCTATGAGCGTCCTTTGCTCTTCGGTATCGACCATAGAAAGGTACAGTGAAAGCATCTTTCCGACCTCCGGCTCATATTTTATCACTTGCACCTGTTTATATAACGAATAAGCAGGCAAAAGTGTTACATTGATTTTTGTAATTTGTTTATTTGCACAAAACGATTTGTAAACAATGCACAGTGGTATTAATATATTTTATTTTACCATATTTATATATCATTTTCAATACATACAGACAATAAACCCCGCCATTCGATGTGAATGGCGGGGCAAAGGCTATTTGCAGTTTTTTTACTCAGCAATCTCGATCAGCGAATTGCCGCTCTCGCTTATGGTGTAAGCCGTTGTTCCTGTGGGAATTCCCGAATTGGGTGCAAGTGCAGCCGCGTCGGCAGACCATGTAACATAAATCATATCGCCCTCGACCCTCACATCACCAATGTTTGGAACAAGCGGCTCAAGTCCGCCATCGCCGTTTCTCAGCGCTTTGAGCGTTTCTCCGTCATAGCAGTACATCAGGACTATCAAAACAAACGGTTTGGGTGCGGTATCGCAGGTGATGAATCAGCACCGGATTGGTGTTACTGCACGTTTGCAGCCTTGACAAGCTGTACAAACTCCTGCTTATACTCGTCATTCTCAACATTGCAATTGCCGACAAGTGAAAGTATGCTGTCCTGTGTGGTGCTGCCCTTGTATGTGCTGTTACGCAGGAGCATACCGAACTCCGCGACTGCCGCCGCAAAGCTCATATCTTCTGACATGATCTGAGTATATGTCTGATCGGTCACCGGGTATGTCAACAGCTTGCTCTCGTCACTGTCGGGAGCCTTATAGCGTACAGACACCGTAAGCAGTTCGCCGTTCTCGGTACCGAGAGCCGATGCGTCAGAATACTTAAGATCGGATGACGCCAAATCCATTTTGCTGTCCTTGTACACGATCTCATAGAGTGCAGTGACAGTATGACCCGCGCCTATCTCGCCCGCGTCCTTTTCGTCGTTATTAAAATCCTCTGCGGACATAGCGCGGTTCTCATAGCCTATCTGCCGATATCCCTTTATATACGCGGGATTGAACTCCACCTGTATTTTTACGTCCTTTGCAACGGTAATGAAGCTCGCAGCCATTTCCTCACAAAGTACCTTGCGAGCCTCACGCTCGCTGTCGATGTAGGAATAAGCGCCGTTTCCGTTATCCGCTAACGTTTCCATTTTATTATCCTTGATGTTGCCTTGACCGAAACCAAGAACGGATAGGAATACTCCACCTTCGCGCTTCTTTTCTACAAGAGCTTTAAGTTCGGCTTCGCTCGTAACTCCGACATTAAGGTCGCCGTCGGTCGCGAGGATTATGCGGTTGTTGCCGCCCTGAATGAAGTATTTTTCCGCTATCTCATACGCGGTAGTTATACCCTTTGAGCCTGCAGTGGAACCGCCGGCCTCCAGATGTGTGATAGCATCAAGAATACGCTGCCGGTCATTACCGTCCGCACCTTCAAGCACTATCTTATCCCCGCTTGCATAAGTGACTATCGATATCCTGTCCTGTGGGGTGAGCTGATCGGTGAGTATCGAGAATGAACGCTGCACCAGCGGAAGTTTATCATCATCGCTCATCGAACCGCTGACGTCGATAAGGAACACGAGATTCATCGGCGCGCGCTGTGAAAGGTCGATATCCATTGATTTCAAGCCAATGCGCATGAGTTTTGTATCGCTGTTCCACGGACAATCGGTGATCTCGGTGCTTACCGAGAACGGCTCGCCGTCTTTAGGCTCGGGATAACTGTAGTCGAAGTAGTTTATCATTTCCTCTATACGCACAGCGTCAGCAGGAATATTCCACTTGTTATTGATCATTCTGCGGATATTTGAATACGATGCGGTATCAACATCTATCGAAAACGTCGAGAGTGGGTCTGAGACTGTGCTCATGAATGTATTCTCGGTTATGGCACTGTACTCTTCGGTATTGAATTCCGTTTCCTGCCCGGCGTATTTTTCCGCCATAGGAGATGTCAAATCATAGTTCATTGCCGCACCGGTCGTCACTGCTCCTGAATTATAGTTGCTTGCACCGCATGATGAAAGCGCAAGTGTCGCAGTGAGAAGTGATGCTGATAATAAATATTTCTTTTTCATTGTTTTCAGCTCCTTTTTGTTGCCGCACGACAGTCGCCGTGTATCTGCCTTTTCCATATTATACCATAGGAATCCGTCAAATGCAATTACAAAGCGGTTACGATTTTATTACGATTCGGTTACAATAATACTGCCAAAAGTTACATCTTGTTATCTGATACACGGTTGGTTTTCATTGCGTTTATATGTATACAAAATAATCGCACAAGCCCGAAAGCCTGTGCGATTTACAGTCAATTATCGATTATCCTAAATGGAGCATATATAGTCTCTTTTCCGGCAAATATAACAGCGCGGTACTCCCCAGTTTTCCAGCTTTCCTCAAGCCTGTCGCTGAATATAGACATTACCGTGCTGAACTGTCTGTCGGGAGCATTTTCAATGCCACAGAACGCCCATTGCTCAGGTATATCATAGCTTTTGGGAGAGTAATTGAGACGTACCCAATTTCCGTTGTCGTTATACTCTATGACCGGTATGTCGAAGAAATAAAAGCTCTTCCCTGCGTTTTCGTTCTTTACAGTAACCGTTATCTTGTCGAAATCAAGCGGGTACACGTCTTTATCGGTAAACGCGGTAATGCTTCTGTAATCCTGTTCCGGCTCAATATCCACCACATACCCGCCGTAGCCGTTTTTGAACTGCTCCGTGGACGGGTCTGTCTGTGCCGGGAAACCTCCCGCATTGCAGGAGGATAACAATGTAGCGGCAGCAAGCACCGATAAAGCAGTCCCTTTTATTATTTTCATTGCTATTCACCTTGATTTTTTACAGTTGAATTCCTGTTATTAAGAAAAATCATAATTTATCTACGTTTTCCGAATTCATCAAAATTTTTCTTTAGCGCATTTTCAGTTGGAATAATCGTCCCAATCATAGGAATCATCTGCACAATTGCAAGAATCCCTCCAACAGTTCCGACTGTGTTGGTTTCCTTTCCAAGCACAAGTACCATTACGACAACAGAGAGCGGTAAAAGTGTTAGTCCGCAAATGAACCATAGCCTACCAATATACTCGTGGGCAAACTTCCATGTTTCCATGTTCATCATAGATCTTTTTGTTCGATATCCGAAGGTATAGTTTATATCTTTCGGAGCTTTATTCGAGAACGATCTTCCCAGTACGACCATTGTAATTGGTATGAGCAAAACCATTATCAACATGAATACCCAAAAGCCAATCATGACGAACCTCCTACAAATTACGATTTACAGTAGGGAACCTCTAAAAACCTCTTCTAACGCAATTTTTGCGGGCGCAAACCCGCATTATATCGTTGCCATATTCTCTAAAAACAGGGCTTTTAGAGGTTGCCAGTAATAATCCTCTCACGCCTTAACATCAAGTATTCCGAGAGTCTTGAGCTCGTCCTTCTGATTACCGTAAACGAACTGCTCGCGTACATAATCGAAGGCTTCCATTCGGGTGCGTGCTTCCTCACTAAGATCACCGCCGCCGATCTCGATCTCCTGTTCGTCGCGGTATTTCTTCATCAGGTCGCGCAAGTCTTTTGACATGGTATTGAGACT
>JAGAWN010000183.1 GCA_017941355.1 Ruminiclostridium sp. | reverse complement strand
TCATCATTGACCCGGAACGCGAGTACACAAACCTTGTCGCGGCAATGAACGGCTCGACGATCTATGTCGGACCGAGCAGCAAGAACTACATCAATCCGCTGGATATGTCAAAGGATTACTCCGATGATGAAAGCCCGCTGGTAATGAAGTCCGATTTTATTCTGTCTTTCTGCGAGTGCCTTGTCGGTAAGCAGGGATTATCCGCGAAGGAGCGCGGTATCATAGACCGCTGCCTGACAATGACTTACGGGGCGTATGTGCAGGACTTCGACCCGGACAAGCTCCCGACGCTTATGGATTTCTATGAAAATCTCAAAAAGCAGCCGGAAAAGGAAGCACAGGGGCTTGCGTTGTCGTTCGAGCTGTACATCAAGGGCAACCTTAATGTTTTTGCACATAAGACAAACATCAATCTCACAAACAGAGTCGTATCGTTCGATATTAAGGATCTCGGTAAGCAGTTAAAGACTATCGGTATGCTGATAGTGCTTGACTTCATTTGGAACAAGATCACAGAAAACCGTGCAAAGGGCAAACGCACATGGATATATATGGATGAAATATATCTCTTGTTTGCGAATGAGTATTCCGCCAACTTCCTGTTTGAGCTCTATAAGAGAGCGAGAAAATGGGGCGGTGTGCCGACCGGTATCACGCAGAATGTCGAGGATATGCTTAAATCCGAAACAGCGCGATCAATGCTCTCCAACACGGACTTTGTGATGATGCTCAATCAGGCGACTTCGGACAGGATACAGCTTGCGAAACTGCTGAATATTTCCGATAACCTGCTGGCGTATGTCACAAGCAGTGAAAGCGGACAGGGACTTATCTGCTGCGGCGGTTCGATAATTCCGTTCAAGGACAAGTTCCCGCATAACGAGCTCTATGAATTCATGACAACAAATCTTGCGGAGCTCAACGAAATTAAATCAAAAGCAGAGGGAGTGAAGAAGGAGATGTGATAAATGGGCATTAAAACAAAGGTTGAACGGCAGGAACGCAGCGTTCATACTCAGAACCGTATTGTGAATAATTATGCCGAACAGCTCAGGTCAAAAGTTATCTCCAACGGACACCGACAGGCTATCCTTAAAGAAATGCAGCTTGAATTAACGGCAGAACAGTACAGACAACCTCTGCGCCGGTTCTACAAGCATAACGCGATCCGGAGTTATGATAATGAAGTAGAATATGGCGATACTTTTTCCTCTCCGGATCAACCTTTATTCAATCCGTTACAGACCGGCGGCGAAGCCGTTCAGTCTGTACGGAAAAAGGTTGATAACAACTACATCAAGTCAAAACGGAGCAATGGATATATCCATACCGCACAACTTCGGTTTACGGGCAACGCCAAAAAGGTCATTGATGAAGCACGGGAGGCTGAAAAGGAGTACGACGAGCTTGTAAAAAAGTCGCGTTTCCAAAAGATATACACGACTGAAAATAAGAAGAAGGAACGCCGAAAAGAATCGCAAAAGAAGCAAATCGAAGCCGACCTTAAAAATCAGAAATTCGCTGTCGCAAAGGCTGACAGCGATGATTCGGTAGCTATCGAAGCTATGCAGACCGTGGCTGCCGGCGCTGCGACTGCCGCACAGTTCGGAGGATATATCCGCACGGCGGTCAATGGAACGGGCAAGGCAGCAGGGAAAATCGCGACAGCGGTAAAAACACATCATATCTTCTCACAGAAAAGTTCTGTCAAAGATTTCGGGCATATTGCAACAGAGGTCAAGAACGGTGTTGTCAATGTTGCAAAGGATACCGGACAGCAGCTTATACGCACGAAGATAGATAAATCGAATATTACCGATACCGGAACGGAAGCTATAAAGCAGGGACTTACTGAGATACGCTATGCCGATAATGCTCGGAAGGCTGTTCTGAATACCGCTCGCACGACCGTCAAAGCCGGAAGGGCAATAAAGAATATGCCGAAGAACACCAAAAAGCAAGTCAAGAAGATAAAGAAAACTGCCAAGAGAACAAAGAACGCGATTGTAACTGCCGGGAAGATCATTGCAAAAATTGTTACCTCCCCGATAGGACAAATAATACTATTGGTGCTTGCAATCATTTTACTGCTGCTTTTTCTTATTATTCTTATAGTAACTGTGATAAGTGCGCTTATAAGCAGCCTTTTCAGTTGGCTCGGTGATTCGTCCGGCTCACAAAGAAATGTCGAAGAAGTCGCGGCGGGATATACTGCTTCGGCTGAAGCACGGATAGCGGAAATAAAGGCGGATATTCACCACATAGTTGATGAGTTTGTATGTGACAGGCGGCAGTTCCCGCCTTATGACGAGATAACTGAGTTAAATCAGTTCGGGAATAGGGTGCTGAACGATATTGACACGAATGAAGTCATTGCTATACTGGCAACGCTCAGATACCGTGATGTTGATTCCGATGTGGGAATAAGCGAAATGAGTTTCACCGATGCAGAGATTGCGGAGGTTATCGAACATTACTACGATTTCAATTATTTCTATACTTACGGATGTTGCAGTGGGTGCAAGCTGGGATTCACATCAGATCATACACCATACGTTTTCTGTGATGTAAATCATCAATGGCTGCACGGCGAGGTCGTAAACTTCACGCTTGAAGATGTGCTCGCAAGCTACGGATTTACCGATGACGAACGTAATATGTTTGATGTGTTCTATGGTCAGGTAGAAATGCTGGGAGGTGGTTAATTTGCTTGATTTTTTCAAATCGAAGAAACACAGAGGCGGTGAGATGTCCGATAAGCGTAAGCTGATAAGCAAGATAATTGTTGCGGTCGTTCTGATAGGTGGTATCATTGTCGGCTTCCTGACTTCGGGCAACACGGAAACAGAGGTCAATATATCCGATGTGTTCCGTTTCCGTTTCAGTTTAGTGGACGCTATCGTGATTGGACTGCTGTTCATCGTGTATATCGTTATCCGGATAAACAGGAGGCGTAACGGTGGAAAATAAGACCGATAAGTACAAGGAGGCTTTGAACTGATGTGACAAGCTGATTGCTAATACCCGTAAGCACCTTGAATACAACAGAAAGATGCTGCTTTGCTATGAGCGTAAAAAGCGCAGGATAGAAAAGTTGATGGATCAGCATCAGAGTGTTCGTCTGAACGGTGTTGCCAAAGAGCATGATATTGATGTTGAAGCACTGCTCGAAGCGATAAAAAGGGGCGAACTCAATGAGTTCAAACGTAAGTCAAAGGAAGAAAACACCGAAACCGCAGAAGCAGAGAGTGAGACGAAAGCTGCGGCAGAAGAAACCGCTGAAAAGGCGGTCAAGAAAAAGAAAGACAATAACAATACAACAAACAATGAAAATACGGAGGACGGAGAATATGGGAATGGTAAGTATATCGAAGATACAGGAAGCGCTGGTTGATTTCTGCCTGTTTCAGACAGATTACATAGCGTCGGAGAGAGAAGTACGCAAGCTGCTTGAGTCGGCGTTCGCGGCGGCAGACTACACAAGAAAGGTGAGTCTTATAACTCACGAGATAAGCAGCTATGCTGTGGAGCTTGACGGTGAGGACGAGACCGAATTCTGGAATGATGAGGCTTTCGATTCCTCGCTCGTAAGTGAGGACGGGGTTATTCTCGGAACATTTCTTGAAGAGCCTATCAGCGGTTCTGTCGGCGGAGAGGTGACGGTATCAAAGGGTTATCAGGTCGTGTATGACGTCATAACCGATAAGATACTTTTGCTTTATGTCGTAAGCACGGAAAGCACGGACGGTATGACCACATATTACAGAACGGAGGTCGAAGAATTTGAGGACTTCGCTCTGTATGGCTTTATCGTGAGTGTCGCAATGCAGACCTGCATGAATCTTGTGTGAGGAGGTAAGTGTCATGAGTGTTCTGATAATAGCGGAAAAGCCTTCGGTAAGTGCTTCTATCGCCTATTGCGTAGGTGCGACAAATGCAGTCGAGCATGGTGATACATTCTATCGTGAGGGCAACGGATATATCGTCGCAAACGCTATCGGTCATCTGATCGGGCTGGGTATGCCGGCGGATTACGGTTGGGGAAAGTGGGAGCTTGAAACGCTCCCGCTTATTCCCGAAAAATTCGGTTTCTTTCCGATAAAGGGTTACGGCGGGCAGATAAAGATGCTGAAAGAGCTGTTCAACCGTGATGATGTTACGGAGAT
>JAGAWN010000182.1 GCA_017941355.1 Ruminiclostridium sp. | reverse complement strand
TATAACCCCAACCGCCACGCTATGCTGATGCCGGTACGCTGGGAGAGCGGAAGACCGGTGTTCAGCTTTGACAATGAACTATCATAAACAGGAGGACTGAAAAAATGGCAAGTCTGTCTTTGAAGCATATTTACAAAATATATCCTAACGGATTTGAAGCGGTAAAGGACTTTAACCTTGAAGTTGAGGACAAGGAATTCATTATCTTTGTAGGTCCTTCGGGCTGCGGCAAATCCACGACCCTGCGTATGATCGCGGGACTTGAGGACATCTCGGACGGCGAGTTCCTCATTGACGGGAAGATAATGAACGATGTAGAGCCTAAGGACAGGGATATCGCAATGGTATTCCAGAACTACGCGCTTTATCCGCATATGTCCGTAAAGGAGAATATGGCGTTCGGTCTAAAGCTTCGCAAGACCCCGAAGCATGAGGTCAACAAGAAGGTAGCGGACGCGTCCGTTATCCTCGACCTCGAAGAGCTGCTCGAACGCAAGCCTGCCGCGCTTTCCGGCGGTCAGCGTCAGCGTGTCGCTATGGGACGCGCGATAGTGCGCGAACCGAAAGTATTCCTCATGGATGAACCGCTCTCGAACCTCGACGCAAAGCTGAGAGTGCAGATGCGCGCCGAGATATCCGCGCTGCATCAGAGACTCGGCGCGACTATCATTTATGTTACCCACGATCAGACCGAGGCTATGACTCTCGGAACGCGCATCGTCGTTATGAAGGACGGTATCGTGCAGCAGGTGGCTTCTCCCCGTGAACTGTACAACAATCCGGACAATCTGTTCGTTGCGGGATTTATCGGTTCTCCGCAGATGAACTTTGTAAATGCGGAAGTACGCGAGGACGGCGGGGACATATATCTCGACTTTGATGTACACACAATTAAGCTGCCGGGCAAAAAGGCTGCCGTCATCAGGGAAAAAGGCTATGTAGGCAAAAAGGTCATCATGGGTATTCGTCCCGAGCGCATATTCGAGAGCGAAATGGAACTTTCCGTACATCAGGATACTCAGATAGAAGTCAAGATCAACGGTTATGAACTTCTGGGTTCCGAAGCGCTGCTGTATTTCAGCCTGCTCAACGAGAAGCCGGGTGAGGTTGACCGTCAGTTCAGTGATGACGCTTACGGCAATATCAAGAAAGTCCAGTGGACGGCAAAGGTAGATGCAAATACCACCGCGCGCTACGGAAGCACGATCACAGTGGCTCTTGACCCGAACAGAATACATATCTTTGACAAGGACACCGAGCAGGCGATAGTGCATTGATATGTTCTTATATCGGAGGGATAGAATGAATGATACAAGTATAACTGTAAGAATGAATTCCGAAACCAAAACAAAGGCTCAGGAACTTTTCAATTCACTCGGGCTTGATATGAGTACCGCTATCAATATGTTTCTGAACGAGGCTATCGAGTTTCAGGGCATACCCTTTGTAGTCAGAAAGTACAGCGGTGAGTCTGATAAGATTTTTATTGATACTATACGGAAAGATGTCTGCTGAAATATAATATCGGATCGGTAAAAAACAATTCACAATGCACGTTTACGCATTGTGAATTGTTTTTTATATAATTGCTTTCAGTACAATTAAGGCGGCAGCCGTTATTATTACGCATTGATTTTTCTGACCGACTGACGCACGATAAGCTCGGGAGTAAACAGGACGTCATTCAGCTGTTCCTCCGGATCTTCCATGCGTTTCAGCAGCAGTTCGGCTGCGGCTTCACCGAGTTTGTCGTGGGGGTGATGCACGGTGGTGAGCGGGACATCGCAGATAGCCGCGTATCTCGAATCGTCTATCCCGACAACGGAAATGTCGCCCGGCACCGATATGCCGTTTTCTTTGCAGAATTTCAGCATTTCCACAGCCAGCATATCGTTGTAGCATACCACGGCGGTGGATTTCCCGAGCATATCGAGTATCCGGCGCTTATCGTATGTGAACAGCTTTGCGCTGTCCTCGGCGGCATACCAGAACAAACCCTGTTCCGCTTCCGTTTTGCCGTGTGCGGCGCAGCTTTCCGCAAATCCGTGGTAACGTTTGTGACCCTGAATGTTGTCCAGTACAAATAGTCCGCACAACTTTGTGTGTCCGCAGTCAAAAAGATAGTCCGTAACCGTTCTTGCAGCAGCAACATCGTCCATTGCAACACAGGGAGCTTCCGACCACTCGTATTTTGCATTGAAGAACACCAGCGGTATGCCGGCAGCCTTTATCTCATCGTAAAGCCCGGTATTGAGGTTCGGAAGAGCGCTCTTCGACGGCTCGACTATAAGACCGCGCACACCTCCGGCAAGCATTTTCCTGAGAGCCTGCGTTTCCTCGGAGACAAGGTTATGGGTAGTTGCGATCTGAATAGGACAACCCGCGTCATTAAGCACTTTTTCAATGCCTGTGATTATGTGCGGGAATATGTAATCGCTGAAATAGGTGGATATCACGCCTATGCTTCCGGACGCGGAGGATTTGGGCGAAGCAAAGTCGCCCACATAGGTACCGCTGCCTCTGACACGGCTTATGATGTTGTCCTTTTCCAGCTTCATAAGCGCCTGTCTTACGGTCTGACGGCTCACATTATGTATGGTGCAGAGTTCCTTCTCGGTCAGAAATCTGTCGCCGGTTTTCAGATTTTCGGTGGAAATATAGTTCTTCACCCAATCCACAATTGTAAGGTACTTATAATCTTCCATACTTTATCACTGTCCTCCGCACATAACATACACAATACTTATTAATATATATAATACCATATTTCGCTGAATTTGTAAATACAACTTTTGAATTTTTTTCACATTTGTATGTATAATCAAAACTGCAATAAACACCCGATGAAAAATTGTAAATGTTTTATCTGTTGTACCGCTTCGAGCTTGCATCGCGCCGTCTGCGGCACACCGGAAAACACGGAAGATACTGCGCAGCCTCAGGCATGACACCGGAACAGAAAAAGATATATCCCGGACGGCTTGACATTTGAGATAAAAAGTAATATAATATAGTTACCCGATGCTAACTGAATGGCCAAAAAGGAGACAGGATATGAAGAAGATATTTACGGTTGAAAACGACGGCTTTGTCGGAGCGTATTACGGCGGCCCGGCTGACAGCAGAAAAGCCGTTATCATAATGCTCGGTGATTCATCTACAGACCGAATGGCGAGCTGCGGCGCAAAATGGCTCATAAAGCAGGGCTGCCACGCGTTGGCTATGTCCGCGGAAAAAAATAATTACGGGCATCACAATTACCCACTTGAACGCTTCGGAAAGGCTATCGCGTTTCTGAAAAGCATCGGAATGGAAAAGATCGGCATTGCCGGAGCATCGACCACAGGTATGCTTTCGCTTGTGGCAGCTTCATACTACCCGGAGATCACCCTTACTATCGCGATGTCACCCTCGGACTTCGTAATGGAGGGATTCTACCGCGACGGTAAGGACGGTGCAAACGAGCGTCCCGGCGACGGCGAATCCACGGTAAGCTGGCAGGGCAAGCCTCTGCCGTATCTCCCCTATGCTTACCGTCACCCGGAATATTGGCAAAAACTCACGGAAGAAGCGCGGGAGGGCGGTGACAAGGCAGCGGCGCGGAAGATGTTCGATGAATCCGAAAGACTGCACCCTGTACAGGAGGAAGAGAAGATCAAGGTTGAGAACATTCACGGCAGTATCGTCTTTGTGGGTGCGGAGGACGACGTGCTGTGGGACACCTGCAGATATATCCGGCGAATGGAGGAAAGGCTCGCGCAGAAGCCTCACGACTGCACAGCCGAAAGCCTTATATACAAACACGGTACGCATTTTGTGTTTCCGCAGTCAATGCTGAAAATGATGCTTCCTGTCGGTTCGCAGCTGTTGGTTAAGTATATGTTCCGAGCCGGGCGCGAATACCCGGATGAGTGCCTGGAAACGCGGATAGACATCGACAGAAAACTGACGCGGATACTGCAAAGCTGGTAAGCGGCGCGACTTATGACGAGCCATGCTTCGGGTGATACGCCGGTTCATCGTCTGTGAGCCTTAAAAACTGTGAAACCTGTGTCCCGTTTATCCGGCATATCT
>JAGAWN010000181.1 GCA_017941355.1 Ruminiclostridium sp. | reverse complement strand
GCAGTCTATGCAAAGCCCGCCGTTAGTCGGGATTTGTATAGCCAGCGGTGCTACCTGCCTATCGCTTCTGACCGCCGTAAATTTATTTGTTTGGCTATACTCCGGCGGTCAGAGGCGATGCAAATGTGCTGCGCTACCGATTTTTCGCGGATTTGGTATCAGTGCAGTACCATTTTCTGCGCCGATTGGTATATACTTTTTACGGCGCAGAAAATCGGTATCAAATCTGCACGGAACCGGTATCTGTCGCGGAAAATCCGATATCGCTGAGGGAGCTTTTTGCTATCCTCCGATAAAGTCGAGATCAACGTCCGAAATATCGTCATTTTCGGATTTTTCAGCAGGTGCGAAATTCTGTGCGGGTACGCTGAAATTTCCACTGCTGTTCAGAATTTCCGCGATACAGGCGGCGAGAAAAGACGGAAGCGCTTTTTCTGCTGACCGCTCCACTGCCGCCACGATCTCTGCAACGAATTTTTCTTCGCGTTCACGGGTTTCGAGATACGGGTCGTCCTTCCGGCGAAAATATCTGCCGAAATAGTCATTGACAGCTGCAACAATCGCGGAAGTGTATGACTTAAACTCCGTACCGCCGAGAGCCTGCAAATACTCCCACGCCTGCTTGTGCTCCGGCTTATCAAGATTCAGTCGAAGGCTTGTCGCTCTGATCGTAGGCATTGTTGGTAACTTCCTTTTCGTTGGTTTCCTCCGAGGTATCTGCTGCATTGGTGTCGGAATGCTTCGGCTTTGCAGGCTTCTTTGGCTGTTCACTCTCCTTGAGAAGCGCATTGTACGCGAGCTTTTCATAGCCTTTCGCTGTGGCGCATATATCTTCGATGAAAACTACCCTGTCCTCGTCGAAGCTGCCGAAATTCTTGATGAGTGCCGCGCCACCGCCCGTGACATAAAGGCGCATAAGCTCGGAATTATATTCGTACTTGCGGAGCACCTCGAAAATATCGGTGCAGTAATTTCTGATAGCTCCGGCGATGCAGTCGTAATACTTCTCGCTTATATCCGCCTTTCCGGTGCGGATAATCTGTTCGACAATGGATTCATCAAGGATTGTCCCGCAGGTATTGAGAACTTCGTTCTTTGCCGCGATAACGCACTGATTAACGCCCATTTTTTCGGTATAGCACTTGCTTTCGACGGGCTTCTTGTCATTGATGTACATAACATTCATAGTACCGTTGCCGATGTCCGCGAGCATATTAACTCCGTTCATCTCGGAAAGCCTGTCAATGACCGCTGTGTAGCCCTGCGGGAAAACCTTGCAGCCGAGGATTTTCAGATTGTACTGCTTGTCCCTGAACGTGAATTTGACCTTACCGTTCTTGGTGAGATACTTGCGGAAGTCCTCGCGCTGCGTTTTTACCCATGTGAGTGGAAGTCCTGCCGCAATGTACACATCTGCCGATGTGATGTTCTCGCCGTCAAGCTCCTTTGCGATTGCCGCAAGGGTAAGAACATAAAAGTCATCGTCAATGACCTTATCGGCTATGAAAGCCTTGTGTCCCTCACCAATGCGATAATATTTGTTGTTGTACTGCAAAATCTCTCCCGTGAATGTAGGCTCGGTATCGTATGCAGTAATGCCTGTGGGTGTGACGGTATTTGCCGTCTTGATGTTGCCGTAGCCGGTATCTACCGCTACGATGATCGTATTATTGAGCTTCCTCATAATTGTTTCCTCCTTGTTCTGTGTTTGTTATTACTTCTCGGGCAAATCGGTATCGAAGTCCGGACAATTCGTACCAATATGTCCTATTTCTATTATACTTTAATTTCGGCTCCAACCCTATGACCTTTTTTTGACCAATTTTTTGACCAAATCGGCGTTCAAAAATATACTATTATAAATATATATGCAATTTCAATTGTCCCGAAATTGGTATTGCGCTTTCTGTCAATTTATGGTAGAATATATGTAGGCGGGGTGCTGCTCCCCGAAAAATGGATACACAAAAAATGACCCAGCCCATTAAATGGACACGGTCAGACATACGGTGTTGATTATATGGATAGGACGAACGAAGAATTATGCCTACTGATACAGTCGGGTGACCAGCAGGCGAAAACTGATATTTATAATAAGAATAAGCGGCTTGTAAAGAAAATCGCTTCACAATACTTCGGCGCTTACGGCAATTCTTTGGAGCGCGAAGACCTTGAACAGGTCGGATATATGGGCTTGTTTATAGCTGCCGAGAAGTTCAATGCCGACAAAGGCGTTAAATTCATTTCCTACGCTGCTTATTGGATAAAGCGTGAGATAATGCGCGAGATTGCGGAACACGGGTATCCGGTCAGAATACCTGCCGCTGTTTTGGATAAGGTCGTGAAGTGCATTAACCTCGACACTTCCTTTCAGCAGCAGGGATTGGAGCGCAAGGAGCGTATTCAGGCTGTTGCGGAAAAGCTCGGTATGACTGTTGATGAAGTTAAGGATTACCTGTCACTTTCCAAAAAGTGTTTACAGTACACCTCTCTCAACACCGTTGTTGACGAGGAAAATCAAACGGAACTTGAAGAATTACTGCCGAATGAGAACGTCCCGTCTGTTGAGGAAATCGTTGAAGAAAACGACTTACACAAGCGGCTTCATACTGCAATATCCGAATTGGAACCGCAGGAACGTGACATTATCGTTCGACGGTACGGTATTAACGGGAACAGGATATATACCCTTGACGAACTGAGCGTGAAGCACGGGTTAAGCGTTGAGCGGATACGGCAGATCGAAGAAAGGGCTTTGCGAAAGCTGAAATTCAAGCTGGAATGAAATGAAATATACATCTGCTGTCAAGTTTTTGCTTGGCAGCATTTTTTCTCATTCTCTTGACAAATCAAATTGTTTGTGATAAAATAATTCTTATGGTAAATACTGCATTAAATCATATATAAGGAAAGGTATATATGGAAGAAAGACAAACTGCTGTCAGCGAGCCGGTGCGGAAGAAGCGCAACGGAAGACGACCGAATCCCCCGAATGAGAGTGTAGCGGGCAGGAACGTTTCTGCGGGAAGATCATATCTCGGAACGATCCCCGAAACCCGGAAAATGCTTCTCGAAAAGGGCTACGAGGTATTTCTGAAATTCGGCATAGAGGGCGTTTCAATGAATGAGGTCGCAAAAGCGGCAGGCTTCGGAGTTGCGACGCTCTATCGTTACTTCGACAAGAAACAGGGCTTCGTGGTCGAGATCTCAACTATGAAGTGGAAAGAATTCACCGACAATAACCGCAAGCGACGACCCCACGCAAACTTCGAGGGAATGACTGCGGCGGAAATATTCGAGTTCTACCTTGATTCGTTCCTGCGGCTGTACCGCGACCACAAAGACCTGCTGAAATTCAATCAGATGTTCAACATCTATGTGGAAGCGGAGGGTATGGACGCCGCGGCGCTGAAACCCTACAATGATATGATAAACAGCCTTGAGGAGCGGTTCCACGTTATTTACGAGCGCGCATTGATCGACAAGACTGTCCGCACGGACACACCGGAATCGGAAATATTCTCGACAACACTGCACCTTATGCTTGCGGCGGTGACGAGATACGCGGGCGGGCTTGTGTATATGCCGAAGGGCTTCGATGATATAAGGGAGCTTGAAACGCAGAAACAAATGCTGCTGTTGCTGTACAAGGCAGCGTAAATTTCATCTAAATTTCACGAAAAGAGGCTTGACAAATGGCTTTGAATGTGCTAAAATTCGACAGACAG
>JAGAWN010000180.1 GCA_017941355.1 Ruminiclostridium sp. | reverse complement strand
GCTTGAGATTGGTAAAGCTCTTATGGGCGAGAGTGCGTTTTCCGCTGAGGATCTCTCGAATAGTATCAAGACGGTCAAGGCAAAGATAGCAGAAGCCGAACAGAAACTCGAAGAAGCCGAAAGGCAGGCAAACACAAGCCGCAGCGATGCGGAAAGTATCGTTCCCATGTTTAACCGTTTTATTTCATGGGCAGAAGAATTTGACAAGTGCTCCATTGAGGGTAAGAGAGCTATTATGTGCGAGCTTATAGACCATGTGAATGTTTACAGAGGTTACAAGATAGAAGTCGTGTTCAATAGCACTTATGAGCAGTTCTGCAATGACTGGTGCTTGTCAGAGGTTGAGATCGCGTGAAGCGGTCAAAAACGGTGTGAAACCCCGGTTTACAAATGTAGAATTTTTAAGCTGGAAATTGTGCAAAATTAACAAATGGTCAATGAAATTTAGGACTGTTTAGTCGGTTGTAGATTTATTGGCTCCTGACAACTGAATATTAACAGCAAAGCAAAAAAGCACGGCGCATTTACGGGTGCGCCGTGCGAAAATATTAAGATTTTACAGCATTTGAATAAGGCTGGTAGAGCGCTTGACTGTTAATCAAGATGTCACTGGTTCAAGTCCAGTAACAGGAGCCAGCCCTTAGTGGACTTGAACCCGCATTATAAGCGGATTCAAGTCCATTTGGTTTTTAGCTGAAATTGCGTTTTGGCTCTTGTTTGGCTCTTATTTCTAAAATTACGCAATTTTGATCTTATTAACGGAATTTGTACCGATAGGTAAGACCTCCGCGACAGCGTGCATTGCTCTTGCCTGCGCCGATTGGAACGTATGCAGATAAATCTGTAAAGTTGTTGTCGGAGTTGAATGTCCTAAACAGCTCTGTACCGTTTTCACATCAACGCCTGCATTCACAAGCAGGGAAGCGTTCAAATGCCGCATGGAGTGGCAAGATACATAGCGCATCCCGGTGCGGTCGCAGAACTTATGGAAGTAGTGCGAGGGTGCAGCCCTGCAAAGATAATCGCCGTTCCATTTGGTGAAGATGCGGTCTGTGTCGATCCACTGTGTGCCGAGCTTTTCGCGCTGTGAGTCTTGTAAATCTTTCCATTTTGTAAGGCAGTCCATGACGCCTTGCGGTACTTTCAGGCTGCGGATACTTGTTGCGGTTTTCGGCGTATCGGTGTAAATTCCTTTTTCTTTCGTATAAAGGCTGGTGCGCTTCACGGAAAGCACATTGTTATCGAAGTCGATGTCCTTCCACTCCAGGCCGAGCAATTCTCCGAGACGAAAGCCGGTATAAATTGCAACAGTATAGAAGCAGACGAACATATAGTTTTCGTCCGGTTCCTGTGCAAAGAGTTCGAGGAGATGCTGGGCTTCTTCGATAGAGTAGTAGTCCTTCTCCGGCGTGACCACCTTCGGGATCGTGACATTCTTACAGGGATTTTCTTTTATTACCTGCATTTTCACAGCGTAGTCGCATACCGTGGAAATAAAGGATTTATACAGCTTTATCGTCTTTGTTGACAGCTTTCCGCCGTTCTTCTTCGGTGTATCGAAGCGCTCACATTCGGTGAGTTCAACGATAAACTTCTGAATATGATGCGGAGTAAGCTTGTCCATGCGGATATGTCCGAGAGCCTTGTAAATGCGCGGTGTCATGTTCTCGTATCCCGCGATAGTTCCGGCTTTAAGGCGAATGTACGCATATTCCTTGAACCACTGCTTTGCAAAATCTTCTAACTTGATCGCGGATACCTTGTTGCCGCCGGCGCATTCTTCCTCGAACAGCACCGCTTGACGCTGTACTTCTCTTTCGATCTGCTTTTTGGTCATGCCGGGTTCGGGCTTCCATGTCAGGTACTGACTGACCTGCTTACCTTTAACGTCATAGCCGCACGAGACTTTTATACGATAAGAGTTTCCTCTTTTGCTGATTGATGCCATGGTTTATTCCTCCTTCAATAAACCGCAGGCTTATCTGTACTTACCATTTTACACTTTAAAGCGAGATTTGTCAACCCCTTTGAAAAATTTTTTGTTATAAATCTCGGATTTGCGGATTAGTAACAAGCACAGATGGCTTAACCATGCGGTTTTGCTGCATTTCATTGTGCTCTATTTGCGGCAGGGCAGGGGTACTGCGCCTGCCGCTTTTATCTTTTTATGCTATCTTGTTGTTATCTGTCGGCACTTCACCGAACACCGCCTTGTACAGAGCCTGTTCGTCGATCAGATACTTTTTGCCCGCCATAAAGCACGGGAGCTGACCTGATTTGCACATCTGTCTGATACGGTATTCCGTGAGCCCTTCGATAAGTTTTGCTGCTTCCTTGATTGTAAGAATTCTTCTCATGTTGTTTCCTCCTTGAATTTCATTGCTATGCTTAGTTTATATATCTTTCTGTATGCCGGTATTGCCATGTTGGGCATAGCGAAGCTACGGCGGTACACCGCCATATATGTAAATCATAAGTATCACCTCCAATCAACCGCGACCACGCCCACGGCTCTTATGCTGTACGGTCGGCTTTTGTGCAGGCTCGTCCGGTTTGGGTTCGGACTTATCCTGTACGGATTCCGGTTGCTCCGGCTTGCTCGATATATCCTGCACGGGCGGTTTAAGTGCAGCTGTGTCATGCTTGGGTTCATACCTCTCTTGCGCAGAACTCCGGCACTGTGCTTCAAGCTCCTGTTCTGACTTCATCAATTTGCTGATGTAATCGCCCTGTGAGATGTCATTGTAGGTATCAGAAATTTCCTTGAACGCACTAATTAGATTAGTTTTGATCTCCATTTCCCGCTGTAACTCTGCTATACGCTCATCATACACTTGTTTCCGCAATTCAAGCTGCCGAGCATCTTCCGGAGACCTAATACCGTGACGGACAAGCGACTGCTTGGCAAGTTGCGACTTCATCTTTTCCGCAAGAGATTTATGGGGCTTGTCCTCAAGCTCGCGGAGATTGTTGTATTGAGTAAGCAGGTCATCAAGCCTGTGCTGCTCTTGTGTGATCGAGTTAATTTCCTTGACTATTGAATCGTATGCAGCCTGCGCTTCTTCCATTTTCGCTTCAAGCTCGTCTATGGAATGAATGTTCAGCCTGTTGATAAGCGCGAGCTGTGCTCCCAACTGAAATACATCACGATCATTGTGCGGCAGGTAAGTTAAAGAGTTATCACGTTTTGCTTCGCGCTTTTTTCCCTCGACTATACGTTTCGCGAGTTCGGCGATAATGCCCGCAAAACAGATAGTCAGCGTGCCGCCCTTATTGTAAGAATCATCACGGGAAGCGTTGCCTAGATCATCACGCCATTTAATGCGGGAGGTAATTCCGTCGATTGTGTAATCCTGACCGAGAGTTTTAAGCCGTATGAAACGCTTTGCACCCGGAGCAAGAATAGATGTGAAATTCCCATATTTTATTCTGTACCCTCGTTCTTCGAGAGTTGCTGCAAGCTCGTCGAAATTCTTGCAGCACAATACTAGCGTGTCGATGTCGCGCTTTGTCTGCTCTTTCCATGACATACCTTTGCGACGCGCTTCCCATTCCCTATAGGTCATGCCTTGGTGCTTGTTGTTCATGATTGGCTGAATGCCCCAAGCAAGGCAGACTCGGTCGGAATGTTCGCGTATCTCCGCGAGGGTCGCTTGATTGTCATTGTACTTGTGACCGTCGATACCGTAAGTATTGATGATGATGTGATTGTGCAGGTGCGCCTTATCAACATGAGTTGCAATAACGACTTGAACGTTATCACCAAAAGCCTTGCGGATAAATGCAAGACCCATGCGGTGCGCGAGCTCCGGGGTTACATTGTCATCGGGCGAAAAGGACTGGACATAGTGAAGCAGCTTCACGCGCCGTTTTCCTTTTTCGGGCTGGGGCTCCTCAAACTTGTGGTGGGTGAAGTTCTCATATATGAATTTCATGTTCAGATATGCGTCCTCCGCGTTCGTGAAGCAGTTGTGGGAGTTGCAATAAAACAGCCCGTCCGTTTTTTCCGGATTCAGGATATATTCCAGGCGCTGCTTCATTCCTGTGTGGATAGCTTTGCATTTAATGTACGGCATAGGCTTGTATAAGTTTCCTCCATTCTTTTGTAGTCAGCGGCATATATGCTGTTAATCTCGTTCGCCTTTTTTGCGAGCTGATTGATATTCGTGCCGATCTTTTTAAGTTCATTTATCAGCACCGTCCATTCTCCCGGAACTTTGCTGACAGTGACTTTATCGGTGAGTGTCGCCTGTCGTATGTATTCCGAGGTCGTGATGTTGAAGCGGGCAGCCCATTTCTTTATAAACTCCCATTCGTCCAGTTCATAGATGACCTCTTTGCGTTTTATTTCTTTGTATTTTCTCATTATTCCTCTCCTCTCATTTTCGGCGGTCTTAGGTGCAACCTAAAAACCATTGGGGTGTGCAGTTCCGGACACGGAACTGCTGACAATTTTTGTGGGGGCAACCACAAAAATTTTGAAAGTACCCGGATACTTTCTGTGCTTGCAAAAGCGTCTTTTTTAAGCCGGTGTACGGATACCGGCTGTTTCGTTTTTTGCCCCTGCGGGCTTTTCATGTCATTGGGTTCACCTCCTTGTCTCTGAAAAAAGTCTCTTCATAAGTACCTACAAAAATCGGCAAAAAAGGGACATCTTCTACGACGAAATTAGAATTTTCTCTGTTATCAACAAAGAAACGGGTGTCGGACTTGTATATTTTGCAAATGCGGGCAAAGGGATTCTGACTGAAAAACCTACGCTCGGAATAATCACCCTTCATAATAAAGGACATTATTAGCCGAAATGTAAAGGCTAAAACCGCCGCATTTTTGATCTTTTCAGATAATTCGTAAGAATAGACAGGTTAAGGCTTTTTCAGTCTGTGGAGGTTGGTAGTTTTGCCTCACCCCTGCACTTCTGAGATTAAATTAAAGTGATCCGAAAAACACCTCTCATAAATAGGGAAAATAAATTGCGATTTTTAAAGGCAGTTAGCATAGGCTTTTTACATCTTTTTTGAAATTTCGTACAAGGTGCTGAGTAAAGGACTTTAGCGAGCCGTTCCTTTGTGCATTTTTCGCCTATCCCGTAGTTCCCGCAATTCAGAAATCGACCGCCCGATAAAAGGTCTCTCATTATAATGGAGATTTAAAACGCATTTTTGCGGTAGGTTCACACAATTTTCTTTTTAATTCAGCGTTATCGACAATGCGGGGAGCAAGTATTTGTGCAGATGTGACATGAAATAGCTCACAGCCGGTGTCGGAACTTTCGACGCGGGGCATCTGATCTGCTGGAGTATTAGTCCCTTCATAATGTGGGACAAAAAATTCTGAAATTATCGGGTGTTTCACATAATTTTCATTTTTAATCTACATTATGACCAAAGGAGATCAAGGCATTTTCGCTTGCGGAGATTAGTGATTACTTGCCCGATCACTGTGTTTTTTTCTTCGAGGTTCAGGCTGCTGAAATATTAATTCCTTCATAATAAGGGAAAATAAATCACGATTTTGGGGGTCGTTTCACGCAATTTTCACAATAAATCTACGTTTTCACTAATGAGAGTGACAGCCACTTATGCATAAGTGACATCAGATTTAACATCATTTGGGTGGTGACATCTGTGACAGATGCGGACGATGATGTATTTACAGACTAACAATATTAGAATTGGTGTCCTCAGAATATAAAAACAACTGCCCTCATATATAAGGATAAAAAACCTTAATAACTGGGGGCAGTTTCGGACTTTTTGTAAGAAAATCTGCGATTTGCACAAATAAGTGAGGTATGTTTTGTACAAAATATATATCTCGAGTTATAGAACAGTGAAGAATTAATTTGTTATTGATTTTTTATACATGTTGTGATATAATATAAATTGGTAATTTATATTCAATTACAATTTAGGGGACGTGCATATGGATAATTCCTGTAAAGATTCAGTTAAATCAAATCTTCTGGATTTAATAAATAGATACAATAAAACTATTAGAGGCAAAGATCACAAGGACATCAGTGAAGAAACTATCCGTACCTGGCTTAATGAATTGCTGGCTATTTTCGGTTGGGATGTTCAGAATACTGCTCAGGTACTTCAAGAACGTGTATTAAGTGGTCAGCAAGTGAAAAAGCTCCGTGAAATAAGCTCAACACACAAAAAGCCGGACTACACACTGATTAACGGCACTAATATCAAATCATTCTTAGATGCCAAATCTTTGGATGTAAATATATTCACCAGTAAGGAAACTGCCTTCCAAATTCGTTCATACGGTTGGTCGGCACAGTCTCCATGTGCATTTGTATCAAACTTTGAGCAACTTGTAATATATGATACTCGCTTTATCCCATCGCCTGATCAGAGCGCTGCTATGGGAACAAAGCAGTATTCAATCGACGAGTATATTGAAAATTTTGATACCATATATGAGCATTTGTGGCATGATCATATCTGCTCCAATCATCTCGAACAGCTTTATAAGACAAAAGCCATCGAGGGCAACAACCAACTTGACAGTAATTTTATGCTTATGCTGTCGGATTTCAGAATAAAGCTTGCAAAAAGATTGGTTGAACTCAATCCTGATGTTATCAACAATGATTCATTACTCAATTACTATGTTCAGGTGATTCTGGACCGTATCATCTTCATAAGGGTATGTGAGTCGAAAGAAATAGAAAAGCATGAAACGCTGAAGCATTTTCTTTCTGATGAAAATGGCTTTTGGAATTCATTCAAAAATAGCTGTTACATGGAATTCTATGACCATTACGACGGGGCTATGTTCAAGCGTGATGAGCTGTTTCAGAGCCTGAATATCGACAAAAATGTTTTTGCCGAGTTTGTAAATGGCTTGTATTATCCTTTCCCGTACCGTTTTGATGTAATTCCTGTTAAGGTTATCGCTAACATTTATGAGGAGTTTCTTGGTAAACAGCTTGTAATTAACAACGGTAAAATAGAGGAAGTGACAAAGTCCGAATATGTTAAGACAAATGGTGCTGTCTGCACCCCTGAGCATATTGTAGATATGATATGCAAGCAGACAATTGATTTATCTTCCGTAAAATCAATAGAGGACATCTTCAAAATCAAAGTGCTTGATCCTTGCTGCGGATCAGGTGTTTTTGCTGTGTCTGTTTACGAATTGCTGACAAAGAAGATGATAGCAATTCTTAGCTCCGATGAAAAAGAACGAACAAAATACAGCAATTATTTCTACGTACAGGACGAAAGCTACATGCTTACCATAGAAGGCAGACGAGCTATCGTCACTAATTGTATTCATGGCATAGACTGTGATGAAGCAGCCATAGAAGTAACAAAGATGTCATTAGCCCTCAAAATCGTTGACGGTAATAATCCTTTAGCTTGGAGTGGTATCGGTGCATTTGGCGAAAAGATACTCCGTGATATAGATGGTAATATAAAACTCGGAAACACGTTGGTAAGCACTGATAATCATATTCCTGCAAAGTATATAGCGGAAATCAAGCCTTTTGACATAAAAATTGCTTTTACTGATGTTTTCAGTAAAAACAATGGCTTTTCCTATGTGATAGGCAACCCACCTTACGTTGAAACAAAGCATTTCAAGGCTGCACAGCCGTTGATGCACGATTATTTAAGTACAAAGTATAGTGCGTTTGAGGGCAAGGCTGATTTATCAGTATTATTTATTGAAAAATGTATCAGTATACTTGCACCAAACGGAAAACTCGGATTTATAATTCAGAGACGCTGGTTCAAAACAGATTACGGGCGTTCCATCCGCACTCTGATCAACGAAGGGAAATACCTTGAAAAGCTGATTGACTTCAAGGCAACAGATATTTTCAAAGGTAGAATCACATATGTTTCGATCATGGTTCTTTCAAAAAAGAAAAATGATAGCGTCCGGTACTTCTTTATGCCTTCGGAAGCTGATGACATAAAGACTATATTTGAAAACAGTGAAGATAATGGTGATTTTGAAACTTGCGACTTTACTTCATTACCAATAAAAACAGGAACAGAAAATTGGTCTTATGACAACTATCAAATTGAAGAAATCAAAAAGAGACTGTCAGATACTTGCGGTGTCTTAAGAGATTATCCTAAGTTAGCTGTAAAGGACGGTATTCAGGCTCTTTGGAAGAAGATGTATCACCTGACCGGCTGTCGTGTAGACGGTAATTATATCATCGGAAAAAACGGCTTTAAAGAAACAGTAAAAGTTGAAAAAGATGCTGTGAAAGCAGTCATCTATAACCGAGAGTTTTATCCTTTCAAGAAAGTTGAAGCTGACGCTTATTGTGTTTTCCCTTATGAAGGAGCAAACAATGACATTATTCCGTTCTCAGAGCTGAAAGAGAAGTACCCTCTCTTGGCTGAATACCTGTCAGCAAATAAGCAGCGGATCACCGAGCAGGTTGAGTGCTATGAAGGCGATTTGTGGCACAGATTTACCCGTGAACACAACCATACACTTTATAATGTGGATAAGATCATTATTCCGATGACCGCAAGAGATACGATCGCTACATTCATCAACGATAAAGGGCTGTATATGGATAATGCGAATGTGTGGTTCATTACTGTTAGGGGAGCATCTGCCGACCTTATGAAAGCTATCACCTGCATTATCAATTCTACAATATTCACTGTTCTTGGAAAATCTGGAGCTAATCCTCAGAGCGGCGGATACTATAAGTTTAACAAGCAATTCCTGATGCCTATTCCTTTTCCGATTGCTGCAGTTACAGAAAAAGCAGATTGTGTAGCGAAACTTGCTAAATACTATACGGATATTTCTGAATTACAGGAGCATTATTTGTCAGCAACTGTCAATACCAAAGAGATCGTAGCTGGACAGCTCAGACAGTTGTGGGCAGAGCTTGATGATATTTGTTACAGCCTTTATAAAGTAACAGATCAGGAAAAACAGCAGATTATTAATATAGGACGAACGGTAAGCCGTATTGACCTTCTGAATGGAGTTAAGTGATATGAACATAAAACAGCTTGTAAATAAGTTGCTTAAAATTTCAGACGATGTTACAAGCATCGAGAAGGCATTGATTTGCTCTTTTGCTGAAAGAATCGCTGTTGATACTGATAAAAGCCAGTGGTTAAAAAGCTATCTGTCAAGTATTGATTATTCTATTGTGGATAAGGTTAATCAGATCATAGAGCGTAAGCTAACATTAAATGAACTTATCGCTATTTTTGAGATGCTTGTTCCTCAAAGCGAAAAGAAGGAAAAAGGCGTAGTGTACACTCCTGAGGTTATAACAAGATATATTGTCAGCCATACGCTGAACTGTGACAATATCCCTACTGTATTGGATCCTTCATGTGGCTGTGGTGCTTTTCTTGTTATGGCTGCCGAATATATGCATGAAAGATATGGCATTCCTTATTCTGAGATAATATCCTCATATCTATATGGCGTTGATATAGACAGTAACGCAATAGATAGAATCAAGTCTTTGCTATCCTTGATTGTTCTCATGAACGGCGAAGAAGAAAAGTGCAGCTTTAACTTTATATGTTCTGATACGCTTGATAAGAAAACGTATGATAGACTTCATAAAATGCAAAAGAACGGATTTGATTGCGTAGTAGGCAATCCCCCGTATGTTCGTAATAAAAACATGAGCGAAGACACGAAACGTCATCTGACTAATTGGGTATCATCATCAATCGGCAATGTTGATCTGTACATTCCTTTCTTTGAGATAGGTATTAAACTGCTCTCTGATAACGGCAGGCTCGGTTATATCTCACCGAACAGTTATCTGCAAGGCGTAAACGGCAGAAGTCTCAGAAAGTATCTCTCTGATGAACAGCATCAGCTCGAAATCATAGATTTCAGGGATAGTCAGGTCTTTGAAAATGTTACAAGCTATACTTGCATAACTCTTATAGACAAGTCTGTTAAAACAGAAGCTATCAAGTATTTTAGGTTAAATGAAACCAATACATTAGAAAATCATACTTTCTCTGAGTATCATTATACAGATTTCCCTGACGGCAAACCGTGGAGAATGAGAGAGAGCTGTATAGATGAAGTAATACATAAATTAGAATCATCGGGTACGCCTTTGTCTAAATGGAAAATACGTAATGGACTTGCTACATTAAAAAACGATATTTATTTCTTTTCTCCCATAAGAGAGGATAAGACCTATTATTACAGAATGTATAATGAGAAAGAATACAAAATAGAAAAAAATATTTGCATTAAAGTCGCTAAACCTAATATTATAAAAAGTGAATCTGAATTAGAGCAGAAAATGGAGATTGCTATTTTTCCATATATTCACAGTAATGATACTTGCTCGTTGATTAAAGAAGATGTGTTTAAATCAAAATATCCCGAAACATATAAGTTCCTTAGAGAATACAAATACTTATTGCAGGAAAGAGATAAGGGACATGGTAATTATCCTGCTTGGTATGCTTATGGAAGAACGCAGGGAATGAATAATTTTGGAAAAAAACTGCTTATACCTTATATAAGCGGAAGTCCGGTTGCTGTTTTATCTGAAGATCCGAATGTATTATTCTATTGTGGATACGCATTGATTTCAGACAATACAGAAGAGTTGAAAATACTGAAAGTCTTTCTAGAATCTGAGGCGTTTTGGTATTACATTTATCATACCAGTAAACCGTATTCAAAGGGATATATGGCATTTGCTAAGAATTATATAATAAATTTTACGATACCGGAGCTTTCTGAAAAAGAGAAAAAATATTTATTATCATCTCATGATCGTAAAGAATTGGACGATTTTGTGTGGGAAAAGTATGATTCCAAAATTATCATGCCATTAAAAGAGCAATAAATAAGTCTCTTAATATTGTTTCGCAAATTAAGCGTATAAATAGGAAGGTTTAAAAATGGCAATTAATTCGTACCCTAATGTAACGTGGGATCAGTTTAATGTTTGTAACGATGATAAAACTACAGCGTTTGAGGATATGTGTCGCAGAATCTTTACAGCAGAGTTTTTAAAAGGACAAAGCATTCCACACTCAGATCATAATACACCTGGCGTTGAAGTGCTACCCATTTGTGAGATCGATGAATTCAATGGTAAAAAGAGAAGAATTAGCTTTCAGTCAAAATACTTCTATCAAGGTTCCGTTGATTATAGTCAAATCAAAAAATCTGCAAGACAAATCGCAAAAAAATATAAAGGAGATTTAGATTTAGTTTATTTATTTTCGAATAAAACCATTACAGTAAAAAGCAAATCGTTTGAAGATATTAAGAATATTTTAAAACCTGCTAACATAGACATATATCCAATTTCTAATTCTGAATTGTTGGATCTTGTTGTTAAATATTTAGATATAGCAAATTACTTTTTCCTTCCTAGAAGAGTAGCTGACAGCAACGACATTTTATTAAGTGGCTTTTTGAGCGGCTTCAAACTTAATAATTCAACTGGAGAAATTGTATTTACACCATCTTTATTGGTTTCGAAAGATGATAGAGAGCAGATATTGGAAGAGGTGATATCTGAAAAAGTAACAAAATGTAAGGAATATATTCTTAATTTGGATCTTGAAGGTTTTAAAAAAGAAACAGATCATATTTTGAAAAGCAAAATAAACTCTATAAACAGTGTAGAAGAACTTTATTTTCTTAATGCAATTGTGTTAATATATAAAAATGCCGATGCAACTGAATTTATAAACAAGTGCAAGGATCATTACGACGAAGAGATTAAGCAATTTCAGAGTATTTGCAATTCAACCATTGCTTTTGGGGTATATGAGTTTTTACAACTATCTCCAGAAGCTGAAGTGTTGTTAATTGATAAATTATTTCAAAATCAAGAATGGTCTAACATATCTGATATATATAAACGCGAAAAAGATATTGAAAATACTTATGTTAAGAAACAAATTGTATTACATTATGGATTAAGTCTTTTTAATATACATAAATTCAAAGAATCTTATGGCAATACCGAACAAAAGGATTGCGCACAATTTCCAAATATGATATAATATTATTATGAATAAACAAATGACAATATCTGGCATGAGCGATGAACTCGCTCATGC
>JAGAWN010000179.1 GCA_017941355.1 Ruminiclostridium sp. | reverse complement strand
ATCGGACAGATTGGAAAAAGTGGATATTATCCTGAATTTGGTTTTTCAAAATCCAAAATTGCTGCGTTTCAGAGACAGAACCAGCGCAAATAAAGGATTTAGAGCTCATTAAACCAACACTATGCAAATAGGGATTTTTTGTGCTATTGCCGTACATTTGTACGCCTATACCAGAAGATCCAAGCGTATAGTCTACTGAATTATCAATCCAGTAGAACTCATAAGGACAGTCAGCGAGAAGAGCCTTTACTACTTTCTGACTGTCAACAGCACAACGTTCGTCAACTTTAGTCATAAAATTACTGATTATATCTTCAGTCAAAGTATCAGTATTTATTCCGTAATCTGCCAAATCACTTGCTGTCCAATGTTTATCGCTTTTATAGCCCTCAAAGGTGTATGTAAATTTTGTTTCCGAGGTGGTTCCGGCTGCTACACCCGCATAATAGTTTTTGGCTGCATTATAAATAGCCAGATCGTTACCGGTCAAACTGTTTCCTGCATTTGCCGCCGAAGCCGTAACGACCGGTGACAATGACGGAACGAAAGCCGGGACTGCCGCGAGAATCACTGCCGCTGATGCCGCGCCGAGCAGCTTTGATAGTATTTTCATGGTATAAGTCCTTTCCAACGATATTTTTTTACATTATATCACAAAATGCAATGTTTGTAAAGGTATTTTCAAAAAAATAATTTGGTCATAATACTATCCGGCAGGGAACAGCTTTATGCACACATTCAACAAAAAAATAAAGTGTAAAATGGCGCAACAGTGACGTAATGCACAAAGAACATGGAACATTTTTGTAATATGAAATATAACCCTTGACAATTCGTATATAATTTGATAAAATAACAACGATTATATTGTTATCAGAATGTATATGATACGGCGCAGCTGCTGCGCGGATAATTAAAAGGCGGGCTTTCCGCCGTGGAAAAGTAAAGGGTGTTCAGACTATGAGATCAGATATGAACAAAGGCAGTGTATCCTTATGATATCGCCTAAACGTGTGCTTTCGGATCGCAGGATCCAGACGCCGCTGCTCATGGTGTATGACATTATGGCGATCATGCTGTCATACTTCATGGCGCTGTGGTTCAGATTCGACTGTATGTATTCGGCTATCCCGAATGAGCTGATAACGTGGTATGCCATATTCTGCCCGATCTACGCGGCAGTATGCGCGGCGGTGTTCTACGGATTCCGCTTCTACCGGCTGATATGGAGCTTTGTCGGGTACAACGAGATCATGCAGATACTGGCGGTGTCGGTGTGTATGTCGCTGCTGCATATCTTCGGGATAACTATTCTGTTCGGGAGAATGCCGATATCTTATTACCTGATCGGAATGTGCTTCCAGGCTATTCTTGTCGCAGGGATAAGGGCTTCCTACCGATTGTTCTTAATGCTCAGAAACAAGAACAAGGCATCGGAGGTCACAGGACGAGTCATGCTCGTCGGAGCGGGTTCTTCCGGACAGATGATAATGCGGGATATCGCTAATTCCGATGAGATACGGGACAAGGTGATCTGCGCGATAGACGACAATCCCAACAAAAGGGGTAAGTTCATCATGGGCGTGCCGATCGTAGGCGGACGTGACGACATTCTCGCAAGCGTTGCAAAGTACGATATCAACAAGATATTCATAGCGATCCCCTCGGCAACTCCCGAGCAGAAACGCGATATCCTTAATATATGCAGCGCGACGGACTGTGAACTGAAACAACTCCCCGGTATCTATCAGCTTGTGAGCGGGCAGGTGACCCTGTCCGATATGAAAGACGTTTCCGTGGAGGATCTCCTCGGGCGCGAGCCGATAAAGACCGATATGCAGGAGGTCTTTGACTTCATCAACGGCAAGACTGTGCTGGTTACGGGCGGCGGCGGTTCAATAGGTTCGGAGCTTTGCCGGCAGATAGCGGCGCACAGCCCGAAGAAACTGATCATATTTGACATTTATGAGAACAGCGCCTATGAGATACAGCTTGAACTGCGGGAAAGGTTCCCGGATCTCGATCTCGAAGTGCTGATAGGCTCCGTGCGCGACAGCCGCAGGATATTCGGAGTATTTGAAAAATACCGTCCCGATATCGTGTACCATGCCGCTGCACACAAACACGTCCCGCTCATGGAGGACAGCCCCTGCGAATCAATAAAGAACAATGCAGTGGGTACATACAAGACCGCGTATGCGGCTATGACTCATGGCTGCAAGCGCTTTGTGCTTATCAGCACGGATAAGGCTGTAAATCCCACTAACATAATGGGCGCGTCCAAGCGCCTGTGCGAGATGATAATACAGGCGTTTGACGAGAAGATCAAGGACGGTAAAGCAAACGAACTGCCGCAGCTGTTCACTCACAGCGGAATCGAGAACGCAGACAAGGACGGCACCGGAAACGTGTTCCGCGGGATAGACACACAGTTCGTGGCAGTACGCTTCGGAAACGTTCTCGGAAGCAACGGCTCCGTTATTCCGATCTTCAAAAAACAGATAGAAAAAGGCGGTCCCGTAACGGTCACACACCCTGACATTATCCGGTATTTCATGACCATTCCGGAGGCTGTGAGTCTTGTAATGCTGGCGGGTACATACGCTCACGGCGGCGAGATATTCGTGCTTGACATGGGCAGCCCCGTGAAGATCGACACACTTGCCCGCAACCTTATCAAGCTGAGCGGATTCAAGCCCGATGTTGACATAAAGATCGAGTACAGCGGTCTTCGTCCCGGCGAGAAGCTGTACGAGGAAAAGCTGATGTCCGAAGAGGGTCTGAAAAAGACAGACAACGATCTTATCCATATCGGGCAGCCGATACCTTTCGATGTGGATGAGTTCCTGTCGGAACTGGAGGGGGTTGCCGAAGCTGCGTACAAGAACAAGGAGAACATAAGGGAATACGTTATGAACGTGGTGACGACATACCACCCCGCGGACAATACCGCCGAAGCCGGGGAATCTGCTGAGAGCGCGGTACGCGGCGAGCTGATAATGTCTCCGCGCGAAGCGGTGGTATGACAGAGATCTTCGGGGAGCTGACATTGCTGTCGGCTCCCTTTTTAGGTCGGAAAAAGATATGCTGCACGATCGTTCACAAAAGTTTCGGATATGCACGGTGCACATTTTCGTATATCCGCTATAGACATTTGCACGGGAATGTGATATAATAGAAATACAGCGCTGCGTTCGTGAGATGCCGAAAATGTGAACGCTGTCGTAACTGAAAGATACACCGAGAGGTTTTATTTATGAAAAGTATTGTTTTATTCGCGGGAACAGGCGAAGGGAGAGAACTTGCCTCATACTGCGCGGAAAATGGGATATATACGGTGGTAAGCTGCGCCACGGAGTACGGTACCGGGCTGCTGCCGCAGTCGGAATACCTGCGTCCGGTCTGCGGCAGGCTTGACGAGAGGGGAATGAGACAGCTTATCGACTCCGAGCGCCCCATTGCGGTTTTTGACGCGACGCACCCCTATGCGCAGGAGGCTTCCCGCAACATCTGCGCCGCTTGCAGCGTGCGTGTGCAGTACATACGCGTTCTGCGTGATCCCGAACCGCAGTCCGACTACGCGCTGTACTTCGACAGCATGGAAGAGATTGCCTCATATCTAAGCGAAAACGACGGGAACGTGCTTATTACCTCCGGGAGCAAGCTGATCCGCACCTACACGCAGATACGGGATTTCTCCGCTCGCTGCACCATTCGCGTGCTGGATTCCGAGGGAGTCGCAGAGGAGTGCGCAGCCGCGGGTTTTGCGAACATCATCACCGGGAAAGGACCTTTCGGATATGAACAGGATCGTGAACACATTGCACAGTCCGGCGCGCGTTTCGTTGTCACAAAGGACAGCGGCGCGGCAGGCGGGTTCCCGGAAAAGCTCCGAGCCGCGCAGGACTGCGGCGTAAAACTTTTGGTGCTGAAACGTCCGCAGGAATCCGGTATTTCAGTTGAGCGGGCGAAAGAGCTTATCATGGAAATGCGGAAGATGCATTGCCTGTGAACCGGTATAACGGCTGCACATGGATAAAACGGCAGGTTAGCCTCGGCAAATTCAACAAATCCGCGTTTGAGTTCTTCCGCTTGTTGTGTTATGTTGACTGATTTTTGAAAACAGCTATTGACAAATGAGCGACGGTGTGATATATTTGTTTTCGTTAGTTCGGACTAACCTTTCTGATACAAGGTTAGACACATCTAACGACAATGCCCGGATATGCCGCTCAAAAAGGCACGCAGCAGAGCGTTTCGCTTAAAATTAGTGAGGTGTAACGGGGTATTCAGAGAATTTATATGGGATCGCTGCAATGTGTAGTTAGCTTATACTAACTAAAAGCGGCGGGAACGGCAGAAAAGAGAGATGCGGATAAAGGATATGAACAGAGTAAAATTGTGGCTGCGAAAGTATGTTATGCTTCTTGCTGCGGCAATAATTGCCGTAAGCGCAATGACAGGCATTTTCGCGGTGCGGGCGTTTGCGGAAGGTTCAACGACTTATATTCCCACATGGGACGAGTACAAAGAAGTCAACAACCTGACCGTCAAAACCTGGAACATAGTCGCGGAGGCTATCGACGACTGTATCGAAGCTTCCATAAATCTGTACAAGGCGGGCGATAAGGAAGCGGCATATACTCCCGCGCTTAACATCTACAACTACTTTTACGAGACATCGGGCTTTGAGCGGAATGTCAACGGTTACTCCGGTTCGGAGGTCAGCAAGGCGGAACTCCAGTTCAAGACCGCCCGCAAGGCAGTAAAGAAAGACCTTGGGGAAGAAACGGTCATAGCGGAGTTCGTAAAGCTCAGCGAGATACTTCACATTCAGGCAAATCACCTTGACGGGCTGGGGGATTACGGTGAGAGCGCATTCAACAGCGACGGCACCCGCAAGACCGTAAGCAGTTCGGTGGGCGCGCCGGCAGTTCAGAGCGAAACCGCCGCTGCCGAAACGCAGACCGAGGATACAGCAGCTTCCTCCGGTTTCAGCGGAGCGGCGACATTCAGTGCCTGCTTCATTATTATAGTCCGCGAGGGACTTGAAGCGATACTTGTCGTAGGCGCGATAATCGCCTACCTCGTCAAGAGCGGAAACAGAAGCAAGCTGAAACACGTTTACATAGGCTGCGTCGCAGCGATCGCCGCAAGCTTCCTGTGCGCATGGCTGCTCAGTCTGTGGAAGCTTGCCAACACGGCTAATCAGGAGATCATCGAGGGTGTGACCGCGCTTATCGCGGTGGTAGTCCTCTTCTGGGTAAGCAACTGGATGGTTTCAAAAGCGGAAGCCGACACATGGAACCGTTACATCGACGGTCAGATTAAGACATCAGCCGAGACGGGAAGTGTGTTCACACTTGCGTTCACAGCGTTCCTCGCAGTATTCCGTGAGGGTGCGGAGGTAATACTTTTCTATCAGCAGTACCTCACCGAGCCTTCGGATATCGGCTATGTGTGGGGCGGATTCGGAACAGGCTGCGTGGTTCTCGTGGCGGTGTTCATAGCGATACGCTTTTTCAGCGTCAAGCTTCCGATACGTCCGTTCTTCCTCGGTACTTCGATACTCATGTTCATAATGTCGGTGTCGTTCCTCGGCGCGGGCATCAAGGAACTTATCGAGGGCGATGTGGTAGATATGACCTCGCCGGAATGGCTGCAGAATATAATCCCGTACAATGATGCGCTGGCGGTGCTGGGTGTTTACCCGGTTCTGGAAACTCTGATACCGCAGCTGATACTCATTCTCATAACTTTCCTCATCTTCGCAATGACGAAGCGCGAGCGCGGGAACCGCAAAGAAGCCGGTATTCTCGCTGTCGTGTTCGGCGGGCTGGGTATCCACAAGTTCTACATAGGGAAGTACGGACAGGGTATCATCTACGCGGTGTTCTGCTGGTCGTTCATTCCGCTCTTCCTCGGTATCGCGGACGGTATCCACTATCTTACCGAGACTGACGAACAATTCGCGGAGGAGCTGCTCACAAAAGCGCAGCGCAAGGAACTGGAAAAGCGGAGGAAAGCCGCTCCTAAGGCTGTTCCCGCCGCAGTGACGGCTGGGGAGGCTCCCACTGTTGAAACATCGGCTCCCGTGGAAACGGTATCTGCCGCAAAGCCGCAGAACACCGGCAAAGGGAAGTCTAAGAAAAAGTGATCACGTTTTCTGTTGCAGCCGCAGGGCTGCATGAAAATAAAGCGGTGACAAACCGCCGACAATAAAACTTATTGGAGGAACAATTTTATGAAGACAACAAGAAAAGCTGCTGTCATAGCACTTATGTCCGTTGCTGCAATGGCAATGGCAGGCTGCGGAAACAACAGCACAACCACAACCACTACAACAACTGCCGCAGCAGCAACAACTGCCGCAGCAGCAACACAGGCTGCCGCTACAGAGGGCGCTACTTCCGCGGAAGCAGCGGAAGCTGAGGTAAAGACCGATGCCGCTGCCGCTCCCGATGAGGCTGCCGGCTTCACAGAGATACCGATCTTCGAGGACGAGGAAGTAGGATTCCTGAACGTTTCCGCTGTTTACTTCCAGCCTGTTCCGATGTCCATGGGCAACGGCAACACCGAGGATTACAACCTGCATCTTGAAGCAGATATCTCCGCTCTTGAGAACACAGTCGGCTTCGGCGTAGGCGACTGGGTACCTTATCTGACAGTAGATTACGAGATAAGCAAGGACGGTACAGTGGTAACAAGCGGTACATTCATGGAGATGAGCGCTTCCGACGGTCCGCACTACGGCGCTAACGTAAAGCTTCCGAACACAGACACCTACAGCCTGAAGTTCACTATCCACAGCCCCGAGGAGAACGGTTACCTTGTACACACCGACTCCGAAACAGGCCCCGGCGGTTCATTTGACGATTACTTCTCAAACGGCAACCTTGAGGTTACTTACGACGGCTGGGATTACATTCAGCAGTGGTAATTCTTTTCTTCAACAGCATCTGCGCTGTGCGGCAATATGCAAATGCATACTGCGGCACGGCGCGTTTGCGCGTTTAAATAACACTTTTTGTAAGGGTGGTCATAGTCTTGCTGAAATACATAATTTCTTCGACAGAGCTGCTTATAGCGGCAGCTATAGATATCGCGCTGATCTTCGCGTACATAAAGCTTGCCTACTCCGGGCGCGGTAAGATCGCGGTCTGGACGGGACTTGCGCTGGGCGCGGTAAGCTCGGCGGTAATGGCGTTCATGAGGAACGGTACGAGGCTTATCGACACGTTCATTCTGAATCTTGTGCTTGCCTGTATCTCGCTTGCGGCGCTGGTGCTGTTCTTCATTTTCGCTGCGCTGCGAAAAAAGCTTCCCGGGGCGGGAACGGCGGGTTCGCTGTCCGCTCTGGCAGTCCTCATTGCGGCGATAATGCTGTATGTACTGCCGGAATACATAGCGTACCCCTACACGATCTGGCTCAACGAGAACTCCGCTGTCTCCACCGATCTGCTGTTCAAGATCATAGGTATGGTACTCGGATTTGCGCTGGTGCTGGTTACGGGTATTGCCGTGAACAGGGGAGCCGTGCGGCTTTCACGCGGGGCGGTGTTCTGGATAATGACGGCTGCTCTTGCGGTCAATTCGGTAAGACTTATCTGCGTAATGGTGAATGTGCTGATAACCAAGCGTTTCGTGAAGTCCAACTCATTCCTCTTCGGTGTAGTCAAGTTCTCCTCCAACCACTCGGATCTGTTCATCTACGGCGCAATGGCGGTATCGCTGATAATACCCGCGGTACTGCTGATAAAGGTGATGAGAGCGAATGAGCCGTATGACAACCCGGCTCAGAAGCGTAAAATACGCAAGAAGCGCATACTTATCCGCCGCTGGTCTGCAACGGTGGTGTCGTGTCTTGTCATTTCGACGTTCTGTATGACCGCTGTAAAGGCGTATGTGAACAAGCCTGTGGAGCTGTCCCCGGTAGAGCACGCTCCCGAGATCGACGGTAACATCTGCGTTTCCTTTGAAATGGTGGAGGACGGGCATCTTCACCGCTTCGGATACAGCACCGAGTCCGGCAAGGAGATCCGATTCATAGTTATCAAGAAGCCCAACTCCTCCTCCTACGGCATAGGTCTTGACGCCTGCGATATATGCGGCGAAACGGGCTATTACGAAAAGGACGGTCAGGTGGTGTGCAAGCTTTGTGACGTGGTGATGAACATCAACACTATCGGGTTCAAGGGCGGCTGCAATCCTATCGTTATCGACTACAGAATAGAGAACGGGCAGATACTTGTGCCGATAGCGGGACTGCTCGAACACGAAAAAGAGTTCAAGTAAGGGGGTGCGGATATGTTTTTCAGAATGATATTCGGAACGCTGTTCCGTCAGTGGAAGAAAATGCTGATGATAGCGTTCACTATCGCACTCGGCGCGTCCCTTGCCACTGCAATGCTCAGCGTTATGCTGGACGTGGGTGACAAGGTGAACCAGGAGCTTAAAACCTACGGTGCCAACATCACTGTCGTGCCGAAAGAAAGCTCCGTGCTGAACTCGCTGTATGAGATGGAGGGCGGCGGCTCCTCCGGCGCGTATCTCCGGGAGGACGAACTCGGAAAGATAAAGACCATATTCTGGGCATTCAACATCGTTGACTACGCGCCTTTCATAAACGCTCGTGTGAAGCTTGATGACGGCACGGAAGCGGACGCGGTGGGAACATGGTTCAATCACCACATGGAACTTCCCACGGGTGAGCAGCTCGACGCGGGTGTCACAAGCATGAGAAGCTGGTGGGAAGTCACCGAGGGAAAGTGGCTCGACGAACAGTCCGAGGGCAGCCGTGACGTTGCGATGATCGGCACGGCTCTTGCGCAGAAGCTCGGCGTGAAAGCCGGAGATACGCTGCATATAAACGGTACCGCCGCGGACAAGACCGTGACGATAGTGGGAGTTTTCGACGCGGGCGGCGACGAAGACGATAAGCTGTTCATGCCGGTTGATACTGCGCAGTCCCTTGACGCGCTCGACGGGAAGATAGACAGTATCGAGGTCAGCGCGAT
>JAGAWN010000178.1 GCA_017941355.1 Ruminiclostridium sp. | reverse complement strand
TATCTGTTGTGCGAGCCGGACTGTTTCCCCCTTGTCAAGGGTGTAAGCGTCCACCTGCACGATTATCCGGGTGAAATACTCCACTTTGTCGAGTATCTGCGGAGCGTTGGAAACTGTCGTCAGGACTATGAGCGGAAATGTAACTTCCGTATCACGATATGAGAGTTCTATCTGCGCACCGAGCGGCTCAAGAATCTCCGCGACATAGGGTATTATGTCTATCATAAGCCGACACCTTCCTTCCATGCTTTTGTGATAGCATTGCTCATGTTCTGGATCACAACATCACGCAGCGAGTTGAACGCGGGTCGCATATACGGGCGCGGGGGCTGTGGGTACGCTGTACGATAGCCGCCTTTCTCCGAATTGTAGTATGTCCATTTCGGACGTGCCGTGTGAGAAACAGCAGGATCACCGGCAGAACCCGTTCCGAACTCTACCGGTGCCGCATGCTTTGAAATTGTTCCGACGGCGTATCTGTTCACGCCGAGTTTTTCGGTATGAATACTGCGCAGCAGATCTCCGGTATCGACAGCCTTATATGTCCGCCCGTTGTAAGACGCGGAAACGCTGCGGACATTCTTTTCGACTTCACGTTTCATCATATCTGCGGATTTGCGAAGACTTTCATCGGCTGTTTTTTCAACGTTTACGCCGAGATCGTTCAGCTTCTTTACCATTGCCTGAAGCCCGGGTATTTTAACTCCCATTGTAAGCACCTGCCTTTTCCAGCGTTGCCGTAACGTGCGTCGAATACCGCAGAACAGAAATGACCGTGTAATCCCCGCTGTCGAGGACTACCCGGTCATTTTTCCTTATATCGGTCTCTGCACTGCATATCAGAGCGAACATCGACACTGTTCTGTCTCCCCACGCCGCTACAGAGAAGCTGTCACTCGCAGCGGATAACTGCCCGGTTATCGTTCCGATCTCCCGATAGTCGTTTTTGGTGCCGACATAACCGGAAGATACTGTCTCTGCGCGTTTCAGCGTGAATGTCTGTGTATCAGCTTTCATCAGCCGCATGGATAGCACCCACCTTCCGAGGATAATTCCGCAGTCTCGCCTTGTCGTCCTCGGGCAGCTCCTCAAACGCACGGGATATTCCTCCCTCAGAGCGCGAGCTTTCACCTTCGGCACCGCGCTTGTTGTAAGCACTGACTGATATTTTTACAACAAGGCTGTCAAGCTGCGCCGGAACGGAGTTTCTTCCGGTAATGTCAAGAACGGTGTCCTCAGCTTCGGAGAGGAGCGCGTTCACGAAGTCTTTATCCTCCGCTTTTACATCTTCTCCGAGCCTGGAAACGAACCTGTCATAAAGTCTGTGGTCTGCCATGAGAACTGCCTCCGATCATTAACCGACTGTGACTGTTATCACGTCGGACGCGCCGACTGCTTTCTTATCCGCGTTGATAGCGGCTACACAGATCTTATGTCCGGAAGTTGCAGAAACAACGCCGTCCGCGGGAAGCGCAGTCCAGCCGTTTGAAAGGTCTGTACCGAGTGTGGGAGCCGTTACCGAGGACGCGGTCTTGTACACAAGAGAAGCGCCGGAAGTATTGCCGGTCACCGCTACTTTCCCCTTGCCTGTTTCATCGGCGGTCATTGTTATCGCAAGTGTGCCGAACGCGCCGAAGTTC
This sequence comes from Ruminiclostridium sp., assembly GCA_017941355.1. Taxonomy (GTDB): domain Bacteria; phylum Bacillota; class Clostridia; order Oscillospirales; family Ruminococcaceae; genus Ruminiclostridium_E. The sequence continues at coordinate 7,125 of JAGAWN010000178.1, read as the reverse complement.
ACCGCCATACCTGCCTTCTTGTTATCGAAAACGAAGCAGTCGTGATAGATAAGACCTTCGACAAGCCTGCCGGCGATACCGGGCGGATCGTCGTGTATCTTGTAATCCTGTATCTTCACGGGAGCCGGTGCGCAGATCGGGTGTGTGATGATAAAAGATACGCCCGCAGGCATTCTCTTACTCGGAACTGCGATTATCGACACACCGTCGCACTCTCCCACCATGCCGCGGAATATTATCCTGTCCTGTGCAAGCTCGGTATTGCGGGTGTATTCCGGAGACTTTTTCAGCAGCTCTACAAACGAGGTCTTGCAGAATGCCACACGCCCCTCAACAGGGAATTCCTCGTCTGTAATGGCTGTATTTGCCGCAAGGAATGTCGCGTAAGCGTTTGCAGCCGTATTCTCGGTGTAATACTTATTTCCCGCTTTGTTTGCAAATACCGACAGGCGGTATCTGTCAACCTCGGGAATTATCACATTATCGATCTGTCTGCGAAGTGCCTGCCCTGCGTCTCTTACTCCCTCGGGAGAGTCAACCGCATTTGTCTTGTCGATCGTGAACGTGAAAGACTTTGCCTGCGTCATTGTCATCTCCTGCACGGTGTCCTCGATCTCCGCAGGTGTACCGTAACGGTTTGCTCCGTTCGCGTTGTAGTCGTTCAGGGGAGCGGTCTCCATGGAATACACCTTGACGGACTTTGCGCCGATGAAATCGACATTGTTGTTTGTTCCGGCACCGGTGAGAGCGCCCTTGCGGATCACTTCATCTACCTGACCGGAATACTTGGTCGCTAAATTGATAGCCATTCTTCTTCCTCCTTAATTCACTCCGAGACCCATGAGAAATGCGTCTCCGGAGGTTTTTCCTCCGCCTGACTTAGGCGTTGTTCCTTTCAGCTTGCTGTTCACTGACTTTTCAACAGCCTCGTTGAAAGCCTTTTCAACCTTCTCCATAGACTTTTTGCAGTTCTCCGCGCTGGTGCAGTCGAGAATATCCGCAAGTGAAGCCGGAAGCCCTTTTTCGGTCAGCTGAGTGACCGCTTCCGCATGAAGCTCGCGTCTGGTGATATCCGCTTCGCGTTTTGCAAGTTCGTCCTCACGCTTCTGCCGTTCATACTCGGCTTTCTCGTCGGTTTTCATCTTCGCCAGCTTTGCCGCCTCGTCTGCCTGTGCCTTTGCATCGGCTTCCCATTTTGCCCTCGCATTTGCTATCGCGGTCTCCTGCGCCTTGCTCGACATCTTGTCGAACTCGCTCTGATACGCTTTGTTCGATGCAAGCAGCTCTTTTAATGTAGGCGGTTCCTGAGAGCCCTGCTTTTCTCCGTCCCGAGCGTCATCGGTACCGGCAGCGTTGTTTTCTGCTTCACCTTCCCCGCCCTCGGGATCCGCGAAGTACTGCATTGAAATACGCAGTGTCGGTTCTTTGCTGAAATAGTCTGTCATGTTGTCCTCCTTGCCCATGCCGTTCCTGCCGGCACGTTCATAAATGTTGTTGCCCGCACAGTTTAAACACACCCGTGCGTTCGTTTGTATAAAAATAACGCACGGTGATGTGTTAGCGTGCGTTAGTTCTATCATATTTTGTCAAGCAGATAATCGTTCAGCGCCTGCTCCGATTTACGGAGCTGGTCGATGTTGTTGCCGTCTATCGCGTGCGCTGTGAGAGCCTGTAAACTCTCAAGGATTATCCTGTTGCTGTTCTTCATCGACTTTTCAAGCTCCGCAAGCTTGTTTGCGTCGGACTCAAAGCGCTGGTTTCCTTGTTCAAGACGCTCGTTTATCTTCTTCACGTCACTTTCCAAAGCTGAGATGCGCTCGTCCTGTTTCTTGTTCGGTTCTTTTGCCTTGTGGATAACATTCACGATAACAGCGATACCCGCCGAGATCGTTGACAACCCTCCGGCAAACGCAAGCAGGAACAGCCACAGGTCGTTGAGAGTAAGTGTTATCGGTTCGGTCATTGGGGCTCCTTTTCTACGGTCGCGTCCGCCCAAAAGCTAAGAGTGACTTTCTGTTGAAAAGGCAATTCCGCAGCACGCTCGATGCTGTAAAAACAAGCATCGTGAAACGCCTCGCCGTCGAGATAGATTTCCGCGCTTTTGTTTTCTTTTTCAACGATTTTTACGGCATGAATGCGGGGACCTCTTGTTTCTTCCATTTCTTCTCCTTTCGGGCATAAAAACAGCGCATACCCGGAGGTGTGCGCTGAAATGATGTTTGATTTTATGCGGAATGATTTAAAACATAATCCTCAAATTTTTTTGGTAACCGAAGATTATACTTTTCAACATGATAGGCAAGATCGCTTGACCAAGAATAGCCGTCCTGCTCTCTGGTGGTAAGTTCACTCAGTCCCTCAATTCTCTCTCCGGTGACCCTGTCTTTAGGTGTTTTTAAAGATACCATCGTAACTGTTCCGTTGTTTTTCAAAAAAGCAACGATTTTCTCTTTTTCGGGATAAGATGACTTCTCGGCAGCCTCTAAAATGCTCGGCGAATCTTCCGCACCATACTCCTTGAAATTATCTAAAATCCCATATTTTTCAAAATAATTTGCTGACATAATATCACCTCTTTCTTGGTGTGAATATCTTCCATTCTCCGGTTTCTTCCACATCTTCCCCTTTATCCCAAAGGCGTGCTAATATATCATTATCCGTTATAAACATTTCGCCACGCATATTAATATATACGGATTCTGTCGGAGCTTTTACCTCAACTCCTAAAGTATCAGCTAACTTTTGCGCAATGCCGTTCTCTTTGGCACCTGTTTGGCAAGCGATAAGACGTATTGGTTCGCCTTTGAACTCTCTCGAGTTCCGTATCATATCTGCAGCTTCTTCAGCCGGATATTCCCATTCCTCTCCGCTCATACCACGAATAAGCAAATTGTCAGGGTCACCGTGACATATGATGTCTCCGAAACCTTCTTCCGGAGTAATCCTATCGGCATACCGATATAGATCGTCATTGGGATTCATAAACTTGCTTGAAAGTATCAACATACCGTTTTCCGTCGTTTCTTCTTTTTCTACTTTCATTATACCACGATTTTCGGAATTGTCAACAGTTTTCTGTACTGACTTTTCCTGCTCCGCCCTGATCTGCTCCAATTCCCCGTTGTTCACCCTGTCGATAAACTCGTCAAGGCTCATTCCCTCGGGAATGTTCCAGCTCTTGATACGCTCGTCTATCTCGCGTTCGATATCTTCGAGAGATTCCTCCGGAGTTGTTACTTTGCACCGGCAGAACGGGTGCATCGGCGGCATATTCACACCGACAGCAGCGTCCTTTACCTTGAACTTCTGCCCGTCAAGCGCATCGCAGATGTCGCAGACGTTCTCAGCGTTCTCACCGAGGGAAATGAACTCATACTCATCATACCCGGCATCTTTCATGCCTTTCAGCTCTGCCTGATTGATGCAGTAATTGCTTTCCGTCCGGACTACCCGACGTGCCGCGTGCATTCCGACCTCGAAGTGCTCGGCGATCTTCGCCGCCATATCGGCTTCACTCGCACCGGTAAGTTCGCCCTCGATAAGGGTCTTCTTAACTTCCGCAGCAAGCTTGTCGGTGTTGTTCCAGACGCGCTCGGAGAAATGATTTCCCGACCAGTCGGTTTTCGTTATCTCATTGACGGCTTTTGTATTCACAAGAGAGAAGCTGTCATGCACTCCCGTTGTTGCCGTCGGAGTGAATTCCTGCACCGGCTCGGACGCTTTCGGCATCTCGTTGAACCGAAGCTGTATCGGCTCCGGGATCACTTCATCGAGAACAGCTTCCGCGGGAGACTTCCCGAGTATCTCGTCAGCCGTTATGTTGTACGCTTTTTCGGTCTGCGTTTGCAGAAAAGCACGTTCTGTTTTGACCTCGCGTTTTGCGATAGCGTCACAGGTCTCTTTTGCCTGACGGGAAAGCGCCTCGGCTCTCTGCACCCGGTATCTGTACGCAGGAGCGGATATTTCCGCGAGTATTCTCGCCTTTTCCTCGCCGTCGGGCATATCCTCGGCTATTGCTTTCAGATTTTCGGCAATGCTGCGGTCATAAACGACCTTATCAAGCAGTTCTTTCGCGTCCTTGTGAGTGAGCGAGAACGCGCTCTCATAGTTTGAGTAGATGTTACGGACGCGGTCAGAAAACGTCTTTGCCGCATTCGCGTAAGGATAAGCGAGAGTGCGCGCAAACGTTTCGGCGCTGTCAACGGTATCCTTGTCCGTCAGCGCTATCCGTATCACCCAATAACGCTTGTTAGCCTCCATGAGTGCTTCAGCAAGCTTCTTTTTCGTGAGGGGCTTTTTACGTTTCAGCTCTGCGAGTGTCTCCGCAATAATGCGGTCATACTCGGCTTCGAGCCGCTTCTGTAATTGTTTTTGTGTCATCACATATCGTTAATATCGGTGTCCATATCGTTTTTCAGCATTGATTTTACCATTCTCTCGGCATCGGCTTGTTTTTCCTGTTCAACAGCTTTTATCTCCTCCTCCGGATCCTTGACAAACGGCAGGCGGGATATAAGCGTTTTCTGCGAAATGTGACCGGTAAGTGAATTTATTTCCTGCGCAAGCTCCGGCTCGTTTGCCGGGAGCGAGTGTGTGAATTGCAGCTGGATATCCTTTACGGATATTGCGGCACCGCCTTTTGCAGATATCACGTTTGCGATGCACTCCGCACGGTATTTCAGACCTTCCGCGAAGTACCTCTCCTTGAACTTCGTCATCTGCTCCAGGGCAAGCAGCTTGAACTTCATAGCCACCCCGGAGACATTTCCGGCAAAGTTCTCGTCACTCATATCCGGAACACCGCTGAACTTGTGGATATCGTGAGACAGTGCTTTCCGCTGAAGCTCCGCGTCACTGCCGTTTAACTGACGTGTAAGAAATGAAGCGTCGGCATTTTCACCGAGCGTCATAACGCCGTACTCCTTGATAGAGCGGTATGTATCTGCGCTTTCCCTGTCTGTGTCTCCGAGGACTTCGCCCTTGATGACCAGCAGCGCGTTCACAAACTGCTCGGTATCGTTCACACGGTCTGACTGCAGCGTGTTGTACGCGTCGATAATCGACAGCACCACCTCAAAATCGCCCATTCGTTCCGAATTGTTGTAGATCTCGTCAAGCGGCACTTTGCCGAAGAAATGCGCGACAGGCTCACCTACGGACTGTATTCCCTTGCTTACAGTCAGCGTTATGTCCTGCGTGTATAGCGCGGTGCAAATGCTGCCCTTGAAGCAGGTCAGAACGCCGTCGTCATTGTACGACGGATAGTAATGAACGCCGAAAAGCGGACGCTGCGCGACCGTGTCGTCATAAACCACGAACGCGTTGAGTGGGGATATTTTCGCAAGCCTGACCTCCGAATCTTCGTCTGTATATACAAGCTCGTATGTTCTGCCGAATATCGCCGCGTCATGTGCGAGGTCTATATCCTGCGTCGGAGCATCGGCGGCTTTCAGAACGTCTGTCAACGCTGTAATATCGGTCTCGAAATTGTACGTCACCGGCTCACCGATAAGGAATGCCGACGTGAAATCCGCTATGTATTTCGCGTGATTGCAGACGAGTTTGTTATTGCTCAGATTGCCGTCCTTCTGCCGGTCAAGTATCGGGTGCTTTCCCCGGTAATAGTTTTCGAGACTTGCAAGATATTCGGCTTCCTGACCATGCCGGAGTATAAACTTTGCCGCAACACGCGGCAGTTCTTCAGGAGCCGGAAGTTCTCCTGTTGTAAAAATCGGTAAATGTTCGTTCATCAGTATATCCCTAACTTTTTCTTGCTCATAACGCCGACTTTCCTGTGTCCGATATCATCTTCCAGCGCATATCGTACAGCGTCGATCGTGTGATTGTCCTTATCCGGGAATCCGTCCCGGAAACCGCCTTTTCCGTCCGGTATCAGTTCATAGCCCGTGAACTCCCGCGCCGCGTTCGGGCAGCGGTCAGGGTCTATCACAATGCTGTCAAGATCCTGCAGCCACTTGATACCGTGCTCGACAGAACCGGAACCTTTCCGGACCGCCTGCAAAATATGCCCGCGTTGCCTGAGTTCGTCATTTGAACGTGGCTCCGCACTCTCTGCGTGAATAACGCCGCGCAGCTTGTTCTCCTGCTTTATCGCTTCGGAGATACTGTCAAACTTTGCGCCGTGCTTGTAGTATTCGTAATATATAAAAACCGTCCGTGTGTTACGCTGGAAGTGCAGCGCCACATACGCGAACGGATCCGCACCATATCCCCAGTCAAGCCCGCGTCTGACCTTGTCGTATGTTTCAAGTTCATCATCGGATATCGTCCGGAGTTTTACATTCGGGAATATCTCCGCATTGGTGCCTGTGATCTCACCGAGGTATTCGTGATCGTACGCGGTCTGATTTGTTCTTTTCAGCCGCTCGGCTTCCGCTATGAACTGATCCCCGAGCCATTCCCGCGGCACGCTGAGATATGTGCTGCGATGTGTAAGAGTATCGACCGAAGATACGGCAAATTCGCGGTTTACCCATGATTTTGAGGACTTCGGCGGATTGTATGTGTAAAACACCGCAAACTTATCGCCGCCGCGAAGAACCGACTGATTTATCGTTCGCAGCTCGTCGGGCCCCGTGAACTCGTCCACTTCTTCGTACCAGACATATTTGATATATCCCCGCGGAAGTTTCACAGACTTGACCTTCTTCGGATCGTCAGCTCCGCGAAACACTACACGCTGTCCGGTAGGTTTATATATCAGCATGAGTGGTGTCTGCTTCACATGCCACAGATGATCTACTCCCAGGGCGTGTATCGACCACTGCATCTGAGCAAATACGCTTTCGGCAAGGGTGGTTCCTACTTTACGCAGAACTATTGCATTTGCATTCGGATCCTGCATCATGCCCTTGATTATCTCGATCGAAACAAAGGTGGATTTGCACGAACCGCGACCTCCTCCGAGTGCATAATGCGTGTGCAGCCCGTACTTGATATCACTGTGTACTCCGTAGAATGACGGGGCTATAAGATCACTCAGTCTTATCGTTGTTTCCGATGTCGTCAATGATCTTCACCGCCCCGTTCACATCAACATTGATGTTATCCTCGAATAATCCGAGGTGCTTTCCGAGAAGCTCCAGAGCCTTTACCTTGTCACAG
>JAGAWN010000177.1 GCA_017941355.1 Ruminiclostridium sp. | reverse complement strand
GTGCGCTGTTAAACGCACAAATGTATTCTCCCTACAGGGGAGCGTTATTAGAAGAATATAACGGGAACAATCGGCTTACTTGGATTGGAAACATGAAGAGGACAATAGCATACCGATTAAAGTGGATAAGGCGATAACTGTAATTTTGCCGACGTTCCGCGAGTTCCGTGTCCTATGGTTAAGGCTATACTGCTTGAACCCCAATTCCGACTTGGTGCAGAGCATCGCCCTTCGGAAAGCAGTTGAGACCGATGTCACTGTATATTTGCCGATGTTGTTCGACGGTGAATAACTTCTTACAGTGAAAGAGCGTATAACGAATACGAATAAAGGAATGAGTGGGGAACCTAAGGGATACTCGATACGTACATTTGTGACGGATAGCAGGATTGCCTAAGGGACGAGAGTCCTATGGTAACGGAGTTGTCATAGTAGTCAGAGAACGGGAAAGCCGTTTACAAGGCGAAGGACAACAGGTAGTTTTGATTGATTAGAAAGGAGTAGGTGCGTGAGATGCGTACAGCCCAAACTATTTTAACAGTCATTCAGGAAAGAGGAAAACAAAAACTGCCTCTGGAGAGAGTATATAAACTGCTCTTTAACAGAGATTTGTATTTACAGGCATACGCTAAATTGTACTCGAATAACGGTGCAATGACAAAGGGTGTGACAAGCGAAACTGTTGATAGTATGTCTATTCAAAAGATAGATAAAATTATCGCGGCTCTCCGTGATGAAAAATATCAATGGATAGCAGTAAAACGTGTGTATATTCCGAAGAAGAACGGAAAGAAAAGACCACTCGGTCTGCCTACATGGAGCGACAAACTGCTTCAAGAGGTTATCCGTATGATTTTGGAAGCATACTATGAGCCGCAGTTCAGCGAACATTCTCACGGTTTCAGACCGAACAGAGGCTGTCATACAGCATTGTCCGAAATACAGACTTGGAAAGGTACAAAGTGGTTTGTTGAGGGAGATATATCAAAGTATTTTGACACGATAGACCATGATGTTCTGATTAAGATACTGGGAAAATCCTTCCATGACGGAAGATTTATCAGACTTATAGGAAACGTACTGAAAGCGGGATATATGGAAAACTGGCGCTTTAACAAGACCATGAGCGGAACGCCGCAGGGTGGTATTGTCAGTCCTATTCTTGCAAATATCTACCTTAACGAGTTTGATAATTGGGTAGAAAAAGTATTGCTCAGTAAGTACAACATTGGGAAAAGAAAGAGGGCTAATCCCGAATACAGCAGAATGAATGCCAGAATAGCCGAGTGCTATAAGAATGGTGACATTGAAGCTGCAAGGAAACTAAAAATAGAGCGGCGAAATATGTCATCTGTCGATACGCATGATAAAAGCTATAGACGGCTGCGTTATGTACGTTATGCCGATGATTTTATTCTTGGATTTACAGGACCGAAATCGGAAGCAGAAGAAATTAAAGCAGAAATCGGAAAATTCTTAAATGCGGAATTAAAGCTTGAATTATCTGCTGAAAAGACCCTGATAACAAATGCGGGTACGAAAGCGGCACGATTTTTGAATTATGAGATAAAGGTGCAGAATGCGGACGACTATATCAATAATGGCAGAAGGACTGCAAATGGGGTAATTGGCTTATTCGTTCCTAAAGATGTCATTGACACAAAGTGCGCTAAGTACATGAGAAAAGGAAAAGCGATCCACAGAGGGGAGCTTTTACATGATGATGACTTTTCGATCGTTGCAAAATATCAGAGTGAGTACAGAGGTGTAGTACAGTACTATATACTTGCGCAAAATCTGTGCTGGCTTTCAAAACTGCACTGGATAATGGAAAGTTCATTGTTAAAGATGCTTGCTTTTAAACATCGTTCTACCATGTTGAAGATGAAAGAAAAATATCAGACTGAAACTGTTGATAAAAGAACAGGAAAGACACTGAAATGTTTTCAAGTGGTAGTTGAAAGAGAAGGAAAACGTCCGTTAGTAGCGCAGTGGGGCGGAATATCGCTCTCATATCAGAGACACGCAGTTATTGAAGACACACCCTATCAGGTTCGTGGTGGAAGAACGGAATTATTGAAAAGACTTCTCGCAGATAAATGTGAATTATGCGGAAGCACTGAAAATATTGAAGTTCATCACATTCGTAAACTTGCGGACTTGAAAGTAAAAGGCAGAAAGGAGAAATCCGCGTGGGCGCAGATTATGGCGACCCGCAACAGGAAAACTCTCGTTGTATGCCGTAAGTGTCATAATAAAATCCATTACGGAGAAAAAGAAAACCTGAAATAAAACTACTGGAGAGCCGTGTGCAGTGAAAATTGCAAGCACGGTTTGGGGAGGGGTGTTTGGAAAAGGAGCATTATATATGCTACCTCGCCGGACACCTACTCGTACACGCACGAAGCAAGGCTTCTCGGACTGGATAGCAGGTGTATGTATGACAACATAGCGCCTGCGCCTGACTGCAAGGTCATGAAGCTGATCGACAATCTCGAACAGAATTATTACGATACAATGGAGCAGAAAGGTGTTCAGATAGTTTTCTGCGATATTGCCGTAAATGATGACGACGGGCATTTCTCGGTCTATGAGGCTATCAAGGACGAGCTGGTAAAGCGCGGTATCCCCCGTGAGGAAATATGCTTCGCGGGCGATGCACAGACTGACAAGGCAAGGGCGGAGATGTATGAAAAGCTGCGCAGCGGCGAAAAGCGTTTTATTCTTGCAAGTACAACAAAGCTCGGAACCGGTGCGAATGTACAGGACAGGATATGTGCAATTCATCACTTGGATATACCGTGGAAGCCTTCCGATCTGACACAGCAGGACGGACGCGGCATAAGGCAGGGTAACAGTTTCAAGGAAGTCGGTATCTATCATTATCTGACAGAAAATACCTTCGATTCGTACATGATGGGCATAATCACAAACAAGGCGAAATTTATCGCTCAGATAATGACAAGCAAAGATCCCGTGCGAGTTTCCGAAGATGTGGACGAAACGGTGCTGACATATTCGCAGATGCAGGCTATCGCAAGCGGAAATCCTATGATAAAGGAAAAGATACAGCTTGACAATGATATTGCTACTCTGCGGACGCTTGAAACAGCATACAAGAGTTCTCTGTATAAGACACAGGATATGGTGGAGCGCAAGCTGCCTGTGACTATTGAGAATTACGCTAATCTGTTACAGAAGGCAAGTACCGACTTGAAACAATATCAGGAGCGTCACCCCGAAAGCGCTGATTTTTCTATGGAGATCGGCGGTACGGAATACAGCGAGAGAGCCGATGCCGGCGCGGAGATCGAAAAGGCTATAATAAAATGCCTTGCGAAGAATGAAGCTGTCCATGTTGGAAGTTACTGCGGCTTTGAGCTTACGGTTGAGCCGAACAGCGCTAACGGGACATTTTTCGGTGAAGGCTCTCCCGCTGTGGCGGTGTTGTCGGGTAATCTCAAATACTCGACAGAAATAAATCAGAATAACCCGCTGGGTAATATCCGACGTATCGAAAATCTTACCGGTATGCAGATAAGTCAGAAGATAAAGAAGCTGACTACCGATCTGGAGCAGGCGCGGACAAGTCTTGAATCTGCAAAAGCCGATCTTGCAAAACCATTTGAACACGCAGAAGAGCTTGAACAGAAGCTCGCCCGTCTTGCGGTCGTAAATGCGGAACTGTCAAAAAACAAGGCTATGGACGATGATGAGCCTATACCCATGATCGACGATTCCATTGATGAAGAACAGACCGTTGATGAAAGCCGGGACAAAAAGGCTGAGAAAAATGAGCCGGTTTCTGTTGCTGAAAAACAGATAGCTGACAGCATATCGGTAAAACCGTTTATGCCGCCGAAAACCAATATACCGAAAAGGAGATAACGAATTATGACAAGAGATGAGAGCTTGGAAAGGCTTAAGGATAAGCTGACAGCACAGGAGATGAGGAAGGTACTGACACAGGGATACAGCGATGTATCCCTGTCGATAATGGCAAACAAGGGAAAAGTCGAAGCCCGGAACATGGCAGACAGTATTTTTTCCGTGCAGTCGATAAATAAGCTGTGTGATGCTTATGCTGACGGAGTTATAGACGGGCAGGAACTTGACCGTATCATAGATTTTTCACGTTTTCAGAAGCAGAACGAGAAGTATCTGGACGACTTCCTTGACAGTATCAAGGCGGGTATGGGACATATCACGGCTGCCCGTGTGTTTGTGGCGCTTGCCTACGAAGAATGTACCTATGCGAAAGCTATGGAAATGATAAATGCTCACGTCTATTACTCTACGGATCAGGCTTCATTATCGGTGGAGGACGATATTGCAAGAGAACTTGGCAAGCTCGGTGTTCCGCTTCGCGGCTGTGAGGGTTTCAACTATACTTACGACGTTGATGATGTGGAATGGACGATTGAACGGAAGGACGCAATATTTGTCAAGGACTACGATCTCGCCGTTAAGGTCAAGGAATATATGCAGCTCCCTGATTGGGAGGAGTTTCGTGACAGCGTTGCCGAAATTATAGCTGATTATCCCGACCGCAATATTACCGGCGAACAGCTTGATGAACTGCGGAAAGGATTCGTTCAGACACAATACGAAAGCAGACTTTTGGAAAAGATGAAAGCGGAGTATGACAGCTATATAGCTTTTGTGAAAACAAAGCCGCCCGACGAGATAATAGCGTCTGCGTATGAAATCGTCACAAAAAAGGATATTCTTGAATTCTGTGAGTTTCAGTCCGCATCGCTATCGGAAAAACAGTACAATGCGCTGCTGTCAAGCACAAACACGCTCGACGAGGTTTATGAAACATGGTGTACAAACAGCGAACTTCATGCCCTTTATGACATCGGACTGGCGCTCGAAGAGACGGCTGACGATATTCAGTATTCCATAGACCGCAGACTGGAAGAAGAAAAGGCAAAAAAGCATGAGCCGCCTGCGGAGAGCAAGGAAGCTCCCGCGCCGGAAGTACAGCAGAAACCGAAGCATAAAGCGAGATAAGCGGAAAGGAGGTCAATAAATGGCTATAAAAGGTTATACTGCCGAAGAAAATGCCGCATTTCGGCAGAAAAAGCAAGCTGAGGTCGAAGAAATATTCAAGCGTATTGACGAAGGTGTTAAGGCGGTATTTACTTCGGAACGGTATGTGGATTATCTGAAATTCGCGGCTAAATTCACGGACTATTCCGCGAATAACACAATGCTGATAAACCGTGCTCGCCCCGATGCGTCTTTTGTGGCGGCTTACGGCAAATGGAAGCAGCTTGGCAGACAGGTAAAAAAGGGCGAGGCGGGTATTGAGATACTGGCTCCCGTGATGTATAAGACAAATCAGTACATGGAATATGAGCGTCCGGCAAAGGACGAATACGGAAATCAGCTCTATAACGATGACGGAACGGAGAAAATGGAGACCGTTTCGGAGAATGTGTCCGGGATCGCATTTAAGAAAGCGTATGTTTTCGATGTGTCGCAGACGGAGGGAAAACCGATACCGGAGCCTGTGAAGGAATTAAGCGGAGATATTGATGCCGACAAAATGGACGCTATTTTCAAGGCGCTCCGCAAGGTCACGGGCATTGAGATCGAGTATGAGGATATTCGCGGCGCTGCAAAGGGGTATTACAATCCCGTTGACAAGCGTATTGCAGTAAAAACCGGAATGAGCGATGCACAGGTATTAAAGACCGTGTTTCACGAAACAGCGCACTGTCTGCTGCACGATCCCGACAAAAAGATCGTGACCGTCAAATCGCCCCGAAACGAAAAGGAAATACAGGCGGAATCGACTGCGTTTATTGTCGCTGAACACTTCGGGATAGATACGTCTGAGTATTCTTTCCCGTACATAGCGACATGGACGAACGGAAAGACGCTTGAACAGCTTCAGAAGGTGTTGCAGGAGATACAGACTGCGGCAAAGGCGATAATTGCGGAGGTCGATTCGGGGCTGCTGAAAATGCAGAAGCGTGAGCTGTCAGTCGAGGAACTTATTGCCGATGATGAACTGAACAACATTCAGAAGGCGGAGCTCGTTATCGAGCACGGTATCAATGAGGGGCTTGTTTACGATAAATCCGAAATTGACAATATTATTGCTTTTGCGGGAGATCATGAGGACTTTGAGGAAACCGTAAAACTGATAACCGATACCGAAGCCTTTATAAATCAGCGTATGAATTACGGATATGATTTTTCATATATGACCCCGCTGGGCAGTAAGGAAGCTGCGCTTGAAGCGTTTGATCGCGGCGAAGCCGTATATCTGCTTTATCCCGACAATTCGGAAGGAATGGCGATTGAGCGCTATGAGATAGAGGGCTTTGACGGTTTTTTCGGTATCGAAAAAGAGGATAGCGTAAATCGCACGAAAGCGAATACGGAAGGGCTTACGACGGTATCAAAAGAAGTCGCACTTGAAATGTGGGATAAAGACCTTGATGTGTATATCAACGGCGAGAACGCGCTGTCCCGCGACGAGATAGATGCGGCAGGACGGGCTGACAGTTTCGCTGTACCCGATTATCAGTATTCAGCACAGTTGGAGTTTGACGCTCCGACAGCAGAGAAAACTACAAAGGAGGACAAAATGCCAGACTATCAGCAGCCGACCGCTGCAAAACCAAAAAATCCGAATATTCTCGGTAATACACCGTATGAAGCGCTTGGGAGCAAGGACGATTTGCAGTTTTATCCCAATCTCAAAAACCGTCATGCAGATAATGTCGCAAAGCAGCTCGAAGCGGACGGAGTGCGGTTCAGCGGCGTTCGGAAGAACTTTACCACAACAATAACTATCAACAAGAGGGATATTCCCCGATACAAGGCGGCTGTGGAGAAGGTCAAGGCTATGTATTCGCAGATGAACGGCAGGGCGGAGAGTACAGCACCGAAGTATGCGGCTCCCGCTATGCAGTTTGACGCTCCTGCGCCGCCGCAGAAAAAAGACGATCCTGCAATAATCGGGAATACCGATTACCGGGAACTTGGGAAACGTTCTGAGATAACTTATTATTCGCTCAATCCCCGTCATGCGGAGAATGTGGCGAAGCAGCTTGATGCGGACGGGATCCCGTTCAGCGGCAGAAAAAACGGCTCCGATACCACGATAACTGTACGAAAAGCAGATGTACCGCGATATGAAGCCGCTGTGGATAAAGTCAAGGCTATGTACGATCAGCAGAAGGGACAGAAGAATACTCGTCCGGCACAGGCTGACCGACAGTATGAAGCGCCGCCTGTTACAGAGGATTACGGCTATCCGCCGTCTCCGCCCGACTATCCGCCTCCGCCGTCTGAATACCCTCCGCCTTATGGTGAACAGTATTCTGCGCTGAACGAAACGTTACAGAGCGAGCCGGAGAAACCGAAAAAAGCAAAAAATCCGAATGCCATAGGGAATACACCTTATGAAGAGCTTGGCAGGAAAAGTGATTTGCAGTATTATCCCGATCTAAAAAATCGTCATGCCGCTAACATAGCAAAACAGCTTGAAGCGGACGGAGTACATTTCAGCGGCTTGAAAAACGGCACTGCAACAACGATCACGATAAACAAGGCGGATATTCCGAAGTTTGAAGCTGCTGTCGAAAAGGTCAAGGCTGGGTATGAGAAGAAAAAAGCGGAGAAAGCCGCGAGCGCTCCCGCCGTGAAGGAAGCGGCAAAGCCTGTTATTCCCGAAAAGCGACCGGAAGCATCCGCCACGCTCAAAGATGTCCCGATATGCACCATGTCATATATGGCTGCGCTCCAGAGTTCAAAGGAACAGGAATGGCGCAACAGTCAAAGAGCGTCAAAAGCCTGTGTGAAGTTCATAAACGATAATCTTTACAATTTCTATGAGGCTCGTGACCTTAACACAATGGTGAAGAACCTTGAGGAGCAGTTCGGCTTGAATCGGGCGCTGTATACGATAGCGGCGACCATTCAGCTCAAAGAGCAGGACGGGCGCTTTTCACAGTCTGCAAAGGATAGGGCGAAGGAGTTCCCGTTCGACAGCGACAGGGCGCGGTTGGAGTTCCTGACCGAAGCACACCCGGTTATGCTGTGCTTTCTGTATGAGAAACTTATGGACAGGGAGAAAGAGCTGTCTTTGCCTGCGCCCGAAATAGAAGAGCCGAAGCTGTCAGATCTGTACAAGGACAGGTTTTTGCTGCCGCTTGAAAAGGTTGAGATACGGGATGATTATCGCGGTATTCCCGAAACAAAATATTACAACACATCTGCCAATCAGTATTTCGTTGAGGGTATGGGTTGGCTCGAAAATGATGAATATGATGCGGCTCTGCGTGATTCGGGAGAACGGGCGCAGGACTTCTACAAAAAAGTCTCAATGGTCAATGTTACTTATGTGACCGCTGCGGGTGAGGTCGGGGAAATGGATATTTCTCCGGAGGAATACCGCTTGTTTTCCGAAAAGACTTATGATCCGAAAAATACCGACGCTTATGAAGCGGCAAAGGCGGCTCTCGAAGAGCGCAAGCAGGAAAATGGTATCATGCCTTTACCTGTTGAGTTTTATTCCGTGTCGCAGACCGTAAACCGAAAGTATCAGATAGAAGCGCTCTGTGCGGACGGTCGCGTCGCGGCAGTCAAGTCGGGCATGGCAAGCATTTCCGAAGCTAAAAAGGCTCTTATGGAGATATTCAAAGAACGAAAAGGCGCTGCACGGGTTGAGTTCATACACCCGCAAGTGCTTTGGGACAAGAGCAGACCTTTGCATTGGGAAGATCCCGAACACGCTCCAGATGTGGACTACATGATTAAAATGACAAAGGGCGCTGATCCTGCGCATACTCACTATCTGCAAAGAACCGTGAAAGACGATAACGGGCAGTATCAGAATGATAAGGTCGTTTTGCGCGGCACTTTTGCGGAGTGCAATGCAGCGCTCGCGGAAATACTAAAAATGCCGCAGATCGTTGAGACAGAAAAGAACTTTACATTCGAGATCTATCAGCTCCGTGAAAATCTGGAAGATAAGCATAATATAATTTTTGAGTCTTATTCAGATTTAGAAAAGCGTGGATTAAAGCCGGAACTCAGTAATTACACAAAGATGTATGTTGCAAGCAGTGATATTCTGCCGCAGCACGCTCCCGGACTTGGAAATACGCTTGAGTCCATTTTCGAGAAGTTCAACATAGATCGTCCCGAAGATTTCAAGGGACATTCGCTGTCCGTGAGCGATGTTGTCGTTATCGGCTCGGACGCTTACTACGTCGATAAAGCCGGATTCAAGCCTTTGCACGACTTCCTGACTGATAGCAGAGACCGTGACAGAAGTATGCAGGGCAGTGATCAGTGCAAGGAAGAAAAGAAGCAGGACAAACCGGACGCTCCCGAAAAGACAGCGGAGCACAAAAAGAAAAAGTCAAGATGACAGGAGGAATGTGTAATGAACAGCATTTTAACAATTGAGGAAAGGGTACTTTTGCAGTCGCTCGGCTGCCGCAGCAGACAGGAGGCATTAAAGGTGCTCAGCGATATGGTCGGGAGAGTACCCGTGAATTCCCCGCTTTTCAGCACTATCGCCGGACTTATCATCAAGCTGAAGGACGCAAGTTTTGATTTTGCTTATGAGATGAGGGCGGAGAACGTATTAGCTGATGATACGGCGGAGAGGTTATAACATATGACGTATGGGAGGACATCAGTGGAACAGTAATTAATTGGTATAAACTAACCCCCGACATTTGGAAGGTTTCCTTTATGTGCGCCTCGTGCGCGCTTTTGGAAACCTTTTTAACTACGTCCTGTAGTTCTGTCAGGGGCGTTGCTGTTATTGCGTGTCAAGCTCTATAACGTCATTGAATATCTGTATGGATTTTATATTCTCGATATCGAGAACGTTTCCGGCGGTCGATATCCAGAACGTATGTGCTCTTGAATCTTTTTCTTCCTGCCAAGAAACCGAAAGGTTGCCGTAAAATTTTATTATTTGCAATTATATGACGGTGTATTTTTGTTGCAATCGCTGTAAAAAAGATGTATAATATTGGCAATATTGCTGAAATTGAAAATATGCAAACGAAAACAGGCATCTGATGTGTGTTATATATGAAAGGTCCTTTCAGACAGGCAGAAGGGGGTGAGATGCGAGTGACGGACAACGAGCTTGAATACTATATCCGGCATTTCAGAAAAAATGTTTATAACGCTGTGCTGTGCTATGTCAGAAATCCAAGTGATGCAGAAGATATTACTCAGAATACCTTCTTTAAGCTGTATACATATACCAAGTCGTTCAATGATGACGAGCATGTAAAGGCGTGGTTGCTGCGATGTGCCATAAACGAGTGTAAGAATCACCTGCGTTCGCACTGGTACAGATTCTCGGCACCTCTTGAAAGCGCAAAGGATATGACCTGTTCGGACAACACCGGTCATGATGATGAAATGCTCGGAATAATGAAAAAGCTGAGCAAGAACAATCGCATCGCACTTTATATGTATTACTATGAAGGATATACCATTGAAGAGATCGGACACATACTCGATGTCAGCTCGGATACGGTATCGTCCAGACTGCACAGGGGAAGGCAGCAGCTAAAGAAACTGCTGTCGGAAGAAAGGAACGGTTTATTCAATGAATTATAACGATTTTTTCAGATGTGCTCTGTCGGCTGCATATAAAAAAGCCCCCATGACAGATGATGATACATTTATGAGTATCATTAAAGAAAGGGCGAAGAATATGAAAAAAGAAAACAGTGAACATAATGGTCTTGTTGAGGTAACTACCGATTACACCGAGCCGAAAAAGAGTGCTAAGGTGCTTCACGCTGTTGCCGGTGTTGCAGGCGCGGCGGCGGTGCTTACGGGAGCGGTGTTCGGGTTGAAATTCCTGAACGATCACGGGGGACTTAAAGAAGGCGGTTCGGATGAGCTTCGAGCGGGGTATCACGAGGAAACGACGGCGGCTGCGACCATGCCGAAGGAAACAGTCGTTACGGAACAGCCGGAGGACGAGGAAACGGTCAAAAGTGAATACAACTTCACCTGTGCTCCGTCGGGTATCGACCCGAACCATTTTGCCGAAACCGATGTGACCTACGAGTTCGATGATTACAGTGCGCATATCAGTGGGTACAACTACGACGGGCTGGTGCTGAAGGTAAAGTATGAGCTGACGTATAAGGACGAAGATATCGTTAATGACCCTATACCTACGTCCCCGAATTTCTATGACAGAGAGCTTATGAACCTCTGGAACCACGGTGATATGGGCCTTGGCGCCAGGTATATATCCCGTAACGAAAATGTGATAGAAATGGAGAGCGAATGCCTGAACCTTTCCGTGCAGGACAGCTTTGATACTGTTCTTGTTAATACCAGAGAGTTCTGGGATAATAATAAAGATCTGTCCGCCGAAGAGATTAACACGGAGTTTGCTAAACTTGCCGAGACGCATGAAAAAGACTTTACAGCATATCGCACGGTTCCGGATATCCCCGTGATCGTACGCGATCTCGCGGAGGAATTGCCTACGTTTGAGTTTTCCGACGGCACGACGGTACACCCGACCAAGCTGTATCTTTCCGCTTACGGCGTTTTCGTTTACTTCGACTGGATAGACGCGGCAGCGTGGCAGAAAATACTGCCGAATATGCAGCCGGCAAGGATAACGCTTACGATGTCCGACGGTTCGGTAGTCACGATAAGCAGCGGAAACGGGCACGGTACACGGCACGACGGTAATATGTCGGGACGTGATTACGTCGGCGGTCTGTTCGACGAGCCCATAGACACACGAAACGTCGTATCGGTGAATATACTTGATGAGCCGTTTGTGACGTTTGAAAAAGAGACCTCTATATCCGTGCAGTTCCAAGATATCAAAGCTCCCGGAGAATATAAGCTTCTGTACTACATTGACGATGAAATACAGCCCGACCTTACAGAGACTATAGAGTTATCCGAAACAAAAGAGCTCGTTTGGAATATAAAGGGCAGCGGAATACACACCTATAAGCTGCTTGTGAAGTGTCTCGCAAATCAAGCATTCGGCGAGCTTTACGAATGTACGATAGACTTCACCAAGCCCGAGCCCGAAAAGGACTTCGACGCGTTTAACGCCAAAACATTCAAGGAGCTTGCCGAGCATGAAAACGGCGATGTTTCCTTGATCGAGGGCATTTACGCTCCCGGCGAGGAGCCGTATGAAACCGAACAGACCGCCGCAACGGAAGAAGCCGGAAATGACGCACAGTTACCCGAATTTCCAATAGCAATAAGCAACGGGAACGGCTTATATGGCGAATACCTCGACACCCCGCTCACGGGCGACGAAGCGTGGGAGCTTGTGAAAGAACGCGGCGGCATAGACTATGACTACCCGTTCCCATACGACAAGAGCATATTCAAATTCACCGGCACAGAATTCTGCATAGATTATGCCGACTTCGACGTAACAGCGCTTGTAGGCGGCACGGTCGAATTTGCGGGCTTTTATCAAGGCTGGGGAAATACCGTTCTGATACATGACGAAAATGGGCATTACTGGCTGTACGGACATCTTGCCAAAGACCTGAATATCGCGCAGGGCGATACCGTTGAAGCGGGCGTGAAGCTCGGACATACAGGAAGCACCGGAGTTACAGATCATCAGCGCTACGCATTGCGCGTAGGATAAACGAAATCCCCGTATCGCATAAACAGCGGTACGGGGTTTGTTGCATTTGCGCTAAAAACGATGTATAATATTGTAGATATTGCTGAATTTGCAGAAATTTTCAAAAGCGTGACAGTTTTTTGACCTGTAAATCGTA
Source organism: Ruminiclostridium sp. (assembly GCA_017941355.1). Lineage (GTDB taxonomy): Bacteria > Bacillota > Clostridia > Oscillospirales > Ruminococcaceae > Ruminiclostridium_E. The sequence goes on along the minus strand of JAGAWN010000177.1, from coordinate 4,930 downwards.
TTATAGGCGAAAGGTCCTTTCAGAGGAAAAGGGGTGAGAAAAGAGTGAACGCCGAAGAGGTAGAGCGCTGTTACAATTTGTTCAGCCGAAGTGTTATAGCTGCCGCGCTGTGTTATGTCAAGGATCCGGCTGATGCCGATGATATTGCACAGGAGGTCTTTTTCAAGCTATATACATACAGCGGAACTTTCGACAGCGATGAGCATATCAAGGCTTGGCTGCTGAGATGCGCAATAAATCAAGCCAAAGATGTCGTAAAGTCCCCGTGGCGCAAGCTCTCTCTGCCGCTTGAAGCTGTGTCGGATACGGTGCGGCGCGACTGCTCCGAAAGCGATGACAGCATGCTGCGATTACTGCAAAAACTCGGGAGAAATAACCGCGTAGCAATGTATATGTATTATTATGAGGGTTATTCTGCCGGAGAGATATCCGATATTCTCGGAGTCAGCGAAAATGCAGTCAATTCGCGGTTAAAGCGGGGTCGGCGGCAGTTAAGGAAGCTTTTGGAAATAGAAGCAAAGGAGTCAGACGATGGATTACAGAGATTTTTTTGACAAAGCCGTGTCAGAAGCTTTTGACAAGTACACCTTTTCCGATACCGAACAAACTATGAAGCGTATCAGAGAAAGGACAAAAAGTATGAAGAAAAATGACGATAAATTACGGCAGATCAAATTCACAGAGGTCTCCGCAGATTATACAGAGCCGAAAAAAAGCGCGAAGGTTCTTCACGCGGTTGCCGGTGTTGCAGGCGCGGCGGCGGTTCTCACAGGTGCGGTGTTCGGGCTGAAATTCCTTAATGATAACGGCGGGCTCAAAGAGGGCGGCTCGGACGATATAAGAGCAGGATATCATGAGGAAATTTCCGAGCCTGTGCAGAGTGAAGCGGCAGTTACAGAAAACGCGATCATAGCGGGTGAGGACGTGCGTGACAAGATCGAAATCGACGCTGTCGGAAAAGCCTTGAACGGTATCGTGCCTATGGATCATACCGTGGAGCTCGGCGGTCATTCGATACACTTTACCGGTTATGAGTTCGATTCGGTGTCCGTGAAGCTGTATTACAGTATCATCTTCGGCGAGGACACGGTAGTGGAGCCCGGTATGCAGCCTCCGATAAGCCCGGTCGACTCGGAATGGACGTCAATGTACGGCGCGGACGAGACCCGAAAGAATGTCATGAACGTTACCTCCGAATTCCTGCTGTACGAACCCGTTGACCCGGCGCGTATCAGCTTCACGGAGCCGGAAAGCGGCGAAACGCTCGAAGTCACGCTTTACTGTGACAGGGACAGTCTCATCGAGGTGCATGAACGTGCTGTACATCACATAAAATTTACGGACGGCCGGCACGACCGCACGATTTTCGAGGATATGTATATCACTCCCACGCACGCTCTCGCGGTGTTTGACAACGGCTATGAGCTGCCGCTCGACACATTCAATGAGATCGATCTTGAAGCCGGGACATACGACGGAGAGATCACGCCCAAAGAAGGAAGATCAATGTGCGAGGAACGCGGCAAGGTATATGTGAAGTGGGAATTTGAGGAGCCGACAGACCTTGCGCGGATAAAGAATGTCACGCTCTTTTCATCGGCAATGACCGAGCTCGGCATAGGGTACAGTCAGACATTCGTTTACGGCGAGGACTATGAGCGCAGCAAGAAAGAGAAAGCGGAAGCGAACGAGATACGCAGCATCGAGCATTCACCGCTCTTCACTCCCGCCGACGAGTGGTTCGATTATGAGCACTGCCGCGCGCACGTCACCGGGTACATCTTTGACGGTCTGAACGGGCGCATACGCTATGAGGTATATCACGACTATCCGGTAGACCTGTTCGCGGACAACAGCGCGAGCATCTGCAATCCGAACACCTTCACCGAAGGAGATGTGCTGTGCTCCGGCGGAGAGGCGGATTACGACAGGGAGCTCGAAGGTATAGCTGTTTTCTGCTATGCTCTGCACGTTACCGAGCCTGTCGATGAGATAACCATACCGTTCTGCAGCAAGTGGGGAAGCGCCGAAGAGCAGGAAATGACTAAGGACTACAGCTTCACTTTGAGGTACAACAGCGATGTGCAGCGTATCACGAACGATATCGACAAGGAACTGACGTTCGAGTGGGGAGATACCGTTCACCTCGACAGCTTTGTTCTTACGCCCGATAATCTGGGATTCCGGTTCTCCGGTGTCAGGTACACACAGACGGCTGTTACGAGCGATCCGGAGAAAATCGAAAATGATCCGGCATATATGTACAACCGGAAGTTATGTGAGCTTGAAACGGTAATTACCTTCAAAAACGGCGGAACGGCAGTAATTAACAATAAAACAGCTGTTCAGCCGTCTGGAATGCCAACTCCCAATGGGAACGCATGGATGTTCTGGCAGTTCAAAGACAGTATCGATATAAGCGAGGTCGCTTCGATCGCTGTTGACGGACTTGAGATATACAGCGCGGAAAGCGCAGAATAACAATTACCCCGTACCGCAAAACAGCGGTACGGGGTTTGCTTTATACCCGGTTGAAATTTCAGCAGAAATGCGTTATAATATTTTCAGAAAAATTTTTCAAAAAAGTGTCCGCTTTGCGTGATAAAAATCGTCTTAATAAATAGAGACCAAAAAGCGGGAGGACGAAATGAACGACGACAGAATAATAAAGCTGTACTTTGACCGCTCCGAGGACGCTATCACCGAGACCGACAAAAAATACGGCGGCGCGTGCAGGAGCGTGTCGTATAACATACTCGGAAGTCACGAGGACAGCGAAGAATGTACAAACGATACATATATGAATGTGTGGAACGCTATCCCGCCGCAGAAGCCGAAAAAGCTCGGTGCTTTTGTTGTGACCATTGCGCGTAACATCGCGCTCGATATGTACAAAGCCGCAAAGCGAATCAAGAACGGCGGCGGGTTCAAGTCAGTTGATTTTGATGAGATAGCCTGCTGCCTTCCGGCAAAGGAAAGCGTCGAAAGTGCAGTCGACAGGCAGGCTGTGCTTAACGCGGTCGAAAAGTTTCTGTCAACTCTGCCGCGGGAAAAGCAGATTATGTTCGTTCGGCGATTCTTTTATTTCAGTACATACGGCGAGATCGCCGCCGACCTTAACACTACCGAGGACAGGGTAAGAAAAAGTATGTCGCGCACCCGCGAGAAACTGCGGGAATTTCTCGAAAAGGAGGGTATCGGGATATGAGAAGAGAAGAATTGTTTATCGACATTCTCGGCGGTCTTGACGAAAAGTATGTCGCTCTTGCAATGCTGCGTTCCTGCGGTCATTATGTTCCCGACGATACCCGCAAAACTATTCCGATAAAGCCAGTAGAGGTCACAAATGAGGTCAGCAGAAAAGAGAGCGTGATATATTGGGTGACGCGTTCGCTTGGTATCGCAGCGGCGGCGTTTCTTATCATCGGCGCGGCTGTGCTGCTTATAATGAACTGGGATAAAATTGCGGTGAGAGAGCCGGACAGACCGGGTATTGTAACGACCCAAAGTACTACGTCGACGACTATAGATACCGAGCCTGTAAAAAGCTCCGAAAGCTCCGTCACTCTGCCGCCACCGCTTGACTATGACAGTATGACCGATGAAGAAAAATTCGCAGCAAAGTTCCTTAACGGTCTGCGCTGGAAAATGAATGAACAGGAAGTAAGGCTTGTGGCAAAGGAGATATGGGACAGGACTGAGGTGCGCGTTCAGCGGGAAGACTCAGATATCCTGCAGGAATACTATAATGTCATGATCTATGATAATGTGGAGCTGTACGGTGAAAAAGCAAACCTAAATCTTGTTGTATTCGATAATGTGGGTCTCAAATCGCTTGAATATCAGGTGCGATATGAGGTGAGCGATGAGGGCGCTGAAAAAGCCGATAAACTGTATGAACGTATCAGAGCCGATTTTGTAAATGCTCTCGGTGAACTGAACTATCCCGATCTTAATTGGTGGGATTTTGCCGACAGTAAGCTGCATTTTGATGTTTATAAAGCCGATAACTGGATAGTTGAAATAAAAATAGATGACACATCGGATCCGTATGAAGAGATCACCGACACGTCTATGCCGGAGCCGTATGACGACGATCCTGTCAGACATATTGATTTTGCAGCGCAGTGGGTAAGCAGTTTCTACACATTCGAGCCGATGATTCCGCAGGAAAAGCGGGATATGTATTACGAATGGGTGCAGAATCCGTCCGGTTATACTCCCTATACGATAACCGACAACTGCAATATAATAAGCAGCGTTCGTAAGCTTGAATTGGACTGGAATGATACTAAGGAGATCCTGATAAGCAGTCAAGTACTTTCCGATGATGATATAAGCGTTATTGACAATGCTTTGACGAACAGTGATGAATCGGCATTTAAGCACCTGATTGAAAAATTCCATTCACCGTATGCTGTGATTGGTGACTTTAACGGCAACGGATATAATGTGTTCTCACCTTTGTGGCTATATTATCATACTATCGGCGACTATAAAGCTATGCGCGTTCCCGCAAAGGCTGTTGAAGATATCATACCGATTTACGCTTCAAATCTCGGCTTGCGTGATGAAGCGTGGGCTGCTTTCCGTGAAAAGCTGTACAAATATATAAGCGGTGAAAAAGATAATACTGCCGTTACAACATCCGCCGTAACGGAAAGCAACGGCACAACGGCTGTCGCTGTCACTTGCGAGACAACAACGTCGGATGTTATCGGCGACACTACGGTTATATCTGATACCGATAGTTCTGCCGATACTACCGTTCCTGCTGAGGATCACCCCACCGACGATGAGCTCAAAGCACTTGTTGAACAGGGCGCGGAGGCGTGCGGACTGAAAATAACGGTAAACAAACTCACGCGAGCAAGCCTTAATATGCATTATGTAAGAGACAGGAGTGTAAAGTACGCGGAAATGCTCGCTT
>JAGAWN010000176.1 GCA_017941355.1 Ruminiclostridium sp. | reverse complement strand
ATTACTGAATAGTAACAGACGGATAAACGGCGACTGCCGTGTCTGTACCGAACGCTTTAGATCTTTGAAAACTCCGGACAGCGGGGCAGAAAAAACCGCCCGTTACTGAAAAGTAGCGGACGGTAAAACGGGCGAATGCCCGTGGCACGCCATGAAGGATTCGAACCTTCGACCTACCGCTTAGAAGGCGGTTGCTCTATCCAGCTGAGCTAATGGCGCATACTGTATCAGTGATAAAAATTGTCTGCCGGAAGGCGACAGACGCATTTAATGGAGCGGGTGATGGGAATCGAACCCACGTGTTCAGCTTGGAAGGCTGACATTCTACCATTGAACTACACCCGCATATTTAATACCATATAATATTAACACAAAAAGTCCGGTTTGTCAAGTGTTTTTTGAAAATTTTACAAATTTCGGTCAAATAATTTTTTCTGCGTATCTTCCGTGAATGATGAGAGGAAGATACGCAGCTGTTTTTTGCACGAGATATAATCAGTTTATGTATTCGCCGTTGTATTCGAGAAGCGTTACAGAAGTCACCCCGTCGATCCCCTTGAAGCGGGAGAGTCCGGAGGTATCGTTGTTCTTCACGCTTATCTCAATAGTGAGTTCGTTGTTTTCGCCGGTCTTTGTCTTGTTCTTGAGCCGGTATTTCATACCGCCGAGAACCGCGTTCACGTTGTCCTCCGCGGGATCCGTGTAATGCACGATAAGCAGGTAGTTGCGCTTAGTCTTTTTGAACAGGGAAAAAACGATGTAAACTACCGCTATCAGCACTGTTCCCAGCAGCGCCACAAAGTACAGACCTGCTCCCGCTGTGATCCCGGCAGCGATAGACCAGAACAGAAATCCTATATCCAGCGGATCCTTGATCGCCGAACGGAAACGCACGATAGACAGCGCGCCCACCATACCGAGAGACAGTACGACATTTGAACTGATGGTCATTATGATAAAGCCTGTGATCGTGGTTATCATTACGAGAAGAATGTTGAAGTTGTCGCTGTACACTACACCGCGGTAGCAGAAGCGGTAAACGAGATAGATGATGACTCCGCACACCAGTGACGACAGCATTGCAGCAATGATACCCGCCGGGGTAAGTGCGGCAAAATTCAGATCATCGCCGAAAAGCGCTATTGTTTCGCTGATTATGCTCATAAGCTTTGGTTCCATAATTTGCCTCCGTAGTTCAGAGAGATTGATACAGTCTGTCGCTGCACAGAATGTATTTGGAAACTGATTCCTGCATGGAGTTTATTCCCGTAAGCATCTGCAGGATATGCGCGGGAATGAAGTTATCGTACTTTACTTCGAGTACGATGTCGTTATCCGGCATAACATTGTCGTAGATGTTGGAACTGTCGAACATATCATATCCGTTGATACAGGCGGATATCTTCATATCGAATGTGACGCGGACATTTCCGGCAGCAAAGACGAACGGTTCCCGGATATAGTCAACTATCACGGCGGGGGAGAGCTTTACGGCACTGTTGGAAGCGAACATATCACCGCCCGAAGTATCGGCGTACTTATCGTCCGCGAGAAATCCGTAATTGCCGGAGAGTATGCTCCTGTATTCATCGGCGGTTATCTGCGTGCTTTTCTTGTAACCCACGCTGCCGTGCTTGACTTTTTCTTCAAGGTGTATCAGTCCCGGTGACAGGTCGTAGGCGCGTATGCGGTATTTCTTGCGTTTCAGCGTACCGTTCACCTTGTCATTGTACGCAGTCCGGTAAATATCGTCGAAATACAGGCTTGTCACGCGGTACATACCGTTCCGCGCGTGAGCGTCCGGCTGCATGACCGCCGCGAAGCGCTGCCGCAGTATATGGTAGGTGCCGCCGTTGATGCGGTACTTTATCTCATGCCGGTAAACTTGGTCATTTGCTTTTTTCATCGTTCATTCTTTTTGCAATAATCTCGGTGATCTCTTCTATGTGCATATCCCGGCAGTCTATGCGGATATCCGCGTACTTTTCGTAGTACGGACTGCGCTCGTTGAATATGTCCTCTATAGTCATGCCTTTGGCGGCGGCGATACCGCGCGTTCTTATGTTGGAAAGCCGGCGTTTCAGTTCGTCGCAGGGAACTTCGAGATACACGCATACGCCGGTCTGTTTCAGAAAATTCATTCCCCGTTCGCAGAAAACCGCGCTTCCGCCGGTGGCTATCACGGTATCCTCGGTCTCCATGACCGAAAGCAGTGCTTCTTCCTCCATTTCCTCAAAGCGCTTCACGCCGAACCGCTCGATGAGGTGCTGCAAAACGTCATGCTGTTCCTGCTGGATTATAAGATCGGTATCAATAAAGCGCATACCGAGGGTTTTGGCAAGAACCACGCCGACAGTGCTTTTCCCGCAGCCGGGCATTCCTGTTAGTATGATGTTTTTCACGTTGCTTATCTTCCTGTCATATTTGTATCGTAGTCGTATAGTTCTTCCTCAAACTTCATGCGCTGCGCCGCGCCGATGATGCCGTGTGTGATCTCCTCGGTAACGATGTTGTTCTGGATCTCTCCGTCAAGACCTACAAATATCTCCTCCGCCGCGAGATCACCGACAAAAATGTATGTAGAGTCGGTATCGTCATAGGGCAGCAACTCGTCGGTGAACAGATCTCTGAGACGCAGTTTGATGTACTTTTCGGCTGTAAACGGTATCGTCCTGTCGGAGTAAAACTCGTCTATATTATATTCGTTGTTTATCAGGTACAGATACCCGTCCTCGTCAATGTTCTCATTGGCAAATTCAAACTGACCCTCTCTGATGTAAAGCCCGTTGTGCAGTTCTGACTTGTTTGTATCTATCCGCAGGAACGCGTAATCCGGCAGAAGCTGACAGCGCAGGACGATTATCCTCTCGCCGTTCTCGCCCGGCTCGTCGCCGAGATACTGCACAGCCGCTCCGTTGCCTTTGTATATGGTAACGGGAGTATATGCGGGCGTTTCTTCCGCCGTAACATCGCTGCTTGCGTATTCCGCGAGCCTTTGTTCGAGCATTTCGTTGTTCGCTTTAAGTTCCGCGTTCTCGGCTCTGAGACTTTCTGCTGCGCTTTCTGCCGCAGATTTGTCCGGCGCGGGTGCAGTCGTTTCCGCCTGCGTTATTGCAGCTGCCGCAAGCTCGTCATACTGCGCTTTCAGTTTGTCGTACTCGTTTCTGCTTACAGTGTCGCCTGTATTGCAGCCGCTCAGCATGATCGCGCACAGGAGCGGGACTGCCGTTCTATTTATTTTCATTATCGCGTTTCCTCTTGTCAATACCATGTCGGAACCAGACTCTCGAAGTTGTTATATTCGCGCACCGTGCGTTCCGCGAAAGCCACCGTGTCCTCAAGCGAACTTTTGTCGTATTGGTAAGCCTCGCATATTCTGCGTATCATATCGACTGCGGTGTACAGCGCCATAAGTCCGAAGAAATCTCCGGGAATGTCGCTGCCGAAGTAGCCGTTTATCTGTCCGCGGGAGAACGGAACGCTGCACGAACGGCGTATGCACTGGAAATCCATATAGGGATCTCCCCAGCACCAGCGCCCGAAGTCTATGATCCCGAAATCGTCGTAGTTGGTGATAATAAGGTTTCCGGAGCGGAAATCGCCGTGCAGGGCAGTCTGCGGGCGGTTCTTGATAAGCGGGCGATTGGTTTCGATAAATGCAAGGGTCTGATTGTCGCCCTTGAAACCTATGCGTATCGTGCGGAATCTGCCGATGATCTCGTCAATGCGGCGGCTGAAATATGCCTGCCAGGGGAGAACCGTTCTCGGCGCTTTGACCTCGTGTATCCTGCGCAGGAGCGCTCCCGCCTTTTCGCCGAAACGCGCCTGCTCCGGGGTATGGAGATTGAGTATCTTTGTATCCGCGTCAAGTCCCTCTACCCATGTGTAAAGCGTGTATGCGAGGGTATCGTTGCAGCAGGCGGCGACCTCGATCGGCAGATTCATATTCAGCCCGAGTTTGTCATGTATATACTGCGAAAACATTGCGCTTTCGCAGTGGCGCTTGTAATTTTCTATCCCAGAAGTGCGCAGTATCAGCTCAGTGCCGTTGTTACGCGTGATATGGTATTTGCTCTCACCGGACAGACCGACCTCTATCGGATCTATATCGAGCCAGTTGCCGAAATCCGAAATATCGGAGAACTGCTCTTCAAATCCCATTCAATCACCCCTTTCGGATCAAGATACGCGGCAGACGCGTTTATCCCGATCTCCGGTTAATCAGTTATCTCTCGTCGAGAGGCGTGTATTCCGTGCGCGGCTGAACGTTCAGGTACGCGGGACGAATTATCTTCTTGCCGTTCACCAGTTCTTCTATGCGGTGCGCAGACCAGCCGGAGATGCGTGCCGCCGCAAACAGCGGAGTGTATAGTTCCAGCGGCAGTCCCAGCATCGAATAACAGAATCCGCTGTAGAAGTCGATATTGGCGCTTACGCCCTTGTAAATGCGGCGTTTCTTTGCGATAAGCTCCGCCGCGAGCCGCTCAACCAGAGAATACAGCGCAAACTCTTTCTCCATTTGCTTTTCGGAAGCAAGTTTTTCAACGTATTTCTTGAATATCTGCGCACGGGGATCGGATATAGAGTAAACCGCGTGACCCATGCCGTATATCAGACCGCTGCGGTCAAAGGCTTCCTTGTCCAGCAGCTTCTGGAGATACGTCGTTATCTCGTCCTCGTCGTTCCAGTTTTTAACGGTCTTTTTCAGCTCGTCGAACATACCCATTACCTTTAAGTTCGCGCCGCCGTGTTTCGGCCCTTTAAGCGAGCAGAGCGCCGCGGTCACTGCGGAGTATGTGTCGGTTCCGGAGGAGGTGACAACATGAGTCGTGAATGTGGAGTTGTTGCCGCCGCCATGCTCCGCGTGCAGCACCAGAGCCACGTCCAGTACCTTTGCTTCCAGTTTGGTGTATTTGCAGTCGTCACGCAGCAGGTACAGAATATTCTCTGCTGCCGACAGGTTTTTCTTCGGGCGGTGGATAACAAGTCCCTCACCGTCGATGTAATAGCGCTTTGCCTTGTAGCTGTACACTATAAGCTGCGGGAACAGCGCGATAAGCTCCAGCGACTGCCGCAGAACGTTCGGTATGCTCAGATCGTTCGGAAAGTCGTCATACGCGTAAAGCGAAAGCACGCTTCTCGTAAGCGTGTTCATAATATCCTCGCTCGGGGATTTCAGCACGATATCACGCACAAAAGACGAGGGCAGCCGTCTGAATGACCCCATCATTTTTGTGAAATCGTCAAGTTCCTGCCTGTCCGGAAGCCTACCGAACAGCAGAAGATAGGTTATTTCCTCAAAACCGAATCTGTCATCTCTGACAAAGCCTTTTATCAGGTCTGCAACGTTGATTCCGCGATAGTAAAGTTCACCGTCGCACGGAACAAGCTTCCCGTCGGTCTCTTTTTTTGATACTATCTCCGAAATCTCAGTCAGCCCCGTAAGAACGCCCTTGCCGTCAAGATCGCGCAGTCCGCAGTAAACATTGTGCTCAAGGTAAAGTTCGGGGGCGATATTGCCGTTGCCCGAGCAGAGTGAAGCGAGTTCTTCGATCTGCGGGGTGACTTTTGAAAAGGGATAATGCGAAGCCATATCATACCTCCTGTACTGTTTCGTGTACGTTCGTGTAGAAAAACAAACGATACTCCATTGTATATACTTTAATATTATATCACATAAGCTAAAAAAATGCAAGCTTTTGTTAAATATAAAAACGCGCTCTTGCCTGTGATCGGGCAAAAGCGCGCTGTTATGCGGTTTTGTTGCATAATCTGAACCAAAATGCGGTGGGATCTCAGTTGATAAGAAGTCCTATCTCTATGTGACTCTTGAAGTCAGCTTCTTTCAGAATTTTTATTATAGTCTCCGCTACCGTGTTGTTATGGGAAATGCCGCGGTTCATAGCAGCCGCGTTGACTATGAACTTCTTTTCCACGTCGCCGCCGTCATATCCGGAAACTGCTGCGGCAAGCTGAACGGATGTGACGCACATTGCGAAATATGAGTAATACTCGAACATCGAAAAGCTTTTCAAGCTTTTCAGACCGAATGTGTCAAGGAATATATTGAACGCGATGTTTCTCATTGCGGTATCGTGATCCTTGACGGCTGCGCGGAAAGACTCCATGCCTTCAAGATACCGCTCCGTGACTATTTTGTCGTTTTCGCAGAGAGGCGAGATATCCAGTCTCTTTTTTAACGGTGATGATCTGTTAAGAAAACTGATCTGAGATCCGAGAAGAGACAGCTTTAGCTCATGATCGGGCTTTACGGTTTTGGCAAGATTGGCGGCTTTCGGATCGGAAGCCATTTTTTCAAGCTCCGGAACCAGCAGTTTTATCGAATCGCCGTTTTTGCCCAGTCCTGTGATCTGAGAAGCGCAGAACGCGCCGAATACCACTGCACCCGCAAGATCCTCTATCACGGTGAAAATAGTGTTGTAAAGCTTGACGATCTCAAGATAAGCGGAAAGATACGGCTGCTCCTTTATAAGCGCGGGAGTCAGACCGGAACTGACCTTTATGCTGTCGCTGAAATCTCTTGCAACCACTGTGCTGCACTTTACCGCGTTTTTGTCTTCCGTAAGGAACCTGACCACTTCCGGACATGATGAGGTGCATGAGCGGATTATCAGATCCGGTGTAACGCGGTAAAACCGTCTTGGATAAAGCGAACAGGTCCTGCCGAAATACTTGCTTCCGATCTCTTTCTGTATGTCGCAGAGATCCGTTTCGCGGTTATGGAACGGACATCTGCCGTCATCGCACAGCTTGACGATGTATCTGTCCGGATCGTTCTCCACGGGTGCCTCTTTCATGTTTTCATCTATACTCTTTCTGAGTTCCTCGGACATATCGGCGGATCTCAGATAATCAAGCTCCCTGCCTGACCAGAAAACGTTCCAGTCGTCGCAGCAGCTCTGCGGACATTCTCCCCCTGTACATCTGAATCTTGTGTAGTATTCGGGCTGATAGTAAAACTTGTTCATTTTTTTCCTTTCCACTGTGATCCGACGGTATCAAAAATCTCTTTCTGTACCGGGCTTTCTGACACATCACATTATCCCGCCGTGCGGACAGTTTCCCTCACGGCGGGGGTGTTCATTCTTCTGCAGGTGTCCCGCCGCTTTCCTCGGGTGCAGTTTCCGTTACCGCCGGGGTATCGGAGATTTCCTCCGCATTTCCGGAGGACTCGCCGCCCTGTGCCTCATCGGTCTTTTCGTCCTCATCATCAATGAGACTCTTGTGCTTCTTGGGCTTTGCATTGGGCATTCTGAGCAGTATCGCCTGTTTGTACAGATCCGGCTCATGCTCCGCGAGATACTTCATATCCTTTGGCGGCACGATATCTCCGCGGGATATGCGGGACGCTATTTTGAGACATTTCGAGAACGCTTCGAATTCGTCCTCCATAGCCTCGGCTTCCTTTTTTGAGGCTTCGAGCTGTTTTTGCAGCATATCGAGTTCCTGTTCACGCTCTTTTGCCTGCTGCTGTTGCTCCTGTTTCTTCTTTAAGTCCTCGGCGGCTTTCTGCTGCTCTTCGAGGAACTTCTGCTGATTGACGTCTATTTCCGACTGCTCGCTGTCGGTGGTCTTCCCGACTCTTAGAGCGCTTCTGAATGTGGGAGCGCTGCCTGCTCCACTGATGCTTTCCATTCCCATATTCTGTTCCTCCTTGACAGTATATCCGTCCGCAGTAATCATTGACTGCGGGAGAGAAACTCCCTCTCATAAGATATATCGTCGGGCGGAACCAAAACTTTAGCGGCAGTTACCGGTTGTTCTCAACAAATCTCCACGCGTCACGGCACATCTGCTCAAGTCCGCGCTCAGCCTTCCAGCCCAGTTCCTTAAACGCCTTGTCCGGCACGGAGTAGCACTCCGCAGCGTCGCCGGGTCTGCGTTCGCCGATGACGTAGGGCAGTTTTATATTGTTTACGCGCTCGAAAGTGTTGATGATGTCGAGTACCGAGTAGCCGTTGCCGGTACCGAGGTTGAACGGCTCCGCGCCTTTCTTCTCACGAACGTATTTCAGAGCCGCGAGATGTCCGAGCGCAAGATCGACAACGTGGATATAGTCGCGCACGCAGGTACCGTCCGGGGTAGGGTAGTCGTTGCCGAACACTGTGAGCTTCTCCTGCTTGCCGGTGCAGACGTTGATTATGATAGGCATGAGGTTGTTGGGTATGCCGTTGGGGTCTTCGCCTATCTTGCCGCACTCGTTCGCACCGATAGGATTGAAGTAACGCAGAAGAGCAGCGCTGAAATCCTTGTCCGCGTTGCAGATCGCCCGCAGCATATCCTCGATAGTGAGTTTTGTCTCGCCGTAGGGATTTATCGCTGACAGCGGGAATGTCTCATCTACCGGAACTTTCTCCGGCATACCGTAAACGGTTGCGGAAGAGCTGAAAATTATCTTCCTGCAGCCGTGCTTTTTCATAGCTTCGAGAAGTGTGAATGTGCCGCCGAGGTTGTTCTTATAGTACATGAGCGGTTCGCGGACGCTCTCCGCGACTGCCTTGTAGCCCGCGAAGTGGATAACGGCTTCGATATCGTTCTCCGCAAAAATCTTCTCCATGTCCTCTTCTTTGCACATATCGGCTTCGTAGAATCTGAAATCTTTGCCGCTTATCTCCTTGATAAGTTCAACTGCTTTAGGCTTGGAGTTGTAGAAGTTGTCCATTACAACTATCTCCTCGCCCGCCTTTAAAAGCTCTATGCAGGTATGGGAGCCGATGTAGCCTGTTCCGCCGGTAACTAAAATTGCCATGTCAGTATTTCCTTTCTCATTACAGTGTTGTTTCTTTGTGCCTTGTAACGTGGCAGCCGACATTGACCGCCACGGGAAGTCCCGCTATATGTGTGGGAGCCTGCTCGATGTTGACGTACAGGGCTGTGACGGTACCGCCGAAGCCCTGTGAGCCTATACCGGTCTTGTTTACTTCGTCCAGCATACGCTGCTCCAGCTCCGCGTAGTACGGATCGGCATTGCGCACCCGAAGATCACGGCAGAGCGCCTTTTTAGCCAGCAGCGCACATTGCTCGAAGTCTCCGCCGATACCGACTCCGAGTGTTATCGGAGGGCAGGGATTGCTGCCCGCGATGCTGACTGTCTCGGTGACGAATCCGACGATATCGTCAAGTGACGCGGATGGCGTGAACATCTTTATGCGGCTCATATTCTCGCTTCCGAAGCCTTTGGGGGCAACCATGATATGCACCTTGTCCCCGTCAGCTATGCTCGTGTGGATCACGGCAGGAGTGTTGTTGTTGGTATTGCCGCGGCGTATGGGGTCTTTCACCACCGAGAGCCGCAGATAGCCGTCAACATATCCCTTTGCCACACCCGCGTTTACCGCGTCATAAAGGCTGCCGCCGGTGAAATGCACGTCCTGCCCTATTTCAAGGAATATGACCGCCATTCCCGTGTCCTGACATATCGGGACATTCAGTTCCGCCGCGCAGTCGATATTGCGCACGATATCTCCGAGGACTTCCTTACAGACCGGACTTTCCTCCCGCTGTACCGCTCCCTCGATAGTCTCACGCATCATACAGGGCAGATGCAGGTTGGCGTCCTCGCAGAGCGCCGCCACAGCGTCCGTTACAGTCTGAACATCAATCTCCCGTATCATCGGTTTCAACCTCCGTTACAAGTTCGTTTTCCTCAAATACATCTTCCTCAGCTATTGCTTCGGGTTTGTCGCGTATCACGCGGTAAAGCTCCTCCCGCAGCTTGCGCACTCTCTCCCGGTTCAGCTCTATCAGCGCCATGCAGATATATATGCGCACAAGGCATACCGCGCCGGAGACCATGAGAGCGCCGGAGAGACTGAAATTCTCACCGAACAGCACCAGCCACGAAATTATCAGAAAGTCTATGAACACCGACGCGATGACTCCCCAGAAGCACGCCCATATAGCAGGCGGCTTGTGGATAAATCCGTGGACGCTGCATCGCTCCATGCCTTTTTCCACATCTATCGTCATCATCGTGTCGCACATATCCTCGCGGTAGGAGTGATAGTAGCGAAGCTTGTAGCAGTCCTCGCCCGCGTGCTGCCACAGGCAGAGCGGAGAACCTTTCAGCTTGTTGAGGTTCTTCCGGTACTGCGACTCTATCAGCGCGTCAAGTGATGCGTTCAGTTCGTCGCGGCTCATTGAACATTCTTCCTCGACGCGCATCTTTATGAATTTTCGTTTTAACTTTGCCATTTTTGTTCCTTATTGACCGAAAACATGGTCGTATATTCCGTAATTCCCGCTTTTCAGCACCTCGATAAAGTGCTTTATATCGCGTATCCGCGCATCTGTCTGTATTCCCGAAAGGTGAGCCTGATTTGCGTGGTGATTGTCGCTTCCGGCAGTGTAGGGAAGTCCGTAGCTGTCTGCGTAAAGCTTTGCCATATCGTTTTCAAAGGGTTTTCGGCAGGAGTTTATGATCTCCACCGCATCACATTTGCGCGGAAACAGCCGTATCATGTCGATATACCAGTCCTCGCGGAAAGGGTGAGCATGGCTGATATAGCCGCCCTCCGCGTGTATCAGGTCGAAGTAGCCGTTCGGGGGCAGCGTCATAGTCTCCGGGTGCGCGAGCAGCCACTGCTTGTCCAGACCGTATGTGAGAAAGTCAGAGCCGTCAACGGTGTATTCCCAGCCGAAGAATACGTCAAGCCCGATCTCATCACCGGTCTTTTTGGCACGCTCATAGCCGAGGAACTGCACGTTCACCCGTTCCTCCCATGGCATATCCGGCTTTGCGGTCGTATTGCCGTTGAGAAAGTGGTCGGTGACTATTATGCCTGTGAAGCCACGTTCTTTGTAGAATCTTACCTGCTGTTCAGCCGTTGCCGAAGCGCAGGCGCTGGATTCGGCTGTGTGACAGTGTGTTTCGTAGATATTCAATGCTTGTCTCCTGTTCTTTTATTTATCTGTATAGGCTATATTCAGTCGTGAGGGAACACCGGCAGCTTTTCAAGGAACACGATGTCGGTGCGTTCCGCAGCCTCGCCCTCCGCAAGCACGGCAGCTTTCGCGGCAATGATGCCGCCTGCCTCCCCGACAAGCTTCTCAAGCGCGAGCAGCGATTCGCCGGTGCTGATAACGTCGTCGATTATCATGACTTTTCTGCCCTTGATCCGGCATACGTCCTCCTGCGCAAGATACAGCGTCTGCATACCGTGAGTGGTTATGGACTGCACATTCACGGATATCGGGTCGGTCATATAGACTTTTACGCTTTTGCGGGCAACGAAGTAGTTCTTCCCGCTCTGGCGCGCCATGGCGTAAGCAAGCGGGATACCCTTGGTCTCGGCGGTGATGAGAACGTCGAACTCCGGCAGCTTTTCAAGCAGTTCGGCAGCGCAGGCTTCCGTAAGCTCCACGTCCGAAAACATTACGAACGCCGCGATATCGAGTTTGTCATTCACCGGACACAGCGGAAGCTCGCGGGTCACACCCGCAACATTAAGTGTGTATGTACTCATTTTATATTCTCCTTTATGTTATCAGATATAATTTACAACTTTAACTATCTTTCCGCCCCGCACAGCCGCGCGCGGAACGCGCTTGCTCACAAGGCAGAGCAGTTCATAGCCGATAGTACCAAGCATATCCGCGATATTATCCGCTTTGATCTCATCTATTGTGTCGGAATA
This sequence comes from Ruminiclostridium sp., assembly GCA_017941355.1. Classification (GTDB taxonomy): domain Bacteria; phylum Bacillota; class Clostridia; order Oscillospirales; family Ruminococcaceae; genus Ruminiclostridium_E. The sequence continues at coordinate 44,242 of JAGAWN010000176.1, read as the reverse complement.
CAGCTCGGCGGTATCTCCCACTTTCACGTCAAGCCCGGTGACATCGACCATCATCTGATCCATGCAGACGCGACCGGTTATGGGAGCGCGCTGACCGTTTATATATACCGCGCCCTTGTTGGAAAGCCCGCGGGAGTAGCCGTCCGCGTAGCCTGCGGGGATTACCGCAAGCACCGTTTCCTTGTCGGTAACGTATGTCCGTCCGTAGCTTACGGGAGTTCCGGCGGGGACTGTCTTCAGCTGGCACACCGCCGCTCTCAGCCGCATTACCGGCTTTATGTCTATCGGCACCGGCAGAGCCGTGTTCGGCATACAGCCGTAGGTTATGATGCCGCTTCGCACCATGTCGCCGCCGAAATCGCCGTGATACAGTATTCCGCCGCTGTTGCGGGAATATACGGGAATACCGGATTTCTTCGCTTCGGCGGCTATGGTATCCAGTTTGTCCTGCTGTGCGCGGGTGTATGCTATATCCGACGGATCGGAGCTGTCCGCGGCGGCGAAGTGAGTATATACTCCGCGTATATCAAGCCCGCCGAGCAGCATTATCTCATGCAGTTCCTCCGGGGTATCTATACCGACGCGGTTCATGCCGGTGTTCACCTTGACGTGGACTTTCAGTCTTATACCGCGCTGTTCCGCAAGCCCGGAAAGCATACGCGCGTGTTCGATGCCGGCGGCGGTCTGCTCGAAGTTCCCGCTTATTATCTCGTCCTGCCATTCCGGGTCACAGTAGCCGAATATAACTATCTGCGCGTCCGGGAGAGTTTTACGCAGGTCTATAGCTTCCAACACGTTCGATACCGCGTAGCTTTTTACGCCCTTTTCCCACAGTTCGCCGGCGATTATGTCCGCGCTGTGACCGTAAGCGTCGGCTTTTACCACCGCCATTACGGGAATACCCCCGGCGGCTTTTTTTATCTGCCCGATATTGCTGTCGAGGGTATCGAGATCTATCTCCGCCCACACCCGTCTTAACAGCTTATCCATGCCGAACATCACCTTTCGTTGTAACAATTATTGCAAGGATATGTCCGATATGGGTGAATTTTTGTCACAACAAATCGAAAAATCCTATTGTATTTTATGATGATTTGTGATAAAATAATATAGTTATGACGCAGCCTTTTCCGGAAAACCGGAAAACGGCAATCGCATACACATTTATTATATACTTTTTTTCCGATAATTTCAACTGTTTTTTATAAAAATATGCCAAAACCTTTCGGGAGTATGCTGATAAAGGGGTGGAAACATGGCTGTCAAAAGAAAAAGCAACTGGTATATATACCTTATCGCGCTGATAGCGTCGTTTGTGCTGCTGGGACTGTTCGTGCAGAGCATCTGGGACTCACTGTTCCCCGCGGACGACAACGGCAGCCGCTACGCGCTGTCGCGTTCCGATTACCGTCCGAGCGCGGAGATCAACATAACATCACTGCTGATGCTGTCGGATATGAAAGCGGCGACTCCGACATACTATATGCTTATGAATTACCAGCCGCGCAACGAGGTGATCGTGTTCATTCCCCTGCGTGAGAACACACGCGTTTCCTACGGCGGGAATACCGGAAGCATTTACGAAATGTACGATAATTTCGGTGCAAAGGCTGCCGCTGACGCGGTGGCTGCGCTAATGAACATCGAGATCGAGCATTATGTCAAGTTCGACAGGCTTTCGTTCATAGACTTCGTTGACATGGGCGGGAAGGTATATGTCAACATACCCTCCGACGTAACGGTAAAGGAAACGAAGCAGGTGCTGAAGAACGTTACTATCGAAGTGGACGGCGAGGAAGAGGAGGTCACAAGGCTTGTGCCGGAGACTACCGAAACGGTGATCTTCCCCGAGGGGATACAGTTTATGAACGGCGAATCGCTTTACGGCTACCTCACCTATGACTTCAAGCGGGGCGTGGACTACACCTTGGCGGTGCAAGGTTCGGCGGCTATGAATATGATAAACAAGAACTTCCGCGGAATGTCCTCCACGCAGATGCAGGGTCTCGCCGAAAGCATCATAAAAACCACGGAAACAGACATCATTTTCGATGACTACACGAACATTCAGGCTATCTTCAACTATACCCTTGAGAACAGCATCAACCCCTGTGAATACTACATACCTTACGGCGAGACGGACGGCGGGTATTTCGTGATATCCGACGGCTCGATATCCACCATGAGGGACAGAATGGGCATTACAGCCAAAAAAGATTGACAACGGCTCCCGGATAGGGTATAATATATGGTTGTGATTATGAGAAGAAACGCAAAGGATACCTTATATATATATGCCGGAGCGGCGGGTCTTGTGCTGCTGTTCGCTTTGAACGTGTGCTATGTGTTCACGGCGCTGGGACTGCTTTCTTTCGGCATAGCGGCACTGCCGTGCGTATTGCTGGGACGGTTCGGGACTGTGGCTGTGACTTCGGATCTTGCGCCGGACGCACTGCTGCTTATAAGCGGCGGGATACTGCTGACGGGGGCGGGAGCCTGCTTAGGTATAGTACCGGTCTGCTCGTCGTCATACGGGGTTTACCGCCGGTTTGCAAGATCCTCCGCGCTGCGCAGGGAAAGAATGTTCAATGAAGAAGATACGGCTTCTTAAGATCCTCGCTGTCACGCTTGCGGCAGCCGGAATACTTTGCGCCGGAGCGGGGCTGCTGATACAGTTTGCCGCCTCCCGCGAGGGCTATACCGGCAGCGTCATAACTGATACAGCCGAGTATGAGCGTCCGCGGGAGCTGGTGGTGATAACCACGTCAATGCCTATAACCGTGCGGTACGGCGATACCGAAACCGTAAAGGTGGAGTACACGAGCAGCCTGCCGCTTATCGTCACCGAGGACAAGGGTATGCTGCGCATAACGCAGAACGATACGTTCACAATGACGCTGTTCTCCCGTGAGGCGCAGAAAACCGGGGTCACGGTCACTCTGCCGCACAGGGTGTATGAGCGGATAAGCCTGTCCAGCTCAGGCGGCTCTGTCACATCGGAAAACCTTGCGGCGGATACTCTTGAATTCGGTACCAAAGGCGGGGATATGCGCCTTTACGGTATAGATGAACGTGCTTCGGTGCGTACAGAAAGCGGAAATGTTTACGCCGAGTTTTCATCGTTCTCATCGGATATGACGATAAACGCGGGAGCGGGAGATGTCTCCCTTGTTATGCCGGAAGAACTTTCGGTGTATCTGGAATTCTTTACGGAGAGCGGAAGCTTCACATCCGACCGTTTCGACGAGCCTTATAATATGCGCTACGGCGACGCGGCGGTTATCTGCGGCTCAGCGGAATCTCATCTTCGTGTGAATACAACATCGGGCGATCTGTATATAAAATAAAAAAGAGAGCGGAATCATAAAACAATGCTATCAGTAATAGTTCCTGCGTTCAACGAGCAGGAAAACATCGCGAACACCGCGGAAGTCCTTACCGGCATACTCGCGGAAAACAGTATAGAATACGAGCTTATCTTCGTTGACGACGGCTCCCGGGACAGGACATGGGAGCTTATCGAGGAGCTTACGGAAAAGAACCCGTCTGTGCGCGGTCTGCACTTCTCCCGGAACTTCGGCAAGGAGGGCGCAATCTTCGCCGGACTCAAACGCTGCGAGGGAGACTGCGCCGTGGTAATTGACTGCGATCTGCAGCACCCTCCGGCGCTTATACCGAAGATGTATAAGCTGTGGCAGGACGGCTTCGAGATCGTGGAAGCGGTCAAATCCAGCAGAGGGCATGAAAGCCTGCTGTATAAGGTCTTTGCGAAGTCTTTCTACCGCATAATGAAGAGATCGTCGGACGTGGATCTTGACCGCGCCAGCGATTTCAAGCTTATGGACAGAAAAGTGATAGACGCGCTCAACGATTTGCCTGAGCGTATAACATTCTTCCGTGCGCTTTCAAGCTGGGTAGGATTCAAGGGGGCAAAGATCGAATTTGAAGTCGCGCCCAGAGCCGCGGGAACCACAAAATGGAACTTCCGCAAGCTTGTGAAATTCGCGCTCAACAACATCACAAGCTTCACCAACTTCCCCATGCAGATAATAACGTGGCTGGGAGTGCTTTTCCTGCTGTTCGCGGTGGTAATATCGGTGTACAGCATAGTCAAGTTCTTCTGCGGGCAGTCGCTTGAGGGCTTCACCACGGTGTATATCCTGATACTGCTGTCGGCGTCGGTGATTATGATAGGACTCGGCACTATAGGCTACTATATGTCCAAGATATATGAAGAGATAAAATTCCGTCCGAGATATATAATCTCTGAGGATACCAAAGATAAAAAGAACAAAGAAAGGAATATCGCGGAATAAATGGAAAGAACAGCCAACTCCGGCAGCCCGTTCTTTCTGAAGGAATATCCGGGATATGCGCGAAACGGCATAAAGCGTTTTTTTGTATCTGACTGGCAGATCTGGGTATCGTTCCTGATCCCATGCTTTACGCTTCTGATATCGTACTTCATCTTCGGAGTATTCCCTTTCGGCAAGGAATCGGTGCTGTCGCTTGACCTCAACGGTCAGTACGTTTACTACTACGACTATATGTATGATGTGTTCGCGGGGAAGGAGAGCATCTTCTACTCATGGAGCAGAAACCTTTCCGGCGAATTCATGGGCATTGTCGGTTACTATCTTGCAAGCCCGTTCAACCTGCTTGTATGGATCTTCCCGAGGGAATGTATAACCGAGGGTCTGCTCACTATGATGGTCACGAAGGTGGGAGCGATCGGTCTCTGTATGGCGGTATATCTCAGCCGCGGCAAGGGAATGAACCGCCTTACGACGATCATCTTCTCTGTCTGCTACGCCCTGTGTGCATACACTCTGGAGCAGACCATGAACCCTATGTGGCTGGACGGCGTGATGATACTGCCGATAGTGGTTTACGGAGTTGAACAGCTCATTGACAAGGGGCGCTTCATGATGTGTACGATCTCGCTTGTGTACGCATTTGTGACCTGCTTCTATATCGGCTACATGATCGGTATTTTCTCGGCTATCTACTTCCTGTACTATTCATGTGTGACACATCGCCCTAAGTATTACAGAGTGTTTATCCAACGGGGTCTGCTGTTCACGGGAGTTGCCGTGATGTCGGTGATGATGTCGGCATTCATGCTGCTGCCGGTTTACCACTCGCTGTCATACGGAAAGTTTGATTTTTCCGACAACGTTACCGAGGCGACCGAGATAACCACCAACTTCCATTTTATCGAAATGCTCGATAAAATGTTCCCCGCGACTTATGACACCTGCCGCATGAGCGGTCTGCCGTTCATTTACTGCGGAACGATCGTGCTGGTGATGCTGCCCTGCTACTTCTTTCTGAAGAAGATACGCGGACGTGACCGCATAGGTGCGGCGGTGATAATCTCCCTGCTCTGCGTATGTATGTACATCAGACAGGTGGATATGCTCTGGCACGGCGGACAGCTTCCGAACTGGCTGCCCTACCGCTACAGCTTCATGCTTTCGTTCCTTATGGTGTCGTTTGCGGCAAGAGCATTCAACGAGATAAAGGACATACCGAAGAAACGGATATGCTTTGTGGCTCTGGCATGGTTCGCGGTACTGCTGATGATAGAGAATACCGACAACTACCTCGCGGACATAAAGCGGGACACAATGGACGGACTCACCGTTGTTCTCCCCGCGATGCTGGTTCTGCTCATAGTTTCGGCGGCGCTGGTGCAGCTGAAAGACAAATTCGGAACAAGAAAGCTCGCGGCGATAGGAATGTGTGTGATAATCACAGCCGAGGGCTTCTACAACACGATATCGCAGATCTTCAGACAGGACGCGGATATAGTATATTCCACCCGCGGCTCTTACAATGACGTTATACAGCCGGCTCGTGAAGTCGTACAGAACATCAGGGCAAATGATGACGGCTTTTACCGCATAGAAAAGACATTCTTCCGGACGGTAAACGATCCTATGGCGCTGAATATGTACGGTCTGTCCCACAGCTCCAGCACGCTGAACGCAAAGCCCATAAATATGCTCGGCAGTCTCGGATTCAGCGCACGCAGCCACTATACCCGCTATACGGGCGCTACCGAGATCACAAAGAGCCTTTTCGGAGTGAAGTATGAGCTTTCCTGTCCGGAAAACAGCACATCGAAGATAGGATCCGCGGCGGATATCACTGTTACGGAGAACGAATACGCGCTTCCTATGGCATATCTCGTTCACCCGATGTATCAGCAGATCGAGCTTGAGGAAAATCAGCCGTTTGATAACCAGAACAAACTGCTTTCCGCTATGCTGGGCAACGCTACGACTCCCGGATACTTCAAGCGTATCTCCAACAGCGAAAAGACACCCGTAACTCTCGAAAAGACCAATGTAACTCAGGGCAAGACCACCGACGGTCACCACAGCTTCAAGGTCATCGAAAAGGGCAAGAACGCGGAGCTTGTCTATACTCTCAATATGCCGGTAAGTTCATCTCTGTATATGTACCTGCCGACAAAGTATGAAAGAACCGTAAACGTATGGCTCAACCGAAAGACCTTCCTCGGCACCTACTTTGAGGGCGACAACAACAGCATAATGAAGATAGGCGATTTCGAGAAGGGCGAACAGGTCAAGATCGGACTTACCCTCACACGCGATGATCTGTATTTCCGGGAGGCTCAGTTCGTTTACATCAATGAACGCAACATCAAAAAGGATCTGCAGAAGCTTATCGACAAGAACGCGGAAACAACAGCCGTGCGCCCGGATCCTACAACCATGCGTGTCGAGGTGAATGCCGACGAGACATCTTATCTGTTCACGTCAATACCCGACGAAAAGGGCTGGGAAGTATTCGTTGACGGCAAAAAGACCGACTATGACGTATGCCTCGGCGCTTTGCTGGGAGTGCAGTTAAGCTCCGGAAAGCACACCATTGAGTTCAGATTTACGACTGCCGGATATCCTCTTGCTATATTCGTAAGTCTCGCAGGACTTGTTATATTCATCGTTTCCGCGGTAATATACCTTAAATTCTTCCGTTCCCGCACTTCCGACGACACAGGAGACAACGACTTCTCCGACAGTGAGATGATACGGGAAAGCGGTGCCTCTGACAGTGACCTGCTTAACAGCCTGAATGTGCATGACGACGCTCCCGAAGATGACGGAAACGACAGCGGCAGTCCCGATGATGATACAGGCGACAGCTCCGACAGCGGCGACGATGAAGAAGAGGAAGGGCTGCTGGATATATATCAGCCCAAGGGAAGCGGCAGCGAATGGATTTAATGATGCAGACGGGAGGATCTTGCTATGCTGATGACAATTGATGTCGGGAACACGAACACGGTTCTCGGCGCTTTCGACAACAACGAAAGTCTCGTGTTCGGTATGCGCATGGAAACCAATACGAAGCGTATGGCGGACGAATATACCGTGCTTATTTCAAACTATCTGCAGCTTAACGATATTCCGGTAAAGGAAGTAGATTCGGCTATCGTATCGTCTGTAGTACCGCCGGTCACGGAGCAGATCCGGACTTCGCTGAGACGGCTGTTCGGTATCGACTGCATGGTAGTGGGACCCGGTGTAAAGACCGGACTCAACATACGAATCGACGATCCTGCCACCCTCGGCGCGGATATGTGCTGCGCGGGCGTTGCGGCGAAAACCTACTACCCTCTGCCCTGCATAATCATAGATCTCGGTACCGCAAGCAAGGTCTTTGCGGTGAACGAGAAAGGCGACTTTCTCGGCGGTATCATCTCCGTCGGCGTGGAAATGGCGTTCAGGGCGCTTTCGTCGGGAACTGCCGCGCTTCCTCTGATAAGCGGAGGCAATGTACAGCACGCTATCGGCACCAACACCATTGACAGTATGCGCTCCGGCGTGATAATGGGTATGGCGTCCATGATGGATGGTTTTGTTGAGAGATTCACAAAGGAAATGGGAAGCGTCAGAACGATAGTGGCTACGGGCGGTTACTCACCGCTGGTAATGCCGTACTGCAAGAGCGATATGATCTACGACGCGGATCTCCTTCTCAAAGGTATGCTTGCAATATACAAGAGAAATTCGTAATGCGCTTTGCGCGGAGAGGTTGTGATAGCAATGATATCGCCCGACGATATTGTTTCCTACGGCGGTGAGCCTGTGTGATACGTCTTGCGGTCATGGAAGATCTTCCGGGGATCAATGTTCTGCATGAGCAGCTTCACATACAGCATATCGGATACCGCCCGGACATTTTCGCGCCGATAGAACAGCCGGTTTTCGATACCCTTATGATACCGTACATAGAGAAACCGGACAAGGATATCCTGATATCCGAAAACGGCGGCAGGATAGACGGTTACGCTGCGGTCTCGGTCTGCGACACATCAAAGGGCGCGGGTGAGATACTTCCGTTTACGTTCATTGAGGTGAACGAGCTGTGTGTTGCCGGAAACGCGCAGGGCAGGGGAATAGGCACCGCGCTTCTCGACAGTGTAAAGCAGTACGCGAGGGACAGAGGCGCGAAGTTTGTGGAACTCGGCGTGAATGCTCAGAACACAGGCGCACAGGAGTTTTACAAAGCAAACGGAATGTTTGTCAAGAACTATAAAATGCAGTTCAGGATAGAATAAGAAAGGAATATGACAATGACAGTTTACGAAGAATTACAGAGACGCGGACTTCTCGCGCAGCTTACGGACGAGAAGGAGATCGCAGATCTCATCAACAACGGCAAGGCTACCTTCTACATCGGCTTTGACCCTACAGCCGACAGTCTTCATGTGGGACATTTCATGGCTCTGTGCCTGATGAAGCGTATGCAGCTTGCCGGAAACAAGCCTATAGCGCTGCTCGGCGGCGGTACGGGTCTTATCGGTGACCCCTCCGGCAAGACGGATATGCGCAAGGTGCTGACAAAGGAGACGGTTGACCACAACATAGCCTGCTTCAAAAAGCAGATGAGCAAGTTCATCGAGTTCGGCGAGGGCAAGGCTATGATGGTGAACAACGCCGACTGGCTGCTTGACCTCAACTATATGGAGCTTCTGCGTGAAGTCGGAGCCTGCTTCTCGGTGAACAGAATGCTTGCTGCCGAGTGCTACAAGCAGCGCTGGGAAAAGGGACTCACTTTCCTTGAGTTCAACTACATGATAATGCAGAGCTACGACTTCTATATGCTGTACCAGAAGTACGGCTGCAATATGCAGTTCGGCGGCGATGACCAGTGGAGCAATATGCTGGGCGGTACCGAACTTATCCGCCGCAAGCTGGGCAAGGACGCTTATGCTATGACCATAACCCTGCTTCTCAACTCCGAAGGCAAGAAAATGGGCAAGACCGAAAAGGGCGCTGTATGGCTCGATGCTGAAAAGACAAGTCCCTACGAGTTCTTCCAGTATTGGCGCAACGTTGCGGACGCGGACGTTATCAAGTGCTTAAAGCTTCTCACATTCGTTCCGATCGAGGAGATAGAGGATATGGAGAAGCACATGGAGGGTGCGGAATTCAACAAGGCAAAGGAACTTCTCGCATTCGAGCTTACAAAAATGATACACGGCGAGGACGAGGCAAATAAAGCTCTCGAAGCCGCGAAGAATATGTTCGGCGGCGGAAGCGGAGATACCGACAATATGCCGACGACGATAGTTCCGGCGGACAAACTCACCGACGGAAAGATAGGCATACTCGATCTGCTCATGCTCACAGGTCTGGTTCCCTCCAAGCGTGAGGGCAGAAACATCATCAGCGGCGGCGGTCTTACGGTTGACGATGTTAAGATCACAGATGCCAATACCATGATAACCATTGACGATCAGGTCATCATAAGAAAGGGCAAGAAAGTCTTCCACAAAGCAAAGCTTTGATATACGGAAAATGATCGCATAATGCGAAACAGCAGATTCGTTAATGAACGAGTCTGCTGTTGTTTGTTGAACGAAATGGATATAAGTCATGTCCTGCCTTTTTTGCGGGCAAGTTTATTTGCGTACATACGCTCATCTGCGATCTTGAAGCACTGATCTATATTATCGTAATCATTGGTATAGTCGATGAAGAAACCGGTACTCATGCCGACACTGTACGGCTTTTCGCTGGACGAGTTATATCGTGCGAGATAGCCGTCGATACGGCTCCTGTAGAAGATCGGGATAGCGTTGTCGTAATCATAGGTCCCGAAGATGACAAACTCGTCTCCGCCGGCACGGACGCAGTATTCGCCGTTTCCGCAGCAGGTCTGGAGTGCGCGCGCGGCAACGTTGATCGCGTTGTCACCCTCGGTATGTCCGTAGCTGTCGTTGATCTTTTTCAGATCATCGAGATCCGCACATACGACGAGAAGCTTTGTTCCGCGCTCCTTGGCGATATTGAATACCTCAGGTGCATAAAGCTCATAGCCCTGCCTGTTGTAAAGACCGGTCATTCCGTCACGGACGGAGTTTGCGAACGCACGGTTATACATAAGCGTCATGCGCGACTGCATACGCATATATTCGAGAGATACGCTCACACTCGATGCCCAGGAATGATAGATGTCCTCCGGCACGCTCTCCTCTTCATCGGTGAACCGTACCACCTGATATCCGAAACATCTGTCCTCGAAATGCACCGCATTGAAATAGCAGGTTACCGGACGATCCTCGAGCAGTATGTCCGGCGGGAAAAGCTCGTGTACGTCAAAAGGCACGTTGCGCCGCTCGGTGTTTGGCTCTCGCACCCAGGACATAGCTTCGATCATTTCCTCCTGGTAACCTGTTTTAAGGTAGTCATTGTCATCCTCCTTGAACAGGTTCCAGTCTTTGTTGAGACAAAGTACGAATGCCGCCCCGTCCCTTAACAGGTAAAGGCGTGAGTATATGTTGATTATGAGTTCGTCAAAAGTGTCGGAAGCCATGAGGGATTCCTGCATACAGCTGTAGCGGAAATTGTTTTCGGATTCCGATTCCCGTCTGTCCACATCGTTGAAGTTATGGGCAAATGCGACATCTCTGCGGCAGCCGCAGCTTTCGCCTCCCACAAACATACCGATGTCGGGATCGAGGGGCTGAACCTCCTCGCCGGTTGCGTTTTTGTGCAGTTCACAGACACACAACTCTCCGGCGTACATATCCGGACGGGTGCAGGAGGTGACCGAGGGGTCATTGGTTATGGATTCAGCGCCTAAGTCATAGCCCGTGACCGCTATATCATCGGGAACCGCGACACCTCTGTATATCAACTCGTTTACGAGTGTGACAGCGGATTTGTCGTTGGCGCATACGACAGCTTCCGGCTTTTCCATTTCGCCGTTTGCGATCTTTTCTGCGAGCGCCGTTGCCGCCATAGTCCAGAAATCTCCGAAAATGATATGGTCTTCCCTGACTTCAAGTCCGTGCTTTCTCATCGAGTCGCGGTATCCGTCTGCTCTCATGTGAGAAACTATGAAGTCGGCGGCACCGGTGAGGCAGTAGATGTTTTTGAATCCGTGATGTTCTATAAGATGATCCACAACAACAGCCATTCCGGCTCTGTCGTTGGACAGTATGCCCTTGTAGCCGTGAGCGCTCTCGTTGTCGATGATAACGGCATTGAACCCGGGAATGGAACTCATGATACCGAGTATTTTTTTCTTGACCTCGGTTGCCCAGAAGGAGTAATCAACAAAAACGCCGCCGGTGATATCGGACGTTTTCAGCAGCTCATACAGGTTTTCCTCACCGAGCTGGTGTTTGGTACGGTCATCGGTTATAGTGAACAGCGAAAAAACGGCTACATTGTAGTCGAGACTTTTCGCTTGTCTTATTATACCTTTCAGGCACTTGTTACGGTAGAATCCGTCGGACGTTCCGACGATCACAGCAATTGTCTTTCTTTTCTTCATTGCAAATCTCTTTTATAGTTCAATAGTAAGCGTGCGTCCCGACGGGACATATTTTTCAGCGGTGATACCACACTTTCCGAACATTATTCCGGAAGCTTTAACGCCGTCGGTATCGGCGTATTTGTTGTCAAAGTAAACAACGCGTTTTATACCGCACTGAATGATCGCTTTGGCACATTCGTTGCACGGGAAAAGCGTCACATACAGTGTTGCGCCGGCAAGCGACGGGATATTGCTGTTGAGGATCGCGTTCAGCTCGGCATGGCATACAAACGGGTATTTGGTGTCAAGTGAGCTTTCCGCGCTGCGCTCCCACGGCATATCATCGTCCTCGCAGCCCGTAGGCATACCGTTGTAACCGACAGATACGATCTTCTTGTCGGCGTTTACTATGCAGGCACCGACCTGGGTATTGCTGTCCTTGCTCCTCTGAGCCGAAAGCAGCGCTATCCCCATGAAGTATTCGTCCCATGAGATATAGTCAGTTCGTTTCACCTCGACACCTCCGCTGCAGATAATGAGTTATGTTCTTTTTAATTTTAACATATATTGCCGAATATTTCAAGACCTTTTTGAAAAAAACAGTAAAATTCAACAAAAATTCCCCGGCAGGATAACCTGCCGGGGTCTCGTGATTCTGTTGTGATATCAGCCCTTGACACTTCCGAGAGTTACACCGCCGATGATGAACTTCGAGAGGAAAAGGTAAACTATAACTACCGGTACGATCGCGAGGAGGATTATCATATAAACCTCACCCATATCGCCCGCCTGAGAGTTGATACGAGAGCGGACGATCGAAAGCATGATAGGAAGCGTGAATACATCTTTCTTGTCGAGTATGAGTGCGGGAGTAAAGAAGTTGTTCCACGATGCAACGAAAGCGAATATCATCTGAACCGCAAGCGCGGGCTTTAAGATAGGCAGACAGATGAAGTTGTATGTCCTGAATTCGTTGGAACCGTCAACACGCGCTGCCTCAACAATTTCCAGCGGAAGTGTACTGTCTATGTACTGCTTCATGTAGAAGTAAGTAGCGGGAGCAGCTATAGCCGGGATTATGAGAGGCCAGTATGTGTTTGTGAGTCCGAGCTGGTTTACGATCTGAACGAAACCGAGTGCGGATACCTGAGTAGGTATCATCATGACAAGGATTATAGCCTTGTGAATGAAGTTTCTGCCCTTGAAGTCGTAAACGCATACGCCGTAAGCGGTCATAGCGGAGAAGTAAGAGGTAAGGATACAGGTGAACGCAGCAACTATGAAGCTGTTGAGCATACCCTGAGGAAGGAAGAAAATGCTCTGATCGTTCCATGCTGTAGCAAGGTTGTCAAAGAAGTGTTCTCTCGGCAGCATCGTAAAGCCTGCCTGTAACTGTGCATTGCTTCTGGTGGAGTTTATAAGCAGAAGGTAAAAAGAGAATAAGCTGAGTATCGTTACGAAAACAAGGAAGATGTAAGAAACAACTCTTGAGACAAGAAGTGAAACCTTGTTACCCTTGTCGATATATTCCATTTTGCTTGGCATTATTTCTTACCTCCCTTTTTCTCTTTCTTAGGCTCCGTAGATCTGAATACGATGAAGCTGAGAATGCCGGTTATAACAAACAGAACAAAGGAAACCGCACCTGCCATACCGTAGTTCTTACTTGTTCCGATATAAGCGTTAAGTGCCATAACGAGCGTCTTTGTCGTATTATTCGGACCGCCTCTGCCCGATGTGATGATCTGCGGAACATCGAACATCTGGAGACCGCCTATGAGCGCTGTAATAACAACGTAGATGATGATAGGCATAAGAAGCGGGATAGTGATCTTGAAGAACACCTGCGAGGAGTTCGCGCCATCGATGGCGGCTGCCTCGAACAGGCTCTGATCTATTCCCATGATACCTGCCATAAGAAGTATCGTGGTATTACCGAACCACATAAGGAAGTTTATAAACGCAATAATTGATTTTGCGGACCATTCGTTATCAAAGAAAAGGAATGCGGGAGCACCGTTAGCGGTGATTATCTGATTGATAGGTCCGACAGACGAGAAGATCTGGAAGAACAGCATCGCAAACGCCGAAGCCATTATCAGGTTAGGCATATAGATTACTGTTTTGAAGAATCCCTGACCTTTTATCTTCATTCTCTCGCTCGTGAATATAACAGCAAGCAGGAGAGCGAAAACTATCTGCGGGATCGCACCCATTATCCACATTATCATCGTGTTGGCGGTATAGTTGAATATTTCAAGTCTGCCGTCGGCACGGGGAGTGAACAGGGTGATGAAGTTCTGAAGTCCTACGAAATTAGGACCGATCTGTTTGAGACCGTCCATGTAGTACTCAAACAGTGAATTGTAAAACGTTGAAAGCAGCGGGATAAGCGCACAAAGGATATAAACTATGATAAACGGAGCTATAAAAAAGTAACCCCAGCCTGCGTAGCTTATTGATTTGTGCTTTACCGGTGCGGTTTGTGTTGTCGAACTCATAAGCCGTTATCCTCTCATAATTCTTGATGTTGTTAACTAAGAGGCGAAGCAAGTTGCTTGCCTCGCCTCCTAATTCAGCAATTTTTAAATTTTGTAAGATAACTTACGGAGTCTGAACTGCCGGGTACTTCTCGTTGATGTAGCCGTAGAAGTTCTGGAGTGCAGTGTCCTTATCAACGGAACCGTTGAGGTACTGCTTGATGTAATCCTGATAGCCTTCGTTGCAGAGCTGATCATAGATCGTGTTGTTCTCGAACTTGATGTTCTTTGCAAGTTCCTTATAAACTGCGAAGTCGTTCTGACCGCCGAGGAAGTCGTTGCCGTAAGTAGGATCGTCAGCGTACTTGTCGTTGATAGCGGAGTTGTTGGTGTACTGACCTTCAACTTCAACAAGCTGTGTAAGAACTTCTTCGTTCTCTGTGAATGCCTGCATTACCTTAGCAACGAGGTCGCCGTTATCTGTGCCTGTAGCTGCGAGGATCCATGTACCGCCCCAGAAGTGCGGAGCCGGTCCCTGGCAGATGCCCCAGTCGCCGTAGCAGCCCTTATCGGGATCCTGAGCGTTGCCCATGGAGAAGTTGTAGTACCAAGCGGGTCCGAAGAAGCACATTGTCTTACCGTCGTTGAACATCTGAGTGGTGTTGCCGGCTTCCCAAATGGTCGGGAGAGTATCAAGGATATAACCGTTGTCATAGAACTTCTTAACCTGATCTGTCCACTGCTCTACAACTGCCGGTATAGTGAGCTGACCGCCGCTTACCCAAGCGGAAGTTGCGTTGTTGGAGAATACACGATAGTTTGCTGCGTAAGAGCCCTGAATGTAGTAGCCCTTGTCCTTAGCCTTTGCAGCTGCTTCTTCATACTTATCCCAAGAATCGAGCTGAGCCTGAACTTCTGTGGGATCGTCTGTTCCGAGAACGTCCTTAGCTATAGAACGTCTGTAGATGAGAGCTGCAGGGCAGCACTGGAAGGAAACGCCCTTGATCTTGCCGTTGCTGTCGGAAGCTGCGGATACTGTGTACTGGTACTCTGTATCTACCTGCTTGAGACCGATCTCGGAGATATCCATTGTGTAATCGGAATCTGTGTACTTGAGGATGTAGTCAGCTTCTGCAAGGAACATATCTACCTTGTCATCAGCGGAAGCGGAAGCGTTGTTCTGGAGAGCCTGGTCGAGCTTATCCTGATATGCGCCGCCGTCGGAAGGAGTAATAGTCCAATTTACCTTAACTCCGTCGAGAGTCTGAGCCGATGCATCGTAGCCGGGCATATATTTCTCGAAGAAGCCCTTGAACTCTTCGTTCCAAGCGTAGATGTTGAATGTGGTTCCGCCGCCCTCTGCTGTTGCTGCGGGAGCTGCGTCTGCCGCGGTTGTGTCTGCTGCTGCGTCAGCTGCTGCTGTTGTGGTGTCAGCTGCTGCAGCGGGAGCTGCTGTTGTGGTAGTTGTGTCATTGCTTGCTGTTGTGGTTGTGCCGCTGTTGCCGCAGCTTGCTACTGACAGGATAACTGCAGAAGCGAGTACTGCGGAAGCTATTCTTTTCTTCATAGTTCTTTCCTCCAAAAGATTGTGGTCGTTTGAACGACCTATCAGATTTTTGAATCACCGTCGAACATCGCTTAAATTATGTTCCGTGATTTCATTTGTAACTATATCACAAAACTTACAATTTTGCAAGTCCTTTTTTGAAAAAATTTTTCAGCCGAAGTTGGAAAACGTTTTCAGCACTCCGTATTTTCTGATTTTTTTGTACATTTTGACATACGCAATATTCGGATCATTCACAGCGCACATACTGAAAAAAGCAAATTTAGATAAAGCTTTATTTCATGCATTCTTCACGGATTGTCACAATTTTAACACATTATGTATTTTATAGATAGACACTCTTAATTGACAATTTTATTCGCGGTGTGATTTGTTTAAAATACACGAAAAATTTAACATCAATTTTGTAAACGATTACTGAGAGATTTTGCACTAAATTGTAACAACTTTGTAATCGCTTTTAGCCTAAAAATTAAGCAAAAAGTAGCCGTTTTCCGAGATAAATTAACTAAATATAACTTTAAACCGACTTTCAACAGAGTTTTCAACAGGTCACTATTGTGCAATATCACTGTTTTGGGAATGGGACGAAATGAAAAAATGTTCAATTTATTTTTGGAAAATGCTTGAATTTAGGGGTAAAATATTGTAAAATAGAAGTGTAGTTTTCTTATTCGGCTTTATACAACATATTGTTACACCCAGGGTGCTTTTTCAATATGTTGTACTGCATATATATTATAATGGTATATTTTTCCACGAAAGGAATGTACGATATGAAAAAAGTTGCTGTAATAATGGGAAGCGACAGCGATCTTCCCGTGGTAAGAAAGGCAGCCGAAGTGCTCAAAGAGTTCGGCGTACCCTTTGAGATGCACGTTTTCTCGGCTCACCGCTCCCCAGCCGAAGCAGCGGAGTTTGCGAGAAATGCCCGTGAAAACGGCTTCGGAGTGCTTATCGGAGCCGCGGGAATGGCGGCGCATCTTGCGGGAGCGCTTGCCGCAAACACCACCCTGCCGGTCATCGCGCTTCCGGTGAAGGCTAAAGCGCTGGAAGGCATGGACGCGCTGCTCTCGTCGGTAATGATGCCTCCGGGAGTTCCGGTAGCAACAGTCGGCATCGACTGCGCGGCAAACGCGGGATACCTTGCGGTGCAGATACTTGCGGTGCAGGACGAGGAGCTTGCCGAAAAATACAGCGGATTCAAGGAAGCACAGCACCTGAAAAACCGCGAAGCAGACAAGAAAATGCAGGAGACTGCAAAGGAAATATAAGTGTAAAAGGAAGGGCAAAACTATGGAAAAGAAAGAACAGCTTTATGAAGGCAAGGCAAAGAAAGTATTCGCGACCGACGATCCCGACCTCGTGATCGTGTCCTACAAGGACGACGCGACAGCGTTCAACGGGCTCAAAAAAGGCACTATCGAGGGCAAGGGCGTTATCAACAACAAGATGACCAACTATATGTTCAAGCTGCTCGAAAAAGAGGGCGTTCCGACACACCTTGTTGAGGAACTCAGCGACCGCGAGACTCTCGTAAAGAAAGTCGAGATCGTGCAGCTCGAAGTCATCATCAGAAACGTTGCGGCAGGAAGCTTCTCCAAGCGAATGGGCGTTGAAGAGGGCAAGGCGCTCCTCACTCCTATCCTCGAATACAGCTACAAGAACGACGACCTCGGCGACCCGTTCATCAACGACTACTACGCACTCGCGCTCGGCATCGCTACAAAGGAGGAGCTCGACACCATAGCAAAGTACGCGTTCAAGGTAAACGAGTTCATGCTGAAATACTTCAAGGAGATCGGCATTGACCTGATCGACTTCAAGATCGAATTCGGCCGCTATAAGGGTCAGATCCTGCTCGCAGACGAGATCTCTCCCGACACCTGCCGTTTCTGGGATTCCAAGACCCACGAAAAGCTGGACAAGGATCGTTTCCGCAGAGACATGGGCGGTGTTGAAGACGCTTACAAGGAGATCAGAAGACGCATCTTCGGCGAATAAAGGTTTTTGGCTCCCGCCTTTTTTCAAAAAGGCGGGCGTTCCGCGGTCACGAGACCGCTCGTTTGCCGGCGTCTCAGATGCCGCAAACGACTTCAAAGAAAGGTTTGGTATAACATGGGCGGTTTTTTCGGTGCAATTTCCCATAACGACTGTATTTCCGATGTTTTCTTCGGAACCGACTATCACTCCCACCTCGGAACAAGGCGCGGCGGTATGGCTGCATACTCGCCGGAACTTGGCTTCCAGAGAAGCATTCACAGCATAGAAAACTCCCCGTTCCGCACAAAGTTCGAGAGCGATGCCGCCGGTATCAAAGGCAACCTCTGCATAGGCTGCATAAGCGACTCCGACCCGCAGCCGATACTTGTTACGTCGAAGCTCGGACTGTACGCTATCTGCAACGTCGGGATAATCAACAATGCGCAGGCTCTGTACAGCGAGCTGCTTGAAAACGGCTGCGCGAACTTCGAGTCAATGAGCAGCGGAAACATCAACTCCAGCGCGCTGATAGGCGCACTTATCGCGCAGAAAGGCAGTTTCACCGAAGGCATAAAGTACGCTCAGGATAAGATAGACGGCACACTTACTCTCATCATTATGACCAAGGACTGCATCATCGCTGCGCGCGACAAACGCGGACGTCTGCCGATAATCATCGGAAAGCGTGACGACGGGTACTGCCTGTCGTTTGAGTCTTTCGCGTTCCAGAAGCTGGGCTACAAAACGTGCAAGGAACTTGCCGCGGGTGAGATCGTGAAGATCACCGCTGACGGCGTGGAGGTGCTTGAAAAAGGCTCCTATAATATGAGGATATGCACGTTCCTATGGACTTATTACGGCTATCCGAACGCCGTGTATGAGGGCGTGAACGTGGAAGTCATGCGCGCCCGCAACGGCGAGATCATGGCTGAGACTGACATCAGGAACGGCAGGCTGCCGGACGTGGACTATGTCTGCGGAGTTCCCGATTCCGGCATTCCGCACGCTATCGGCTATGCCAACAAGAGCGGAATCCCCTTTGCGCGCCCGTTCATAAAGTACACCCCCACATGGCCGCGGAGCTTCATGCCGCAGACACAGGCTATGCGCAACAGGGTGGCAAAGATGAAGCTGATACCGGTGCATGAGCTGATAGAGGGAAAGAAGCTGCTGTTCGTTGACGACAGCATAGTGCGCGGCACCCAGATGCGCGAGACGGTGGAATTCCTGTACGAGAACGGCGCGAAGGAAGTTCACATGAGGTCTGCCTGTCCGCCGATAATGTTCGGCTGCAAGTACCTCAACTTCTCCCGCAGCAACTCCGAGCTTGATCTCATTGCACGGCAGATAATACAGGAAAAAGAGGGCGATGAGGGCGTTAAATACATATCCGAGTACAGCGATTCCTCCACCGAGCGCGGACGTTATCTGCGCGATGAGATATGCAGGCGCTTAAAACTCACCTCGCTTGAGTTCCAGTCGCTCCCCGGCACCGTAAGAGCCGTGGGATTGCAGGAAAACAGGCTCTGCACATACTGCTGGAACGGCAAAGAATGATTTGAACACCGAAAGGATTATTGTATGAAAGACAGTCATTCCGAAAGTTACAAGGCTGCGGGCGTTGACGTTACCGCAGGTTATGAGGCGGTACGCCTTATGAAAGAGCACGTCGAGCGCACCCGTATCAAGGGCGCTATCGACAGCATAGGCGGCTTCGGCGGTCTGTTCGAGCTCGACCCGAAGGAGTACGACGACCCGGTGCTCGTTTCCGGCACCGACGGCGTGGGTACCAAGATAAAGCTCGCGTTCCTGCTGGACAAGCACGATACTATCGGTATCGACGCGGTGGCGATGTGTGTGAACGACATCATCTGCTGCGGCGCGAAACCGCTGTTCTTCCTCGACTACATCGCCTGCGGAAAGAACGAGCCGGCAAAGATAGCCTCTATCGTCAAGGGCATTGCCGACGGCTGTGTTGAGTCCGGCTGTGCGCTGATAGGCGGCGAGACCGCCGAACACCCGGGTCTCATGCCCGAGGACGAGTACGATGTGGGCGGATTCTCAGTCGGCATCGTAAGCAAGAAAGCCATAATCGACGGCAGCAAGGTACAGGTCGGTGACGCGATCATCGGTCTCGCTTCCTCCGGCGTACACTCCAACGGTTTCTCGCTGGTGCGCAAGGTGTTCGGTATCGACAGGCGCGAAGTGCTTGACGAGAAGCTCCCGGACGGAAGGACACTGGGCGAAACACTGCTTACTCCGACGAATCTGTATGTTAAGCCCGTCCTTGACCTTATAAGCAAGGTCGAAGTCAAGGCGATAAGCCATATCACCGGCGGCGGCTTCTACGAGAATATCCCGCGTTCTATCCCGGACGGCTTCACTGCGGTCATCGACAAGGGCAGCTGGGAAGTCCCGTACATCTTCACGCTTCTTAAGGAGCGCGGCGGCATTGACGAGCATGATATGTTCAATACCTTCAACATGGGTATCGGAATGTCGATAGTCGTTCCCGCAGCCGATGCCGACAAGGCGGTAAAGGTGCTTGCGGACAACGGCTGCAAGGCCTGCCGCATAGGCACGATAGACAAGTGTGACAAGGCTATCATCATAAAGTAACGACAAGGGTGCTGTTCCCGGAGCAGCGCCCGTTTTCGGTTGTAACGGAGGAAACGACATGACAAACATCTCGGTACTTGTATCGGGCGGCGGCACGAACCTGCAGGCGCTGATAGACGCGCAGAAGCGCGGTGAACTCGGGAACGGGAACATCACCTGCGTTATCTCGTCCAAGCCCGACGCTTACGCGCTCAAACGCGCAAAGGACAACTTCATACGCACTCGCGTTCTCGAACGCAAAGCATACACCGATATCGCGTCGTACAGCAAGGCAATGGTGGAAGCGCTGAAAGAAGCGGAAGCCGATCTCGTTGTATATGCGGGGTTCATGACAATACTTGACGGACAGGTCTGCAACGCGTTCCCGTACAGAATGATGAACGTGCATCCGGCGCTTATCCCGTCCTTCTGCGGGAAAGGCTACTATGGGCTGCGCGTGCATGAGGAAGCGCTGAAAAAAGGCGTGAAGATAACCGGTGCCACAGTGCATTTCGTCACCGAGGAGTGCGACGGCGGACCGATAATCCTGCAAAAAGCGGTGGAGGTGCAGAACGGAGACACCCCCGAAACTTTGCAGAAGCGAGTAATGGAACAGGCGGAGTGGAAGATACTGCCGGAAGCGGTAAGGCTCTTCTGCGACGGCAGAATAAAGGTAGAAAACGGCATCGCGGTCGTTGACCGCTGACGAAAGGAGCAGCTAATGGAACTCATCAGCATCGAAAAGGAACTGAACAGCCTCGCGTACCACGGCAGAGGCATAATCTTAGGCAAGTCCCCCGACGGTAAGAACGCTGTAATCGCGTACTTCATCATGGGCAGAAGCGAGAACAGCCGCAACCGCGTGTTCGTCACGGACGGCGCGGGTATCCGCACACAGGCGTTTGACCCGTCGAAAATGGTGGATCCGCACCTCATCATCTATGCTCCGGTCAAAGTCCTCGGTACAAAGACTATCGTCACGAACGGCGACCAGACCGACACTATCTATGAGCAGATGGACAAGCAGCAGACATTTGAGCAGTCTCTGCGTTTCCGCGAGTTTGAGGACGACAAGCCCAACTACACACCCCGCATCTCCGGCATAGTACACGCTGACGGCGGCAACATGAACTACGCTATGCACATCATCAAGAGCCTTGACGGCGACCCGGAATGTACGGTGCGCAATACATACGCTTACAGCTGCCCGAAGAGCGGCGAGGGACGCTTCATACACACCTACAAGGGCGCGGGAGATCCGCTGCCGAGTTTCGAGGGTGAACCCAAGCGCGTAATTATCCCCGATCTGCCGCTTGACGAATTCACAAAGCTTGTATGGGACAACCTGAACGCGGATAACAAGGTGTCGCTCTTCACAAGATATATCGACATCGAAACAGGAAAATTCGATTCGAGAATAGTAAACAAGAATGTCTGATCTTCAACGGAGGTAAAAAACTATGCAGGAACTTGAACTCAAATACGGCTGTAACCCCAATCAGAAGCCCTCGCGCATCTTCATGGAAGAGGGCGAGCTGCCGATAGAAGTGCTTAACGGCAAGCCCGGTTACATCAACTTTATGGACGCTTTCAACGGCTGGCAGCTTGTAAAGGAGCTGAAAAAGGCTACCGGGCTCCCGGCTGCGGCTTCTTTCAAGCACGTTTCGCCCGCTGGTGCAGCTGTCGGCATCGAACTCACCGACACTCTCAAAAAGATCTACTGGGTGGACGATCTCGGCAAGCTTTCTCCGCTCGCCTGCGCATACGCGAGAGCAAGAGGCGCTGACAGAATGTCCTCCTACGGCGATTTCATCGCGCTTTCCGATGTCTGCGACGTTTCCACGGCAAAGATGATACAGCGCGAGGTCTCCGACGGCGTTATCGCTCCCGGCTACGAGCAGGAAGCGCTTGAGATACTCAAGACCAAGCGCAAGGGCACATACAACATCATCAAAATGGATCCCGACTACACACCCGCTCCCGTTGAGCGCAAGCAGGTGTACGGAATCACTTTCGAGCAGGGCAGAAACGAGCTTGTTATCAATGACGAGCTGTTTGCGAACATCGTCACCGAGAACAAAAACCTCCCCGAAGCGGCAAAGCGTGATCTTGCAATCGCAATGATAACTCTGAAATATACGCAGTCCAACTCCGTAGCATACGCCTGCGGCGGTCAGGCTATCGGTATCGGCGCGGGTCAGCAGTCGAGAATACACTGCACACGCCTTGCCGGTCAGAAAGCCGACAACTGGTATCTGCGCCAGTCTCCGCAGGTTCTGGGACTCCAGTTCGTTGACACAATCAGACGTGCGGACAGAGACAACGCTATCGACCTGTACATCGGCGAGGATTACATGGACGTTCTCGCGGACGGTGCATGGCAGCACATTTTCAAGGTAAAGCCGGAAGTGTTCACTGTCGAGGAGAAGAAAAAGTGGCTCTCCACAATGAAGGGCGTTTCACTGGGTTCCGACGCGTTCTTCCCCTTCGGCGACAACATCGAGCGCGCTCACCGCAGCGGCGTTGAGTTTATCGCGCAGCCCGGCGGCTCCATACGCGACGACAATGTTATCGAGACCTGCAACAAGTACGGTATCGCAATGGCGTTCACGGGGATAAGGCTGTTCCATCATTAAGGAGCGGAAATGAAATTAAAAATAGATATCACACGCGAATATATAATGTCCGATGACGCCGACCCGATGGAAATAATAAACCCGGTCTGGTGGGAGCTGGATATCTACGACAGCTACGACAACTATCTGAAAAGCGCGGAACGGTTCACAAAGCTGCAAAGATATGTGGTTGCAGCCGAATGGTACTGCGGTGAGGTCGACAACGGCGGTCACGACCAGTTCTACTACAACAGTACCGGCATTGTCTGGGAAGATGCGCTGAACTGCTTCAAAATGTTTGATGATAAACGATACGCGGATATTTTGCAGAGAAGCGCGGAACTCATGGGCGGCAGACCGTCCTTCGTTCGCAAAGAGCGTTGGAAACAGCAGGAGGCTATGTCCGATGAGGAATATGAGCGGCTTGACGCACTTGACAGCGAGTTCTACGACCTCGACGGTATGAATGGTGAACTGCTGAAGCTGATACGCGCCAACATCGACGATTTTGTTTACAGCGGCTTCACCGAAATAGATGATAAAGCCGCCGAGCAGATGCTCAAATGGAGCAAAACGCTAAGCAGATGTGACTGACGGCGAAAGGAGCGGACTATGAGCTGGTGTAAGGACATTTACCCTGAGCTGTACGACTACCTTATGAACAAAAAGGGAGTCGATACGGACTATCAGGAGCAGTGGGGCTGGACGCGCTTCATGCTGCGCGGGAAGATGTTCGCGGCGATATGCGCGGACGGCACCGACGATGCTCTGCTCAATATCAAGGCGCAGCCGGACTACAACGACACTATCCGAAGGCTCCACGAGGACATAAACGAGGGCTACTACATGAACAAACAGCACTGGAACAGCGTGAAGCTCACCGGCTCTGTGCCTTATGAGGTAGTGCGTGATATGTGCGACCGCGGGTACAACGAGGTACTGCGGCACTTCCCGAAAAAGGTGCAGCACGAGATACTTGAAGATATATGGCAATGACACATATCCCGCCGGGGCTCCGCCCCCGGCAGGGCAAGCCCTGCACTTTACCCGTACCACGGAGGATCGAACATCTGCAAATATAAACAGATTTTATTGACAGACACATATCCCCGCATCAAGCGGGGATATGCGCCGTTTTAACAAGAAAGGACAACAATATGGACATACTGGTAGTAGGCGGCGGCGGACGTGAACACGCTGTTATAAAGGCGCTGTCCGCCTCCCCGAAGATAGATAAGATATACTGCGCGCCCGGCAACGGCGGCATTTCAAAGCTTGCGGAATGTTTCCCGGTTAAGGCTACCGACATTGACGGTCAGGTGGAGCTTGCCGAAAAGCTGAAACCCGACTTCGTGTTTGTTACCCCCGATGACCCGCTGGTAATGGGACTTGTTGACCGGCTGAACGAAAAGGGATTCAGAACCTTCGGTCCCCGCGCCAATGCCGCTATACTTGAGGGCAGCAAGGTGTTCTCGAAGTCGCTGATGAAGAAGTACGGAATACCCACTGCGGCGTATGAGACCTTCACCGACGCGGAAAAGGCAATAGAATACATCAAGGCGCAGAACAGCTACCCGGCTGTCATCAAGTGCGACGGACTTGCTCTCGGAAAGGGCGTTATCATCGCGCAGAACGAGCAGGAGGCAGTCGAGGCTGTAAACTCCATGCTCATAGGCGGCAAGTTCGGCAAGAGCGGCAGTGAGATCGTAATTGAGGAATTCATGACAGGTCCCGAAGTGACAGTCCTTGCGTTCACCGACGGCAAGACAGTAAAACCCATGGTGTCGTCCATGGATCACAAGCGCGCTTTCGACAACGACGAGGGACTCAATACCGGCGGCATGGGAACTATCGCGCCTAACCCGCTTTATACGAAAGACAAGGCTGACGAGTGCATGAAGAACATCTTCATTCCCACCATTGAAGCTATGCGCAAAGAGGGCAGACCTTTCAAAGGCTGTCTGTACTTCGGACTTATGCTGACGCCTGAGGGCGCGAAAGTGGTAGAGTACAACTGCCGTTTCGGTGACCCCGAAGCACAGGTGGTACTGCCGCTGTTAAAAACCGACCTTGTGGATATCATCGAAGCGATAGATGAGGAGCGCCTTGACAAACTCGATGTGCAGTGGAGCGACGGAGCCTGCGCCTGCGTTGTAATGGCAAGCGGCGGCTATCCGGAGAAGTACCCCACCGGTCTGCCCATAAGCGGCTTCAACGCCGATGGACAGCTTGCGGACGGTTCGGCTTACGTTTACCACGCGGGTACGAAGCTGGAGGGTGAAACCTTCCTGACTGCGGGAGGACGCGTTCTCGGCGTGACGGCGACTGCACCCACGCTGAAAGAAGCGCTTGACAAGTCCTACAAAGCTGTCGGGGAGATAAGCTTTGACAACGCACATTTCCGCCGCGACATCGGCAAGCGTGCGCTGAACGGCTGATATCCCGTGAGAGATAAGATCATTTTTCTTGCACACGGCGCAGTCATCGCTGCACTTTACGTCGTGCTGACGCTTACGGCGGAAGCGCTGGGACTTGCAAACGGTGCGATACAGCTTCGCTTCTCGGAAGCACTTACTGTTCTGCCGTTCTACACTCCTGCCGCAATACCGGGACTGTTCATAGGCTGTATCCTGTCAAACATTCTGACCGGTGCGCATATCTTCGACATTATCTTCGGCAGCCTTGCAACACTTATCGGCGCTGTCGGAACATACTTTCTCGGCAGGAAAGTGAACAAGTGGCTGTCACCGGTTCCGCCGATAGTCGCAAATACGCTGATAGTACCGTTTGTGCTGCAATATGCCTACGGAGTGCCTGACGGACTGCTGTTCCTCATGGCGACGGTAGGCGCGGGAGAGGTGCTGTCCTGCGGAGTCCTCGGTATCGCGCTTATGAAAGGTATTGACCCCGTGCGGAGATATATTTTTGACAAACAGAAGTGACAGGAAAGAGATGTTTCTGCCGCATTGATACAAAGAAAGGGAAGTGTGTGCAGGCAAAACCTACAAAACGGATCCTGACGATCCATAATCAGGCATTAAAACTACCTTTGTAATGGCAATACTGACATATTGCAGTAAAAAACAGAGGTAAATATATGTAGTTTTGTCGAAAATGTTGCAATTTGTATAAAAACGGTGCTATAATGACCATACGGAGCGGCAGAGGGCTGCTCCCGAAAAGGAGGTCATCTATGAAGAAACCGGTAAAAAGACTTGCAACGGTACTTGTCACAGCGACAGCTGCGCTGTCATCACTCAGCGTAAGCTCATCGGCGCTGAACTTCTGTTTCGGCGGAAACTGCTTCAATGTCGGGCTGCCGTCGGGCGGATGTAACTCTTTGCTGCAGATTGCGAACGGACAGTTTAATGTTCAGACAGTCATTGACTGCTTAAAAGGGCAGAACTGCGGCAAAACTCAGATTACGGACTGCACCGGCGGGAACTGCGGCAGCGCACAGGCGGACTGCACCGGCGGGAACTGCGGCAGCGCACAGACAGACTGTGACGGCGGGAACTGCGTTTCCGGACAGCCGGCAGTACAGACGGGGAACCTTTCCTCCGATGTCAGTCAGGTGCTGACGCTTGTGAACAGCGAAAGAGCAAAGAACGGGCTTTCCGCGCTTGCCTACAGCAGCGAACTCAGCGCTGCGGCGGAGATCCGTGCAAAGGAGATAGTGCGTTCTTTCTCCCACACACGTCCGAACGGCTCGTCCTGCTTCACGGTTCTTGCGGAGAACGGGATTACTTACCGTACAGCGGGTGAGAACCTCGCATACGGACAGAGAACGGCATCTGCTGTTATGAACGGCTGGATGAATTCGTCGGGACACCGTGCGAACATTCTCGGCAGGGGCTTCGGCAGGATCGGCATTGCCTGCTATACGCAGAACGGCGTAAAGTACTGGGTACAGATTTTTACCAACTGAGAACACCCCCTCGGAGTAACTCCGAGGGGGCGTTTCAGTCTGTCAATAAAGTCTGTTTACTTTTCACAGATGCTCGAATCTCCGTGAAACGGCATGGGTGCAGGGTGTCTCCCCGAAAGCGGGGAGGTGGCGCTTGCGCCAGAGGGGCTGACCGACAGACCGCCCTGCCGCGTAGGACGTCTGTCGAAAAAGTTCCTATTTCGACAGACTTGCCCCCTCGGATAACTCCGAGGGGCGTTAAGGAGCTGCGGCTCAGGTCTGAGGTGACTCCTGCTGACGGTTCATAGATGAAATTTCTGCGAGAGCCATTATAACGGTGAGTGTTGTCGAGATGAGATCGCTGACAGGACCTGCGAATACTATGCCGTCGATGCCGAAGAACATGGGAAGTATCACGGAAAGCGGAAGAAAGAGCAGGATCTGTCTTGAAAGCGAAAGGATCACGCCTTTGATCGGTTTGCCGATAGATGTGAAGAACGTGGAAACCACCGGCTGCAGGCTCACAAGCGGAACAAGGAAAAGGAATATGCGGAAGAAGTTCTCACCGAATGTGAAGTATTCCTCGCTGCCTGTGCCGAAGAGTGAAAGTATCTGACGCGGCATGGTCTGGAAGAACACAAACGCTATCAGCGATATCCCCACGCTCGTTCCGGATGCGAGCAGGAGCGCTTTCTTTACCCGTGGGTATCTGCGCGCTCCGTAGTTGAAGCTCTCGATAGGCTGGCTGCCCTGTCCGAGCCCTATAGAGAATGAGAATACTATCTGATTTACTTTCATTACTATCCCTGATGCGGCAAGCGGGACGGATTCACCGTAAACCGACTGCCCGCCGTAGTATTTCAGCAGATTGTTGATAGTTACCTGGACAGCCATTATAGCGATCTGGTTTATGAAAGACGCAAGCCCGATAGAAGCAGTCTTTGCTATTATCCTTCCATGAGGAACGAAATGCTCGCCTTTCAGCCTGGTGGTGTGGAATCTGAAGAAAATATACCATATCACCACGCACGCCGAGATGAACTGACCGATTATGGTAGCCCATGCGGCGCCGGACATTCCCCAGTTGAAAACGAAAACGAACAGCGCGTCAAGCCCCGTGTTTATGACCGCTCCGATAATGCTGCAGAACATAGTCATTCCGGGGCTGCCGTCCGCGCGGAGAAGATGCCCGCCGCCTGTCGTGAGTATCAGGAACGGGAATCCGAATGCCGTTATCCGCACATATTCCTGCGCGTATGGAAGCACCTCAGCCGGAGAGCCGAAGAAGATAAGCAGAGGATCCAGCAGTACCTCCGTGAATACGCACAGAACCGCGCCGCATACCAAAAGCATAGTAAACGAGTTCCCGACAAAAAACGGGGCTTTCTGCTTGTCCCCCCTGCCGAGTGAGAGGTTGTAGCAGCTCGCGCCGCCTACGCCGAACATCAGCGCAAGCGATATGCACATGGTCGTCAGCGGGAACGCTATATTTGTGGCTGCATTTCCGTTGGTGCCTACGGCTTGTCCGATAAAAAGCTGATCGACAATATTGTACAGCGCGCCCACAAGCATTGCGATAATGCTCGGGACAGCGAATTTCAGCATGAGTTTTCCGACAGGCTCGCTGCCGAGAGGGTTTACCGATTCTGTTTCCATAACATTTCTCCGTCTGTTTTCTGTATTTTTAAGACAATAAAATTATAACACCCTGTATTAACACTGTCAAGAAATAATATTTTTCAAAATTGAGAAAAACTATTGAAATATCATAAAAAATATGTTATAATAGTACAAATTGTTTTGAAAGGAAAACTGACAATGGCTGATAATCATATAAAATTCCCCGGTCCCGCAGAAGGCGGAGAGAATAACCCGATAGCTCCCGAAAGCAACAGACGGTTCAGCCCCGATGAGGTGTTCCCCGATCTCGGCAACGATAAGCTTGTTGCGGCTATGGAAGCTCTCAAGAAAGATGAAAACAAGGAAACACAGACAGCACTGATCGAAAATGTCCTGCAGGCGAAGTTCTTTGCCCCCGTAGAAGTGCTTGACGGCGACGGAAAGCTGCTCCAGGGTACAGGAAAGGTAGCTATCCCGAAAGATTCAAAGTTCAATTTCAAGCTTATCCAGAACGCAAAGGGTGAGCAGTATTTTACAGTTTTCACGGATATCAAGCAGTTTATGAAATGGAGCAAAAGCCCCAAGATTAATACCATCGTTGTTGTTTTCCCGCAGATAGCGCAGCTTGCACAGCAGAAAGCGGATATAATCAGCGGCTTTGTTATCAATCCCATGGATCAGAACATCATCTTCTCACAGGACGCGATCGCAAGCCTTATAGATGCAATGAAAGCTGTTGCGGAGCGTGAGAAAGCCCGCCGTGAATCCGGCGGTACACAGCAGGTAAAGCTTATGTTCGGCAAGCCGCAGAATATCCCCGACGCGGTTTACGGTGCTTTCCGCAAGAAGCTTGCTAAGATCCCGGAGGTAAAGACTGCATACTTCTGTATGCTCAAGCAGGGAGATCAGGAATACTACCTGTTCACACTGGACATTGATGCCGACAGTGAGACTTGCCGTGATATCGGAGATTCGGTCTGCGAGTCCGCAAAGCTGTTCCTTACCAAGTACCCGATAATGGCTGCTCCCGTTAATTCACCTTTCGGAGAGGGCGCAAAGAAAGTGGATTCACCGTTCTACACCAAGGAATGAGCGGATCACGAAGCAACATAACAATAACACCCGCACCGAGTTCAGACACCGTGCGGGTGTGTTTTTATCCTGTCCTGATCCTACAGCCGCTCAAAGACGGGCTGCAGCTGCACTCTGTCCATTGCCGAAATGAGCGCTTCCGGTATCCGCCGGAAATCGCCCATGAGCGAAAACGGCTTCTTTTCGGGATCGTCCTGCGCTATCGGCACGAAGTAGTAATTCTTATAGTTCATCAGCGAGAATATATTCTTTGCGGAACCCGCAAGCGCGTCATTGGTCGCTATGTTCAGTACGACAGGCTTGCTGCCGCGCAGGTGGCTCTTGACTGCCATAGTGACAGGAGTATCGGTTATACTCGCGGCAAGCTTCGCAAGAGTGTTGCCCGTGCAGTTCGCAACAAGCATGATATCCGTCATATTTTTGGGTCCTATCGGCTCCGCGTCCGCAATGGTGTGTATCACCTCATGTCCGCAGAGCTTTTCAAGCCGGGCGGAATGTGCGGACGCGCTGCCGAAGCGGGTGTCGGTAGTAAATGCGTTCACTGACATTATCGGTATGGTTTCACAGCCGAGTCCGATCAGCCGTTCAAGCGCGTCAAAGCATTGTGAGAACGTGCAGAATGAGCCGCACATGGCAAATCCCACTCTCACGCCTTTAAGCTCATTCATTTTGGTTGCTCCTTTCGGTAAGTATATTTTTTATGGTATCTGCAATTATTGCTCCCGCGGCGGCAGGCGCTGTCTTTCCGGGAAGTCCGCCCGCGTTCACGATCCGGAATCCCGGCTGTCCGTCGGTACACGGCACCGAAGCAAGCTCGATAAGCAGAGTACAGCTTCGTACTGCTGCCGCGCTCTCACCGGCAAGTACCTTTGCGGGCGCGGTATTGACTATGATATCTGATTTTGCGAGTACTGTGTCAAAGGCGCCGCTGTCGGTGATATCGACAGTGCCGTAACCGTATGACTCTGCCCAGACGCGGTCGCTCAGCCTGCGCGCCGCGACTGTCACATCGGCACCAAGCGCGGCGAAATACCCGGCGCACAGCTTTCCTATCCTGCCGAAACCTATGACAAGCATTTCAGAGCCGTGGACAGAGCTTTCGGTTTCGCTGATCGCGGTCATAACGGCTCCCTCGGCGGTAAGCCGGGCGTTGCGTATAGCAAGTTCCTCTCTGGTCAGGTAGTCGTACAGCGTGAAGCCGCTGTTGTCGCAAAGGGCGGTGAGTTCGGGGAACACATTCCCCGCGAACACTATCCCACCGCCTTTAAGCAGCCGGGGCAGGATACATATATCGTAAGCCCTGTTCGCGAACGGACAGCGTATTTCTTTCGTTCCGCCGGCGAATACCGGCAGCACGGCTATATCATATCTGCCGCCGCTGTAGGTTTTCAGTCCGCCGCGCAGCTCGTCACCGATAAGCTCGAATCCCGCAGCTGCACATTCGCAGTCGTCCGCCAGCCGCTTTGCCGCGTATATCATGCGTTTGTCTCCGCCAATAAATACTATTTTCGTGTTGTCATCAGTCATGCTTCTTCCTCCGTTCAGCGGAAAACTTCCGCTGAAATATAATATGATTTCTGCCGGAAAAATGTGAGGGAAGTTTTGTGTCTGAAACCGAATGTCAGAAAAAAAGACCGCAGACTCATTTACGGTGAGTCTGCGGTTTTTTGCAGTATTACATTGAAAACCGGTATTCGGGATCATTTAAGATGAGAACTGATATTTTCTGACTTCAGCTTTTTCTTGTTGACATACATAAGCTCGTCTGCTTTTGCGTACAGCGCTTCATATTCATAGTTTCCCGTGCCGTAAGCCATACCGCACGCCATTGCGCAGAAAATGCCGTCATCGGCGCGGTTAAGTCCGGCAAGCGCTTCCTGCCACTGCAGGCGTACATTTTCCGATTCTTCTTCGGTGAGATCCAGCGCTACCATGACGTACTCGTCTCCGCCCATGCGGAATCCCAGCACGTTGTCGGAGACTACCGCAGCTATGCTCGCGGCTGCTTTGGTGATAAGCGCATCTCCCATTTCATGTCCGAAGTTGTCGTTTATGTATTTGAGATTGTTCACATCGAAGTTGTATATCGTGATCGAGCGGGGATTGCCGAAATTCTTCTCTTTCAGCTCCATGTACTTGCCCTTGTTGTACAGCCCCGTGAGCTTGTCATGCTCGCTCTCATACACTATCTCTTCACGCAGTATGCTGTTCTCGATAAACAGGCTTATCGTATTGTGAACGGAGACAGCCATGAAATTGTTTTTCTTGACTGTGCCGTTGAGCTTTACAAATACCGTGCAGTGACGGTTCCGGATATTCAGATCCACGATGCAGCCGAAGCCGTCGATCTTATCGCCGCGCTTTGCCGAAAGATATCTGTCATACTCCTCGGGATCTGTCATGGTGATGTGCTGCATCGTGCCTTTGTAAAGGCTTTTGACCACCTTATCGCCTTCGGAGCTGAACATGAACACCTCATCGACACCGCAGAAATCCGCGAGTCCCGGCAGGAAAGCATCATACGGCATTATCAGCCAGTTCATTATGCTGGTCTGGAACTTCGACATATCGGAGATGCTCTTGATATATGCCGCTACCTCTTTGACGAGGGCTGTATATTCGCTTATATCGTCGTATGTGTAGCAGAGACACTTGCTGCCGTCCTGTTCGATCTCCGTTTTCTTCACATTGATGAACAGTTCGGTCTGTTTTATATAGAATTCCGTTTCATCGACGTCCTCTGAGGAGGAACGGATCTTTTCAAGAACCGCTTCCGGCGGACACTGCGCATTTTCGCTGGCATAGATCATATTGCCCTGTTCGTCGGTTATTATTGTATTGTGTTCCTTTTGCTCCCATAGCTTGTAAAGAACGTCTTTGATGTTCATTTAACAGAATCCTTTCATTGTTGTCTGATCTGACAAGACACAGACCTGTCTGCGGGGTTCATAACGCTCCGGGCTAAGAAACCACTGATTGAATCCATTTACCAAAAAATCGGCACTGTGAAAGACATATAATATCAACATTGAGATTCCTGATGTCGGATTGATCAGCGGTTCCCTAACGCCTGTCTCTGTCTATAAACTCCAGTGAAATGACAGACAGACACGCGAATACCACAGTGGATAAGATAAGATTGAACCAACAGAACAATATGTTTTCCTCAGAGGATTCAAATTTCCCGTTGTAGCTCAGCTCGCCGCATTTCTTCATGAATGCTTCGCGGATTTCCGGATCCTTTACAAGTTTGTCCAGCGCGATCGAGACATCGGCAGGGACTCCCTCGTCGGTCAGCTTATTGGTATCCATCGCGCTCATGGCTGTGAGTATCGCGCCGTTCGGCAGATCGTTGTAGTTTCCCTCCGCGCAGAGAGCGCTGAGTCCCCATTTGGAGATAGTGAAATCCGTTACCGCCAGCGCCGCGCCCTGAAGCTGGAAGAATCCGCCGGAGAAAATGAGCTGGAATATCATCAGGAACGGCATTACCGTCATTGCGGTAGTCGTGTTTCTTACGATAGACGATACGAACAGCGCAAGCATATCCGCGGCATAGGTGGTGAGGAACATAGTTATTCCGATATCGAACAGAGCGGACGACGTAATGAAGCTGTTTGTCGGAAACGCCGCTTTTGCATAGTTTAGAACTATCATCGTTATCACTGTCTGGCAGATGCACAGGAAGCCCTGATATATCATGTGGGCCATGATGTATGACGATATGTGAAGTCCGGAGCGGTGTTCTCGCTTGATGATAGGTCTTTCACGGCAGACTGACTGGATAGAGTTGAAGAAGCCGTTCCAGATACAGATGCAGGAGAGGGCGAATGTCCCGCGGAGCGTTCCCTCCATTGTGCGGAAAAGGTTGCCGGCAACGACGTATGAAACAAGACCTGCTATTATCGCCGCCATGGGAAGCACTTTCCAGTCGTTCCGGTAAATGAACATTCTGAAAAGCTTTCCTACATATATAAATGTCTGCGCAAAGCGTCCGGTGTGCATTTTGTTCATTATGCCTCACCTCCCGCGGTTTTTACAAGGTTCGTATATTTTCTGACAAACTCGTCTGCTCTGCCTTCTCCGCCCTCATCGACCTGGTTGATGGACAGAAGGATCTCCTCCATCGAGTTCTTGCCGAAGAACGATGCGGCTTCAGCGGCAGGTCCGTAGTAGGCGAGACGGCCGGTGCGCTCGGCGTCCTTTGCAAGAACGATCACATCGTCGAACAGGTCTATTACTCTGTCGGGAGTGTGTGTTATCACCATTACTATCTTGTTGGTATCGGCGATAGAGCGGAGCTTTTCAAACAGACCTCTTGCGACAACTCCGTCAAGTCCGGAATCCGGCTCGTCGAGAATGAACAGCGTCGGGTAGGAGATGTACTCCATTGCTATGGAAAGGCGCTTGCGCTGACCTCCGGAAAGCTTGGAAACGAGGCTGTCCTTGAGCGGGTAAAGTCCGAATTCATCGAGAATAGCCTTGATACGCTCGGTACGTTCCCTGCCGGAAATGCTTATGGGAAGACGGAGCGAAGCCGCGTCGGCAATAGTCCGGTAAACCGTATCGTGATCGCGCATGAGATCCTGCTGCGGAACGAAACCGATATCGTATTTCATGCGCTTGTAATCCTTATAGATGTCGAGACTGCCGAGGCTGATATCCGCGTCAGCCTTTTCGTAGCCTGTTACGGCATTGAGAAAAGTGGTTTTTCCCGCACCGGAGCCGCCCAGCAGCAGAACCATGTGACCTGTCGGTATGCTTAAATGCACGTCACGCAGGAGAGTGAACTTTCTGAAAAAGCTTCTCACACTGCGCTGTCTGAGATTGACTGACAGTCTGCTGTCGCCGCCGGGTACCACGATCCCACTCAGCTCGGCAGCTTCCGCTTTTTTCAGCACATCGCGGTATTCCTCTGAGGGGCGGAAGCTTTTGAATACACCGAAAATAAAGAAGCAGATCCAGTCTGCGGTCAGCCACAGGATTATCCACAGTTTAGATTTTTCAAAAGCCTTGCAGATACCGATATATACACGGACTGAATACAGCAGATCGCAGATTGTCAGCAGGATCAGCAGCATTACGAGAATATTGTATTCCGTGGAGTTCTCGTCAATAACCGCGAAAACAATGCTTACGATTTTCACTGAAAAGTCGAACAGCATAAGGAACCGTCCGTCTTTTTCCCTGCCCGCATATTCGCTGATCCTGTAAATGTTTGCTATGGGGATCAGCGCGTAATATCCCTTTGAGCCGAACTTCAGAAAGATATTCCACATTCCGATCACGCCGACAATGTATGTCAGCAGATTAAATGAGACATTGATAATATCAGCTATTCCTATATTTACGTTCATATACACCAACAACTATAGCGGCGGTTACTTCTCAATATTAAGAACTTCGCCGAAGCCGGTCACATCAAGCACTTCTGTTACCATGCGGGTGGGCTTTCTGACAACAAGCTCTCCGCCCTTTTCGGACATTATCTTGTGAAGTCTGAGGATTACGCGGAGACCGGAGGAGGAAATGTACTCAAGGTGTTCAAAGTCGAGTATCATCTTCTTAGCGTCCTTGGTGCATGGACGCGATTCGTTGTCGAACTGTACGGAATTTGAGGTGTCAAGGCGACCCGATACAGTAATGGTATATGTATCGTTCTCCAGACTTTTCTGAATTGTAAGACTTGTCATTTTGTAATGATCTCCTTTTATGTTTTACGGGCTTTGCCCTTGTTTTACCGTTTGAGTTATCAGAGTTTTTTCTTTATCGTGATCTCAACCTTGCTGTCTTTGATCCCGACAACGACATCGTCCGCCATATTGGCGATGATCGACTTTTCAAGTTCGTCCCATGCCGGTGTATCATTCTTGATCTTCTTTTTATAGTTTACCAGTGACCATTCGTTTGAATAGCCTATTGGATCCTCGAACATTCCGAGTTGTGTGAAGTCGCTGTTCTCGTCGTATTCCAGTTCGACGTCGCCCGCAGTTCCGACGGAGAGGGCGTAGTTTGCGAACATTGTCTCGGCCGCGATCTTTATTTTGCTTACTATTCCCACAGCCGCTGCGTTTTTGCCGGAGGTGGACACGGAGAGTATCTCCTTGCGCTCCTTGCCGGAGAGAAGGTCGTCTGCGCGGACTGCCGCGTGGATCTCAAAGTTCATGCCCTTGTTTTCGATCCAGAACGATCCCTCGCCGCAGATGAGCAGATTCGGAAGAAGTTCCACAAGTTCCTCCGAGAGCAGTGTAAGGCGAAGAGTCTGCATTGTATCGAGACTGTTGTAGGCTGCTGTTTTTTCAACGATGCTGACTATGTTGTCAATATCGTCAACGCTTCTTTCAAACTTGTAAACGTCGGTTTTCATACAGTTTTCCTTCCATTTTGTATTTGCCGGGATCAAAGCCCCCGACGGCTGAGAGAACCTTGAAATATATCATTTGTGAAAATACTGATATGATATATTATAATACAAAAAGCCCCCGTTGTCAATCACCGGAAAGGGATTTAAAGGGGTACTTTTAAATAATATGTTTAAAAACACTGTCAAATTGGTAAAAAATACTGGTAATTTATTTATTGACAATGCTAAAATATAATTGTATAATAGATAAAGTGCATGGTTAGGCAATCCGTAAAGATTTCTGACTGTTTACGGAAAGCTCGGCGTAAAGATAACAGATCATGCTTATAATGGTGTAGGGCAAAACACCGGACACCCGAAAGAAAAAATCCGAAAAAAGTTTTCGGAAAAACGCAACGCATGGAAAATAAATCCTGCTTATTGGGGTGTAAGGCAAAAAACGGACACCCGAAAGAAAAGTTCCGAAAAAAGTTTTCGGAAAAACGCAACGCAGGAAAATAAATCCTGCTTATAAGGGTGTAAGGCAAAAAAGCCGGAACCCCGGATCCTGAAAACGGAAAAAATTTTTCCGGAAAGCGCAACGCAAGGACAGCAAAGTCTGCTTATTAAGGTGAAAGGGCAAATGAGTGAAGACTCAAAAGCTGTTATGTAAAATGTATTCAGAAAGGAAATCTATTATGACTACTACCAAAAAGAGAATTGCACATCTGGCTGCGGTTGCAGCTGCGGTAATGTGCGCAGGAGCTACAGCGGTTACCAACACAGGTTTTCAGTTCATGCCTCAGCTCAGCGTGACTGCAAGTGCGGCAACAAGCGTTACCTACATAAACGATGCCGGCTCCGTAAAGAAAACAAGCGACTACACACTGATGACATCGAGCACCAAGAAGCTCACCGGCGGTTACTATGTAGTTGACGGCAATGTAACGATCGACTCCCGCATCAAGGTCACCGATGATTCTTACATAATCATCACCGACGGAAGCAAGCTTGTTGCAAAAGCAGGTATCAACGTAGCAAGCGGCGTTGAGTTCACCGTTTACACACAGGACGGCGGCACAGGCTCCCTGTACGCAGGTACAACAAACGGCTCCAACTCCACAGCGTCTGACGGCTACTGCGGTATAGGCGGCGACGGCGCGTTCATCAACCTCTGCGGCGGCAACATCTACGTCAAGGGAGGTTCGGGCGCTATCGGCGTTCTCGGTAAGTCGATCAACCTCGGCTGGTCCAACTCCTGGGACACAATATACGCTAACTCCTACAGCGGCGCTGTTTATGCAGACAAGGCTCTCGCAAACAGATCGAACGGAACGATCTTCGACGGCAAGATCTCTTCCACAGACATCAAGGGTGCTACACTCTCCGCTGTAAACACTATCGACAAGAACACCACATACCTCACAGACGGCGCTTACGCAGTCATGAACGGTGTTACAGTAGCAAACCGTATCACCGTAGAGGGTGACGTTGATCTCTTCCTCGGAAGCAACGGTACTCTCAGAGCAGACGAGGGTATCACAGTAAACAGAGGCAGCTCCCTTGTGGTTTCCGGTACCGGTAAGCTTTACGCAGGTACAACAAACGGAACTTCATTCTCTGCCGACGACAACAACGCGGGTATCGGTTCCGAAAACGGAGCAAGAGCAGGTGAGATAATCATCAAGAGCGGTACCGTTTACGCAAACGGCGGACGCAACGCGGCAGGTATAGGCGGAAGCAATGCCGTTATCAACATCACAGGCGGTAAGGTAACAGCAAACGGCGGACGCAATGCGGCTGGTATAGGAAGCGGTTACAGCGACAACGGCTCCGATATAAGGATCACCGGCGGTAACATCAACGCGACAGGCGGCAGCAATGCGGCTGGTATAGGAAGCGGCAACAGCTCCTCCAACTCCTCCATTACTCTGGGTTACACCAACAACAGCGACTCCATTTATGCTTCTTCCTACAGAGGTTCCGTTTCTTTCACAAAGACACTCTATCAGAAGGGTACAAACGTTGCCGCAACATCTTCCAACATTGACGGCAAGACACTTATTCCTACAGCTTCGGTTTCTTCCTACACTGTAACATTCAACAGCAACGGCGGCTCCAGCGTTTCCTCCATGAGAGTAAATGCAGGCTCCACGATCACAACTCCTACTCCCACAAGAAGAGGATATGTATTCGGCGGCTGGTACACCGACAGAAACTTCAACAACTACTTCTATGACGGACGCACAGTTATAAACTCCGATATCACACTGTACGCATACTGGATAGGCGACTTCTACACGATCTCTTACAATTCGATGGGCGGTTCTACCGTTAATTCCAGAACAGTAACTATCGGTCAGCCCGCAGGCGCTTCCGAGGCTCCCACAAGAGCAGGATACGAGTTCGCAGGCTGGTACACTGACAGAAACTGCACTCAGCTCTTCAATATCAGCGAACCTCTCTACTCCGACATCACCCTGTACGCAGGCTGGACTTCAAACGCCAACTGCACTATCTACTTCGATTCCATGGGCGGTTCCTACGTTTCTCCTATAACAGTATCGAACGGCACAAGAGTAAGCTACCCTGATGTTCCGATCCGCAGCGGTTATGACTTCTACGGCTGGTTCACAGATTCAAACTACAGATATGAGTATGAATTCAACACAGCTGTAACTTCCGACCTTTACCTGTACGCTAAGTGGGTAAAGCAGGAAACCCAGTACTGCACGATCTCTTTTGACTCTATGGGCGGAACAAGAGTTTCCTCCACAACAGTTGAATACGGCAAGAGAATCAACTATCCCTCAGCTCCTACACGCAGCGGCTACGAGTTCATCGGTTGGTACACCGATCCCGGCTGCAGCATCCTGTTCGATTTCAGCGACAGCGTTTATTCCGACATGACTCTCTACGCAGGCTGGTTTGAGAACGCTCCCACATACTACACAGTAAGATTCCAGACCAACGGTGCAGGCAGTGTTGCTGACCAGTATGTAATGGCAGGCGATCAGATAGATATGCTTCCTTACCTCGAGAGACCCGGTTATATCTTCGATGACTGGTACACCAACTCCTCTCTGACATCACGCTTCAACCAGTATTCCTCCATCACATCCGATATGACCCTCTACGCAGGTTGGATAGAAGATGTTCCTGCAGTGACTTACGTTACAGTTTACTTTGAATCCATGGGCGGCTCCTACATCGCACCTGTCACGATCGAGAGCGGAAGCACAGTTTCCAACCCCGGTTCCCCCTACCTGGACGGCTATATGTTCGGCGGCTGGTGCTCGGACAGCAACGCACTCTTTGCTTTCGATTTCAGCACACCGATCTACTCGGATACAACACTCTACGCTAACTGGGTTTACGATGAATCGGCTTCATACTACGGCTCCACATTCAACGGCGGTCTTGTAGCAGCGATCGCAGGCGGCGTGGCTCTGGTAGGCGGCGGTGTTGCGGCAGGCGTTATTATCAACAAGAAAAAGAAGAACGCAGCCGGCAAGGACGACGACTCCAACAAAGATGAAAAGTAATAGTCTGAATACACAATAACATAAAAACAACCGCTGAGGCGAAATGCCTCAGCGGTTGTTTTGTTTACCGGATCCGGCTGAGGTACTGCTCTGTCTGAGCGGTATCCACAGTCGGAAATAAGTGTTTATCCGAGAATTTTCTTTGCAAAATCAACGGTGTCCTTTGCGTCCTTTGCATAGCAGTCTGCACCGATAGCGTCCGCGTAATCCTGTGTGAGTACGGCACCGCCGACCACCACCTTGCAGTCATGCCCGCTCTCGCGCAGCAGCTTTATCGTCTGCTCCATAGCACCGAGGGTCGTAGTCATCAGCGCGCTCAGTCCCACAAGCTTTACGTCATGCTCGATCGCCGCATCGACTACTTTCTGCTCCGGTACGTCCTTGCCGAGATCTATGACCGTGTAGCCGTAGTTTTCAAGCAGCGTCTTTACGATATTTTTTCCGATATCGTGGATATCGCCCTTCACCGTTGCGAGAACTATCTTTCCCTTGCTGATCTGAGTCTGTCCCGCCATTGCCGCCTTTATCGCGCCGAAGCACGCCTGCGCCGCGTTCGCGGAGAGTATCAGCTGCGGAAGGAATATCTTGTTCTTGCCGAAGTCGTCTCCCGCCCGGTCGAGAGCCGGGATAAGCTCGTTGTTGATGATATCCATTGAGTCTGCGCCGGCTTCGAGCTTTTGCTTCGTAAGCGCTTCCGCGTCCTTGTCAAGCCCCTTTTCTATCGCGTAGGCAAGAGTTACCTCGGCTTTCGGGACAGTGGGCTTCTTCGCAGCATCCGACTGCCCGTAGCGCTCGATGAACTCCGCTGCATTCTCGTCGTGGGCGGCAAGCACCCGATACGCAAACACCGCCCCCGACATCGCTGTGATGTTCGGATTGATTATCGGCAGATCAAGTCCGCACTCCATCGCCATTGACAGGAACGTGCTGTTTATAAGCTCGCGTGTCGGAAGTCCGAATGAGATGTTCGATACGCCGAGGACTGTGTGAAGTCCAAGCTTCTCCTTCACCGTGCGAACCGCGCGGAGCGTCTCATATACCGCTTTCTGCTCGGTGCTGACCGTGAGGGTAAGGCAGTCGATGAACACGTCCGAACGCGGTATGCCGTAACTCTCGGCTTTCTTCGCTATACGCTCGGCGATCTCAACGCGCTGCTCGGCTTTCGGGGGTATGCCGTTCTCATCGAGGGTGAGTCCCACTACCGCCGCGCCGTACTTCTTCACTATCGGAAGTATGCGCTCCATGACAGCTTCCTCGCCGTTGACGGAGTTCACGATAGCCTTGCCGTTATATACCCGCAGAGCCGCTTCGATGACGTCGGGTTTGGTGCTGTCTATCTGAAGCGGCAGGTCTGTTATGCCCTGAAGAGCCTTGACTACCCGCACCATCATCTCTTTCTCGTCTATCTCCGGAAGTCCCACATTCACATCGAGAATGTCCGCGCCCGCAGATACCTGCTCAAGCGCCTGATTGAGAATGTAGTTGATATCGTTGTTTTTGAGAGCTTCCTTGAACAGCTTCTTGCCCGTCGGGTTGATGCGCTCGCCGATGATCTTCGGGCAGGTGATGTCCACCGTGCGGCTGTAGCTGCACACCGAGGAAACGTTACCGCGCTTCCCGCGAAGTACGGGAGTATGCGCTTTCAGCATTTCCCGCAGTCCCGCGATATATTCCGGCGTGGTGCCGCAGCAGCCGCCATATACCTGCACGCCCATTTCCGTGTATTTTATGCAGTCCGAGACATACTGCTCCGCCGAAACGCTGTACGCACCGGTCGCCGGGTCGGGAAGTCCCGCATTTGCTTTGACCATGACGGGAAGATCGGTATAGCGCATTATCTCGCCGACAATGCCGTAAAGCTCGTCAGGTGCAAGCGAACAGTTCACGCCTATCGCGTCCGAGCCGAGACCTGTCAGCGTCAGTGCCGCGGCGGAGGGCAGTGTTCCCGTGAAGGTGCGTCCGTTCTTCTCGAACGACATGAACGTGAACACCGGCAGGTCGCAGTTCTCCTTTGCCGCCAGCAAAGCCGCCTTGATCTCATACAGGTCTGTCATTGTCTCGATCATCACAAGATCCGCGAGGTCGCGCCCCGCTTCGATTATCTCTTTGAAAATATCGTACGCGTCCTCAAAGGCGAGAGTCCCCGCAGGCTCCAGAAGCTGTCCCGTGGGGCCGATATCGAGGGCGACAAGAGTGTCTGTTCCCTCGGCTGCCTTCCGCGCGATACCGAGAGCTTTCTTCACCACATCGGCGGTGGTGTACTCCGTTCTTGCAAGCTTCAGACGGTTCGCACCGAACGTGTTGGCATTGATGATGTTCGCACCGGCTTCGATGTACGAACGGTGGATAGCTTCAACATCGTCCGGACGTACAAAGTTCATTATCTCTGAGGTCTCGCCGGGCTTCATTCCGCGCTTTTGCAGTTCTGTACCGAAACCGCCGTCGAGAATAACACAATCTTTTTCAAGCAGTTTTTTTATCTTGTTGTTCAATTTACAGACCCTTTCTTTCATATATTCTGCCAAAACTCTTTTCAGCCTTTTCAAATGTTGAATTGCAATCGGCAATGAATATTCCGTTCCATTTCTCCCGCATTCCCTCAAAATATATGTTTTTGAGCGAACCGCAGTTTGCGAACGCTTTCAGACATACTCTTTCCAGCGAAGCGGGAATATACAGCGTTTCGAGAACCGGACAGAAAAAAGCGTACTGCGCTGTTTCTTTAAGCCCCGACGGAAGTACAAGAGTCCGGAGATCGTAGTTAAGGAAAGCTTCTTCCCCTATTTCCTCCACTCCGTCGGGAACCCGGTAAAGTGTGTCCGTCTTTTCCCGGGGATAACAAACAAGCGTTTTCATATCGGCGGTGAATGTGACCCCGTCAAGAATTGTTGTATCTGTCATTGCCGCTTCTCCTTATTCACGACAGGTCTGCCCGTCTCTGCGGAACGCGCAGTTCTCCCGCATATTGCAGGTCGCGCAGCCCCGCACTCCCTTGCTCTGTTCATGCTCGGAAATGCCGATAACGGCAGTCACCGATTTGCGGGGAATCAGGATATTGCTCTCGGTCACAGTCAGTCCGATGAGCTTTTCCGCGTTTAGAAAGCGGATAATGTCGGGCTGCACCTCTATCGGATAGTCGCCGTAGCCCGGACTGAACCGCCATGTGAAATGCCCGCCGTACTGCTCCTTTAACTGCTGTTCGAGGCTGTCGCAGTACTCCTCGGTCATTGCGCTCGCAAGCGCGTCGAGAACAAGCGCATACGCCATGTTGCGTATCTCGGCGGTGCGTATCACCCTGTCCGCGCCGCTGCCGAGAGTTGCCGCGAAAAAGATGACGCGCTGGCTGTCCGCAAGGTGTTTTTCTATGTCAGCCCCGATCAGCAGCGCGTCCGCATCTGCTTTACTGATAAGTTTCACGCAGCTGTGGGGAGATACCGAGGCTTTGAGTTCGCTGTACCCGCGTTCGAGCAGTTCCGCAGTACCCGCGTCCGGCTCATGCCCGCGATATCCGAGATACCGCAGTGCTTCTTTTTTTACGTCCATTACAGCAGCTTTCCGATCATGTCAACGATCTTGCGTGCGACATACGGATTGTTCATTGTGTAGAGGTGTATCCCGTCAACGCCGCTCGAAAGCAGATCCGCGATCTGGTCGGCGGCGTAGGCGATACCCGCGTCGATCAGCGCTTCCGGACGGGCTTCGTACTTAGTCACCATGCGCACGAACTTCTGCGGCAGGCTTGCCCCGCACATGGTGACCATGCGCTCTATCTGGGACTTGCTGGTAACAGGCATGATACCTGCGGATATCGGGACATTGATGCCGGCGATCTTTGCTTTCTCGCAGAATCCGTAGAAAAATTCGTTGTCGAAGAAAAGCTGGGAGATAAGCTCCTCGGCTCCGGCTTCAACCTTTTTGCG
Organism: Ruminiclostridium sp.; assembly: GCA_017941355.1. Classification (GTDB taxonomy): domain Bacteria; phylum Bacillota; class Clostridia; order Oscillospirales; family Ruminococcaceae; genus Ruminiclostridium_E. The sequence continues at coordinate 773 of JAGAWN010000176.1, read as the reverse complement.
GAGATTGAGAATGTCATCGACAAGGCTGTCGGATTCGGTGTGACCCTCGGGATAGCAGGCACCGGAAATACCGATGTTGTCGTACTTTGAGTGCGAGCGGATAAAGGTTATGAGCTCACTTGCGTGCTTAAAGTCGGTCTTGGGCGGGACATTCGGGTTTATGTCTCCGCGCAGGGCGAGTATGTTCTCGATACCGGCTTCGGCAAAGCTGTCCATGACCGTGAGGACTTCCTCCTTCGAGTTGTTCACGCAGGTTATGTGCGCCATAGACTCGATGCCGCAGTCGTTCTTGATGTGCGCCGCGATGTCGCGGGTAAATGTGTTGGCAGTGTTGCCGCCCGCACCGTAGGTCACGCTGATGTAGGCGGGTCTCAGCTCCGCAAGCTCATCAACGGCAGCGGTTATAGTCTCTACTCCGCTGGTCTTTTTTGGCGGGAAAACCTCGAACGAAAGCACGGGCTTGCCGCTTTTGAATAATTCCGAAATCTTCATGTTGTTTCCTTTCGATATTTTAGGGTACCTCTAAAAACCGCTTTGAAAAGAGAAAATGAGATAGGCGTGTCGAATACAAGGAAAGGCTCCGAAAGCGGGCTGGTCTGTCGGTCAGCCCCTCTGTCTCGCAAGCTCGACACCTCCCCGCCGCCGGGGAGACCACGCCCGGTGAGGAGACTTGACGCAGTAGACGGTCACGGCAGGAAGCCGTGGTATTGCCGCCAAAAGCGCGCAGGACGCGCGCATACAAAGCGGCATAAAGTGGATAGCTCTTTTTCTCT